>NZ_JAZKTZ010000007.1:0-375717 GCF_036625345.1 Candidatus Accumulibacter meliphilus | reverse complement strand
GGGCACGATATTGCAGAGTGGTCAATCGAGGACTCCCGAGAAATTCAAGCATCGCGCCTTGTGGCGGAAGAGTCAGCCAAAGACGAGGCGGGTTCCTTTTTCGAGGAACCCGCTTGCGCCCTCTAGTCTAGCATTCCCCGGCGACGCTGGAGAACGATGATGGCCATGGCGATGGTCAGCAGCAATAGCGTACCCGGCTCTGGAACCTCGCTGCCGCCCGCCTCGACCCGAGCCTGAACGGTGAGCCGGATGTCCTTGAAGTCGGCGCTGTAACCGCTGCCGTTGTGACCGACGGCGGCGAGCACGATGGTGTCGCTGAAGTTGCCGATGCTCCGGGTATCGAGCGAAATCCGCAGCCCGCTTTGTGAGTCACCGGCTCCCAGACCGCTGAAGGCATCGAAGCCGGTCTTCAGGAACTCGTTGAGGGCGAAGCTGTAGGCGCCATCAAGCAGGTCGGCCGGACCGCTGACATCGTTGGCCAGTTGCAGCAGGGCGCTGACCATGCCGCTGCCCTCGGTGAGCGTGCCGAAGTCGAGCAGGAAGTCAAAGCCGCCACCGCTCAGCGAGCCTGTCCCCGAGGTCTTCGAGAAGTTCGGGTCGGCGTAGTTGTTGACCTGCGCCTGCAGGGTGAGCGCGCTATTGCCGAGGCCAAGGTCGGCCATGTCCTCGTTGTGGCTGGCAAACTGCAGCCTGTCACCGCCCTGGGTGAACACCCCGGCACTGGTCGTGTCGAGGCTCACCAGCAGGCTGCTGGCGTCGGTCTGTCCGGCGGCCAGGCCGCTGACGCTGCCGCTGCCGCCGAATGGACCGACAGGCATGTTGATGAAGCTGCCCTGCAGCGTATCGTTGAGGGCCGCGACCGGGGCGCTGTTGGTCACCGAGATGTTCTTCGCCGTGACCACGTCGCCTTTGTGGACGATCCCGAAGTTGACCAGCGCCGTATTCACCTGCGCGACGGCCTTCTCGTACACCTTGCCGGCCAGGCTGACCACTTGGCTGCCGACCGAAATGTCCGCCGCACCAGTGGTGCCGGCCCCGGTCGATGCGAAGTTCACTTGCGCACTGCCAGCGACGCTGCCGGCCGAGCTGGTGTTCAACGCGATCTGCAGGCTGCTGGCGTCGGTGCCTTGCGCCGCCAGGTTGGCGATGCTGCCGCTGGCGCCAAAGCCGGTAGCTGGCGTGGCGCTGGCGAAACCGGCCTTGAGCCCCTCGGTGAAGCTGTCCGGGCTGCTGTTGGTGACGCTGATCGCTGCGCTCGGAGCCGCGTCGCCGCGGCGTGCCACGAGAGTGACGGCGGCCGTATTCAGGGTCGGGTTGGCCAGGCGATAGACGTCACCGCTGACGTTGACCGTCTGCGGCGCGAGATTCGTCGTTCCCAGACCGCTGGTGCCGTCACCGTCCGAGACCAGAGCGATCGTTGCGCTGCCGCTCTTGGCGCCGGCGCTGCTGGTGTCGATGCCGACTCGCAGGGCGCTGCCGTTGGTCGCCTGGGCGGCGAGCAGATTGAAGGCGCCACTGGCGGTGACTGGCGCAGCGTTGGAGCTGATGCTGGCGTTGAGCTTTTCGGAGAAGCCGTCGTCGGTCGCCGTGTTGGTGATGCTCAAGGTTTTCTCGGCCGTGCTGTCGATGCGCAGCGCACCGAAGTTGACCGGGTTGGGAGTCGCCGGGCTGGCACTGGCCAGACGGAAGACGCTGCCGCTGGTGGTGATGTCGCCGCTGACGCCGATCGTCTGCGAGGCCAGCGCGGTGATGCCGAGACCGCTGGTGCCGGTGCCGTCGGAAGCAAAGTTGATCACCTGCGTGCCGTTGACGTTGCCCGCGGCGGCGGTGTTCAGGCCAATGAGCATGCTGCTGCTGTTGGTCGATTGTGCCGCCAGTTGGCTGATGCTGCCGCTGGTCGTGATGAGTGCGTCCGAACTGGCGCCGAAGCTGGCGTTGAGCTTTTCCGAAAAGCCGTCGGCGAGTGCCGTATTGCTGATGCTCAGCGCTTGCTGGACGAAGTCGCCGACGTGGACGTTGCCGAAGGCAACGGCGCCGAGGTTGTTGGCCGACGCCAGGCGGTAGACGTCGCCGCTGACGTTGATCGTCTGGCTGCCGGCGGCAATTGCCACCAGGCCGCTGCTGCCGGAGCCGTCGGAGACGTAGCTTATGGTCGCGCTGCCGCTTTTGGCGCCGGCGCTGCTGGTGTCGATGCCGACCTGAAGACTGCTGCTGTTGGTCGCCTGTGCCGCAAGCAGGTTGACGCTGCCGCTGGCGGTGACCGGAGCGCCGTTGGAGCTGATGCCGGCGTTGAGCTTTTCGGAGAAGCCATCGGCGGCGGCGGTGTTCTGAACGGTCAGCAGTTGAATCGCAGAATCGTCGACGTGGCGGTTGGCGAAGGCGATCGGGGTCGGGGTGGCCGCGCCCTGAGCCAGGCGATAGACATCGCCGGAGACGGTCACCACCTGATTGCCGACGCTGGCGGTGCCCAGGCCGTTGCTGACGCCGGCTACAGCGCCTGCGGTCTGGTAGTCGAGCGTGAGGTTGCCGGTCTTGGCGCCAGCGCTGGTGGTGTCGACGCGGGCGGTGATCGCGCCCGTACCGGTGTTGCTGGTTGCCGCCAGACGCCCGGCGATGCTGCCGCTACCACTGGCAGCGCCGCTCGCGCCGCCGATGCTGACGTTGAGGTCTTCGCTGAAGGAACCCGCCGCCGCGGTGTTGCTGACCGTCACCGTGGCCGTGTTGCTGCCCCCCACGCGCTGGTTGGCCACCAGCACCGGTGAGCCGGCGCTGCCGATGGCGGCGTTGTAAGCCGCAGCACTGCTGGCGAGCACGATGTTCAGCTTCTGGTCGGCGATGTTCTCGAAATTGCTGCGCAGGTTGAGGACCTGGCCGCTGAGCGGCGCGAGCGCACCGGCGCTGGCTGCGCTGAAGGTCACGCCGAGGTCGGCGGTGCTGCTGCCCGGGGCACCGGTGTTGTAGTTGCCGGCCGTGACGCCGGCGCCACTGAGACGTGCGTCGCTCAGATTGGCGCCGTTGACGCTGGTCTGGACGGCACCGCTCAATGCCGGGCCGGTGGTGCCGGTGTTCGCGATCTGGTAGTTGAAGGTGGTGTCACCGACACGCACGTTGTTGATGGTCAGCGTGGCGTTGGCGGAGGTGCCGTCGGTCACACCCGCACCGGTGATCGCCTGTGCGGCGTTGCTTCCCGCAACGATCAGGCCGGTGCCGGTAACGCCGGCACGGCGGTTAAAGCTGTTGCCGGAGCCGGCGCCGGCGTTGGTGTAGTCGCCGGTGATCGTGAGGTTGCCAGTGCCCAGGTTGAGCGCCGCGCCTGCAGCGCCCATCGCCAGCTGGCCCTGGGTCTTGGCGCCGTTGGCCAGGTTCATGGTGCCGGTGCTGTCGACCTGCAAGGTGCCGGTGCCTGACAGCGGTACGCCGATGTTCATCGTGCCGGCCTGCGCGCGCGCCAAGCCGTCGTTGACCAGCGCCGAGGTGTTGAAGCCGATGGTGCCACCCGCCAGTTCGGCATTGATCGTGCCGTTGTTCACCAGGGTCTGGGTGCCGCCGATATTTAGCGCCGCGCCGATGCTGCCGCTGTGGCCGCGCACCGTGACGCCGGAGGCGATGGTGGTGGTGCCGGTGCCGTCCAGCGCGATGCGGTTGCCCGCGCCGGTGCTGCCGAGAACGACACTGCCGCTGCCGCCGAGGGTTTGCGTGCCCTCGAAACTGAGGATGCCGTTTTTGTTGATGTTCACGGTACCGTTGAGCGTCATGCCGTTGACCACGCGCTGACGGCTGTTGTCGACGGTCGCCATGTCCATCACGCCATTGACGGTCGTGTTGTCGGCATAGTTGCTGGCACTGCTGATCACCTGCAGGACGCCGCCGTTGGCACTGGCGATGGTGCCGCCCGTGATGCGCATGCCCGATTGGCGCACGACGCCGCCGTCGGCCTGGATCTGCCCACTGGCGCCCTGGCTGACGTTGCTGGCCAGCACCAGCGTGCCGCCGTTGCGCGCTTCCAGGACGCTGTTGTTGGTGACCACGGAGTCGCTGATGGTGATCGTGCCTGTGGCGACATCGGCGCTGATGAGGCCGTTGTTGACCAGCGTCTGCGTGCCGCCGATGTTGAGGGCAGCGCCAATGGCGCCGTTCTGGCCGCGCACCGTGGTGCCGGCAGCGAAGGTCGTGGTGCCGGTGCCATCCAGCGCAATGCGGTTGCCCGGACCGGTGGCGCCGAAGACCACCGTGCCGTTGCCGCTGAGGCCGCCGTTGCCTTCGAAGCTGAGGATGCCGTTCTGGTTGATGTCGACGGTGCCGTTGAGCACCAGCCCATCCGCCGTGACGCGCTCACGGCTGCTGGCGATGCTGGCCATATCCAGGTTGCCATTGAGCGTGGCGCCGTCCAGGTAGTTGCTGGCATTGGAGGTGGCCGAGAACAAACCGCTGCCACTGGTGTTGATGGTGCCGCCAATGGTGACGCCGTTTTGCAGCACCTGGCTGCCAGCGCCGGCCACGATCTGGCCACCCGGGTTGCCAGTGACGTTGCTGGACAGGACCAGCTTGCCGCCGTTGAGCGCGCTCAGCGTGCCGTTGTTGGTGACCGGATGCGAATTGATCGTGATCGTGCCGCCGGCCGCGTCGGCGCTGATCGTGCCGTCGTTCACCAGCGTCTGCGTGCCACCGATGTTGATGGCTTGCCCGATGGTGCCGCTGTGGCCACGCACCGTGGTCCCGGTGGCCAAGGTGGTGGTGCCGTTGCCATCGAGCGCGATCCGGTTGCCAGACCCGGTGTTGCCGAAGATGACCTTGCCGTTGCCGCTGAGGCCGCCGTCACCTTCGAAGCTGAGGATGCCGTTCTGGTTGATGTCGACGGTGCCGTTGAGCACCAGGCCACCCGCCGTGACGCGCTCACGGCTGCTGGCGATGCTGGCCATATCCAGGTTGCCATTGAGTGTGGCGCCGTTCAGGTAGTTGTTGGCATTGGAGGTGGCCGAGAAGAGACCGCTGCCGCTGGTGTTGATGGTGCCGCCAATGGTGACGCCGTTTTGCAGCACCTGGCTGCCAGCGCCGGCCACGATCTGGCCACCCGGGTTGCCAGTGACGTTGCTGGACAGGACCAGCTTGCCGCCGTTGAGCGCGCTCAGCGTGCCGTTGTTGGTGACCGGATGCGAATTGATCGTGATCGTGCCGCCGGCCGCGTCGGCGCTGATCGTGCCGTCGTTCACCAGCGTCTGCGTGCCACCGATGTTGATGGCTTGCCCGATGGTGCCGCTGTGGCCACGCACCGTGGTCCCGGTGGCCAAGGTGGTGGTGCCGTTGCCATCGAGCGCGATCCGGTTGCCAGACCCGGTGTTGCCGAAGATGACCTTGCCGTTGCCGCTGAGGCCGCCGTCACCTTCGAAGCTGAGGATGCCGTTCTGGTTGATGTCGACGGTGCCGTTGAGCACTAGGCCACCCGCCGTGACGCGCTCACGGCTGCTGGCGATGCTGGCCATATCCAGGTTGCCATTGAGTGTGGCGCCGTTCAGGTAGTTGTTGGCATTGGAGGTGGCCGAGAAGAGACCGCTGCCGCTGGTGTTGATGGTGCCGCCAATGGTGACGCCGTTTTGCAGCACCTGGCTGCCAGCGCCGGCCACGATCTGGCCACCCGGGTTGCCAGTGACGTTGCTGGACAGGACCAGCTTGCCGCCGTTGAGTGCGCTCAGCGTGCCGTTGTTGGTGACCGGATGCGAATTGATCGTGATCGTGCCGCCCGCCACGTCGGCGCTGATCGTGCCGTCGTTCACCAGCGTCTGCGTGCCACCGATGTTGATGGCTTGCCCGATGGAGCCGTTCTCACCCCGCACCGTGGTGCCGGCGGCGAAGGTGGTGGTGCCGGTGCCATCGAGCGCCATGCGGTTGCCAGGCCCGGTGGCGCCAAAGACAATCGTGCCCGTGCCCGCCAAGGTACTCGTGGCCTCGAAGCTGAGGATGCCGTTGCGGTTGATGTCGACCGTGGCACCACCCAGCGTCAAGCCATTTACTACCCGCTGGCGGCTGGCGCCATTGGTCGCCATGTCCATGTTGCCGTTGAGCGTGACCCCGCTCAGGTAGTTGGCGGCGCTGCTGAAGGCAACCAGCGCGCCCGTGCCAGTCGTGTTGATCGTGCCGCCGGTGATGGTGCTGCCGACCTGGTTGATGACGCTGCCGGCGGCGACATTGATCACACCGCCGGTGTTGTTGATGTTGTGGCCCGCGGCTACTCCCAAATTTGCGGTGGAGATACCGCCGACGTTGATGACGCCGCTGTTGGTGGTGCCGCCACCGCCCGCGAGGTTGAGGCCGATGTCGTCGATGTTGATTTGGCCGGCGTTGTTGAGCGTCAGGATGGACTGCCCGGTGTTGATCGTGACGATGCCGGCACCGATATTGGCGGTGTCGCTAGCGCCGGGCGTGCTCGCCGGATTGCCGTTGCCCGCAGCGCAGCTCAGCCAGGCGGCCGACGTTGCCCAGTTGCCGTCGGCCACGGTCCACGTGCAGTTGGCAGCCAGCGCCTGCTGCGTGGGAAACGCCAGCAGGATGGCTAGAAGGGCGGGTTTGAGAGTCAGGCTGGGGTGTTTGGCGGGCATGGGTTTCTCCTCTGGTCGCGGATGGGACACCGACGGCGGGCGATGCCGGCCGACAAAATAGAACGATTTAATAATGTTCCGAGAAGCAAGTCTTATGCCAGACAGCAAGTTCTGCCTGCGTCGCAAGTAATGCTGTTGTTAGATCAACGGCTTGATAGATAATCCATGCGCTAGTGTGGGGAATTTGGCGGCAGTTTGCATCGGCTGTGCAGCGGGGGCTGTAAAGCGCAACAATGATGCACTTGCACCATCGCCGGAAGCGGTTGTTGCGGCGCGGATCTTTTCGTGCAGAATGCGCAGGATGTTGATGGTCGACGCCTACGCATTGAACCGCTTGATCCTGCGCCTGTACCGTGAGGGTCGCGAAGTGCCGCTGGGCAGTTATCAGGCCTGGGCCCTGGAACAGCTCCAGTCCCTGCTGACCTTCGATTCGGCCTGGTGGGGTAACGTCGCGGCGGACCCGCCAGCGCTGCACGACGTGTTTCTGCATAACTGCGATGAAAGCCTCCTGCAGGAATACCCGGCCTGGCTGGAGCAGGATTTCTTTCGTGCCGCCCTGGTCGCTTCGCCCGGTATCGCGGTCAACCTGAGTGACCTGACGACGCGCCCACGCTATGTGCGTACGGCGCTGTATCGCCAATTGGGGCGGCGCTTCAAAGTGGAGTGGTCGTTGGGAACCCTGCTGATGGAACCTACCTCGTCGCTATCCGAATTCCTCACGGTCTGGCGTCACGACCGCAAGCGCCCTTTTTCCGAGTCCGAGCGGCAGATCAAGGAATTGCTGATGCCGCATCTGGTGGAAATGCATCGTGCCGTACGTTTGCGTCACTTCCTGAAAATCCCCAACGTGAGCAACCGGGAGTGGGCCGTGGTTGACGCGCGCGGCATCCTTCACGAGGCTTCTCCGGCGTTCATTGCCCTCATGAGAGCGCTTTGGCCGCGCTGGCGGGGGAGTGCTTTGCCTGAGCCACTGCTCACTTCCGTGTGCGCGGGACAGGCCTATCTCTCGTCAGAGTTGCGTCTGGATGTCACACCCTGCGGGCACCTGCGTTATCTCAGCCCGCGCCTGGATGGTGTGCTGACGCAGCTTTCGCCGCGCGAAGGTGAGGTCGCCACGCGCTATGCGGCGGGGGAGACCTATTCGAGAATTGCCAGCAGCCTGTCGCTTTCTCCAGCAACGGTACGCAATCATATTGCCCATTGCTTTCGCAAGCTGGGGGTCAACAACAAGACTGAACTGGTGCGCCGACTCGAAGGCAAGGCCTGAGGCTGACGATCGGATCAGTTTTGTTGATCGCCTTACTTCTTGCGCTTCGCGGCTGGCGGTTCCTGCTGCCGCTCTTTTGCTGCCTCGTAGCCGCTCAGTTCCATGAAACCGACGCCGCTGTGCGAGCCGCTCAGCTTGATGGCCCCTTCCCAGTAGACGTTCAGCGTCGTCGTGCGCGCATCAAACTCGCTCGCTCGAATGACCGGATCCACCTGTAGCTGTACGCCTTTCGACGGAATCGAGAGAGTCCAGTCCAGCGGATAGCTCACTCCCGACGCAGGGCTCTTCCAGCTGCCGCTGGAGCTGAGCCCAATGTCGCCATCGCCGAGCGCGCTGATCCTGCCGTTCCTGGCGTAGGTTCCCATGCGCTGCACCGGTTTTCCCTGGCGATCGAAGAGTTCGAAGATCATGATGTCGGCGCCATCGCTCAACTGCAGTGCAAACCAGTTCCAGCGCAGCTTGGCTGCTTCGAAGTCTCCCCATTGATGGTCGAACCACACTTCGCCGAGCACTGCCTTCTGCTCGCCGTCGAGGGTCAGCGTGCCTTGTACGCTCATGCGTGGGCGCGAGGTGTAATAGCTTTTGCCGGCGGCTGCGAAGTCGAGCAGGCCGGCGATAGGCGTTCCCGGAGCCTGGTGCAGAACTGGTTGGTTCTTGTCGACGAATTGCAGATCGAGCGAAAAATCCTTGCCGGCCATTTTCGCCAGGTGTTTTTCGCTGTTCCCTTGCATTTGCCAGTTGCCGAAGCTGAAGTTGAAGCCGTCGTGGCGCCCATCCGAAGGGTTTCCCGCAGTACGTGCCTGTTCGGTGTAGCGCTTCTCGGTCTGATGGTCGAGCAGCGAGCCGTGGAATACGGTATGTGTCAGCGTTCCGCGGCGCAGGAAGCTGGCCAGATGAAAGGAATACTTTTCGCCGGAGTTGGTCTGCAGGTGGCCGCTGTAGTACCACCATTCAGTCAGCTTGTCGTGCACCGCGTCGTCGGCCGGTAGCTTCACCGGCAGCAGCTTGCCGGCCTTGGCGTTCGCGCTTGCCGCAGCCGCTGCCGCTGCCTGGCCAGCCGCGCCAGTCGCTACTGGTCGCGGCGCCGCGGGCATGACAAGCGTCCAGGCGACGACCGCAAGAAGGGCCAGCCAGCCGGCAATGACCAGCCATCGATAGCGCCGGAACCAGCGTGCCGACCCGGCTTGGGCTTTGCCACGACTGTGGCGTCGGCTGCCATAGGAGCTACTCATTTGCGTGCCCATCGAAAAAATCCCCTTCTGTTTGCGGGCCAGCTTCAACAACGCCCTTCAGGTGCTTGTCAAGCCAGGCCAGCGTCGCATCCTCGACCAGTGCGCGCTGCGCCCGCGAGGAGAACGTGTGATCGGCATCGGCAAGATCGACGCGGCGTACCTTGGCCCCGTCAGCGAGGCCTGACCAGGCCGGGTCGGCGGCAGAAAACTCGATAAACTCCTTGGCGGTATAGTCCTGCCCGCTGAGGATCAGCAGCAGCTCGCCGGGAAACGCCCGCCAGCCGGCCGCCATGCGATCCTGGAAGCCGCGCTTTTCCGAAGCCTCGCCGGGTGCGCGCGAACGCCGCGCCAGGCGCGCGCTAGCGAGCAGGGAAGCTAACGCTTTCATGACTTCCATTCGGCCGCTGAGCAGTTTTCGCCAGAACTCGCCTTGCAGCAGGCGCTGGCCGTAGTAATGCTTGATGTGCGTCTGCGCCAGGCTGACTTCCGAGCGTACCCAGGGGTTGAGCAAGGTCAGGCCGGCTATCCGCGGGTCATGGCTGGCTTCGACGTAGAGCAGGGCGGCCGAGGCGGCGTCACAAAGGCCCCAGAGAACGATGCGCTGCACTGTTGGGCAGTTGCGCTGGAAGACTTCGATGGCCGCTGCGATGTCCGTCGACAGGTCTTCGAAGTCACGCATGCTGCCGCCGGCGTCACCCATGCCGCGGTGGTCGAAGCGCATCGTCGGATAGCCGGCGCTGGCGAGACGCCTGGAGAGGAGCAGGAACTGGCGGTGACTTCCGACCCGGTACTGAGGACCGCCGACGATGATCAGCACGCCGCAGCTGCCAGCAGCCTGAGCGCTGGCGGAGTGGACAGCCTGTGGCCAGGCAATGATCGCCGACAGGTCTTCGCCGGCACAAGGGAAGAGCAGGGCTTGTTCGACGATGTTCATGCCGGACCCACTTCGGAGAGGGCGCGCAGGCTGGCTTCGAGCAGCGCCGGACACTCACTGATCTCGGTCGTCTGCCAGAAGGCGGGGCCACTCACTGCCGTGCCGCGCGCCTCCTGCCCGGCTGCTTGCCACTGCGTGAGCCGTGCCGTGGCGGCTGGTGACAGGCTGGCATCGGCTCGACCGGAGATCTCGATCCACTCGACGCGGCCCGAGCGGTGCGGCAGCAGCAGGTCCGCCTGTTCGAGACCCTGCGCCAGCGCTGGGGCGAGCAGATAGCCGGCGATCTCGATGGCTTCTCCCTGCCGGAGCTGGCCACGCAGGCGCTCCATGACGCCTTTGCCATCGCTGGCGAGCATTTCGGAGGCCACTTTCAGGCGCAGGAACTGCTGCAGAAATTGCTTGCCCGAAACAACTGGCTGCCAGAACAGCAGATTGACCGGCCCTTGCATGCGGTGTGCCGCTTCGTTGATCAGCAGGCAGCCGCTGCGCAGGCCCCATAACCACAGCGCGGCTGTCGTTCGCTCCTGCAGCCAGGCGCTGGCAAGTTTTACGTCCGCCAGCCATGCCTCCCAGGTGGCGTCACCGAAATCACCCGAACTGTCGCCGCAGCCGAGCAGGTCGATCTGCAGGACCATGTAGCCGGCACTGGCCATCGCCCTGGCCTGCAAGGCCGCCATGCGTCGTGACTTGTTGAGTTCCTCGCCGAAGGGATGCACGTAGACCACCGCACCACGCGGTCGCTCCGCCGGCTCTGGCGAGTAGAGCAGCACCAAGCGCTGGCCGACGCTGCCGGGCAGGAAGAAGGCTTCGCGGCGCATGGTCGGTGTGCTCAGACGCCCAGCTTGGCGTGCACGAAGTTCAGCAGCGTGCCGAGCGACGCAAAGACCGTGCCGTCGATTTCGTCGTCGTCCACGACAAAGCCAAAACGTTCTTCCAGAGTCGTGATCAGTGCCACCACGGCCATCGAATCGAGTTCCGGGATGGCGCCGAGCAGTGGCGTTTCCAGCGAAAAGGTGCTGGCGCGGCCCTTGAGGCTCAAAACCTCGTCAAGCACCGCGACCACCTCGTCTTTGATGTTCATAGTCTCTCCTGTAGCGCGACCGCTGCCGCATTCAATGGTTCAGATTCAGTGTTTCAGCTTCCGTGTTTCGTGCTGCGCGTTTGGCCAGCCGAGCAGGCGCTGCTCAATTGAGCGCCGATTATAGCGAGTCGCTTAACGACTCTCCGTGTGAAAGGTCACGGGGCGGGGCACAAGCGCTGGAGCGCTGCCCGGGCGAGTTTCGCGTGTTCCCCGGCGGTCAGCCCTTGCTGGTCCGCTTGGCGGATGAGAAACTGGCGCGCATCGCCAAGCAATCAGGCTTGGCCGCGACCGCGCCAGCCGGCAGCCCCGACCCGTTTCCTGGAGTAAAAAATGAGCGACTCGACCTTGCCGGCGGCCACTGCAGCGGCCGCAGCCCCAGCACTCCCGGCCTTCGAAAGCAAGATCGCTGCTCCAGATGAGCTGGCCGAGCGCCTCGCCGCTGTGCCGCGGCCCTTGGTGTTCACCAATGGCTGCTTCGACATCGTGCATCGCGGACATGTGACGCTTCTCGCCCAGGCACGTGCCCTCGGCGCGGCGCTGCTGGTGGCGGTCAACTCGGATGCCTCGGTCAAGCGCCTTGGCAAAGGGGACGAGCGGCCGGTGAATGCATTGGCGGATCGGCTGGCGGTCATCGCGGCTTTGGACTCGGTGACCCTGGTGACCTGGTTTGACGAGGATACGCCGCTGCAGCGCATCCTCGATTGCCGACCCGAGGTGCTCGTCAAGGGCGGCGACTGGCCGGTCGAGAAAATCGTCGGCAACCGCGAAGTGCGCGCTTGCGGGGGGCGCGTCCTGTCTTTGCCGTTCATCCATCAGACTTCCACCAGCGCACTGCTCGATAAGATCCGTCGCCTTTAATGTGAAAGTCGCGCACCAGAGACTTTGCCGACTACTTGCGTTTCAGCAGATCCTTGAGGTTGGCAAAGGGCTGGCCGGTCGCCACGGCCTTGGTTTTCGCGCCGGATGGATCGATCCCGGCCTGACGTGCGGCGTCGGCGTCGAGTTGTCGCGAGTGCTCGTTGTCGTGACAGTACAGGCATAACAATTCCCAGTTGCTGCCGTCGCCGGGGTTGTTGTCGTGATTGTGGTCGCGGTGGTGGACCGTCAGTTCGCGCAAGTTTTGGTGGCTGAACTCACGACTGCAGCGCCCGCAGATCCAGGGGTAAATTTTAAGCGCCCGTTCGCGATAACCCTCCTCGCGGCTCTGACGATTGCGCACTGCGTCCGCGATCAGACGATCGGTGTGCGCGCTCTTGCTATTGTCGTTGGCCATTTTCTGGATCCCCCTGATGGAATGAATATGGTAGTGGGTGGCCGCCACTTCTCGTTGCCGCTAGACGCGTACGGCGATCAATGGGACGCGCATCTCGCTGCTGCTGGTGCCGCCGTGCACGCCGAGCATGGTGTAGCGCTTTTCGCCAGGCAGCCAGTCCTTGATCGTCCAGTTGTCCTTCATCAGCAAGGTGTAGTCGCCAACTCGCGACGCCAGAGCAGGATGGTAGGGCGGCGGCCCGAACCAGCCGGCGGCGATCAGCTGTTCGCTGGCGTAGAGGTGGCAGGCGCGACCGAGATGGCGGCGGACGTAGGTTTCAAAAGCCGGCCGCTTGGCCTCGGCAACGTAGCAATAGGCGACGCGACGCTCGCCGCATAGCGGCCGTTGCAGGAGCGCGGCCAGTTGCGGATGGTCGTCGACGTCGATCACCCGGCGGCCCGGAGAATCGATGAAACCATGGTCGGCGGTGACCAGCAGCCAGGTATTGCTGCCGCGCAGCCGCCGCCGCAGCTCGCCGAAATGGGCATCAAACGCAGCCAGCGTCTGCTGTGCCTGGCGGCTGTCGGTTCCGTAACGGTGCGAGTGGGAATCGAGATCGGGATAGTAGGCATAAATGTAGCGCGGCTTGAGCTTTTCCTGAGTCAGCTCGCTGATGCTGGCGAAGATTTCGGGCAAGGAGCGATAGGCGATGCTTTGCGCACCGCGCGAGTGCCAGGTGTTGAAGGCGCTGCTGGCAATACTTTGTGGCGCAATCACCCAGGATTCTCGGTTCAGCGTCTGAAACAGCGACTGATGTTCGAAAAGTCGTGGCGGTAGCTGCTCGGGCGGGGCAAGCAACGGCCCACTGCGGGGAGTCAGCGGCAGGATGGCCAGCGTCTGGTCGATCTCGTCGAGATGCATGTGCCAGCCGGTCAGTCCGTGCTGCGCCGGAGCCAGGCCAGTCATGAAGGTGGTGATCGCGCTGGCGGTCGTCGACGGGAAAACCGAGGTCATACTGCCCAGCTGGTGGTCGTGCAGATGCAGCTTGGCGGCGTGCCGGCTCAAGGTCCGCTGGCCGAGTCCGTCGACGACCATCAGCACGATATGCCGTGCGCGGGCCAGTTGCGCCGCCGACAGCAAGGCCAGTGGCGGGTAGTCACAGCGCCTGCTGCCGCAGGCCGTGGCGATGCTCTGCATCAGATTGACGATGCTGCCGCCGCTGTAGTCGGGGAGTAGGGTCGAGCTCATCAGGCAGGTCTTTGATCAAGCAGGGGCAAGCTGTCTAGCCCGCCGCTGGCGGGTCGCCGCGACCGGCGGCGTAGCTGCCGGGAGCATCCTCGATTACTTTCAGCGCCCGTTCGCCCGGCTGGCGGGCGACGACCAGGGTATTGGCGTCGGCTTGCGCGAGCAGCCATTTTTGCCAGTCGGTCCACCATGAACCGTGGTGCCGCGTGGCGCTGCTCAGGAAGTCGTCTGCTTTTTCGGGCAGGGGAGTCGTGTCGTTGGTCCAGTAGCCGTGTCGCCTCGCGGCAGGTGGATTGATCGTTCCGGCCAGGTGGCCGGAGCCGCCAAGCACGAATCTCCGCGCACCGCCCGGCAGTTGCGCGCCGCGGTAGGCGCTCTGCCAAGGGGCAATGTGGTCTTCGATGGTGGCCAGGAAATAACACGGCAGCTTGACCCGGGAGATGTCGATGTCGACACCGGCCAGAGCAACGCCGCCCGGCTGGCACAGTTTGTTGGCCTGGTAGAAGTTCTCTACATAGAACTGGTGCAGTGCCGTCGGCATGCGCGTCGAGTCGGCATTCCAGTGCAGCTGTTCGAGCGGGAAGCGATCCTTGCCGAGCAGGTAGCTATTGACTACGAAGGACCAGATCAGGTCGTTGGCGTGCAGCATCTGGTAAGTGCTGGCCAGCGCTGCGCCGTGGCCAGCGCGCGAGCGAGCGGTTTTTTTCGCCCCGGGAGCCGCCGCCTCGGCCAGGGTCGCAAGTTCGCCGGGTTCGGAAAAGTCGATCAGTGTCCCCAGGAAAGTCGCCGAAGCCGCGCGCGTATCGCGCTGGGCGGCCATCCAGGCGAGGGTGGCCATCAGCAGCGTGCCGCCGAGGCAGTAGGCGACGAGATCGATCTGTTTCTCGCCGGTCGCCTGTTCAACGGCGTCGATCGCGGCCAGCACGCCATCGACGAGATAGTCGGCAAAGTCTTTCTGCGCCAGTCGCTGGTCGGGGTCGACCCAGCTGATGATGAAGGTCGTGAAGCCTTGTTCGCTTGCCCAGCGGACGAAGGAGTCGCTGTCGCCAAGGTCGAAGACGTAGTACTTGTTGATCCACGGCGGCACGATCAGCAAGGGCTTCCGGTGTTGATGGCTGCCGGCCGCCTGGTACTGAATCAACTGCAGCAGCTCGTTCTGGTAGATCACCTTGCCCGGGGTGCCGGCCAGGTCTGCGCCGAGGCGCAAGTCACCCCTGTCGTCGGGCCGTGGCAGCCCTTGCTGGTCGCCTGCGGCCAGATCCTTGAGCAGGTGTTTCAAGCCCTTGAGCAGGTTCTTGCCCTTGCTGTCCACCGTTTCGCGCAGCACTTCGGGGTTGGTGAGCGCAAAGTTGGTTGGCGATAACGCGTCGACGTATTGCCGGGTGAGCGTGTTTACCCGTTGCTGGGTCGTTTCGTCGAGGCTCGCGGCGCTGGCCACCGTTTGGTGCAGGTGGCGAGCCGTGATCAGATAGGATTGCTTGATGAAGTCGAAGAGAAAATTGTCCTCCCAGGCCTGGTCGTCGAAGCGTGTGTCGTCCGCGTCCGGGCCAACCACGCTGTGGAACGGCAGGCCCATTCTGCGCAGTGTGGTTTGCTGCCACAGCTGGATATGGTCACGCATCATCGCCATCTGTGTTTGCGCCAGACGGTAGGGGCTGGCCAGCAGGCGTGCCGAAAGATCCATGTATGCCTTGGCGCCCGCGAATTCCTCGCTGGGGAACCAGATGCCTTTCCTGGCGGTTTTCTTCATGTGCCGACGCAGCAGCAGCGATGCGCGCTGGGCGACTTCCAGATAGCTGTCGGCGACCTCTGCGGGTGCAGGCAGAGATCGGTCTTGGGCACTCGCTGGCGGCAATTTCATTGGTCAGTGTCCTGCGGGTTTTCCTGCTGGGCTGGCAGCATCCTGCCTTCTGACAAAGCGGATCAGGCCGTTGTCGTCCTCGCTGCGCAGCAGTCGGCCGGCGTGCTCGAGCCGGTTGAGATGGGCGATCGCCTCACCCATGGCGAACATCGTCTGATGGGTGTCGAGATCGCGCGCGAACAGGGTCATCAGCAAATCAGCTGCGCTGCGCGGGCTGGTGCACTGATCTTCGAGAAGCTGCAGCCGCTCTTCATGATGCGCATGCAGGGCATTGACCCGGTTCTCGATACCATGGAACGGCAATCCGTGCGACGGCAGCACCAGCGTTTCGGGAGGCAGTTCGCGGTAGCGGTCGATCGAGTTCAGGAAGTCGTTTAGCGAATCGGCCCGCGGGGTGACTGCGAAGACGCTGATATTGGTCGAGATCTTGGGCAACAGCATGTCACCGGAAATCAGGATCCCCAACTCGCGACAGTAGAGCGCTGCGTGTTCCGGGGAGTGGCCGAAGCCGAGGCGGACCTGCCAGCGGTGCTTTCCGATGCGCAGCTCGTCGCCGCCAAACAGGCGCTGGTAACTGGTCGGCAGGCTCGGTACGCCGCGGTTGTAGTTGCCGCTACGGCGTTCCAGCGCCGCGCAACGGTCGGCGTCGAGTCCGTGCGCGCGAAACTGGCGCAGCATCGGCTGATTGCCGTGGCCACCGATTTCGTGCCAGACGGCGTGCGCGGTCAGATACTCGCCCAGCGTCATGCACACCGGCGCGCCGGTCTGCTCCTGCAGCCAGGCCGCCAGGCCGAGGTGATCGGGGTGAAAGTGGGTGACGATGATGCGCACGATACGCCCGCCACGCTCGCTGGTACCCAGCCGGGAAAGTATCGTCTGCCAGCACGCCTTGACCGCATCGAGAGCGAAACCGGTATCGACAATCGTCCAGCCGTCGTCGTCCTCGAGCAGCCAGAGATTGATGTGATTCAGCGCGAAAGGCAGCGGCATCCGCAACCAGTGGATTCCGGGAGCGACGGAAAACGTTTCTCCGCCAGCCGGCGGGGTAGCAAAAGGGTAGTCGGGGAGCATTTGGCCGTGGATTGTAAAAACGTCCGAAATCTATAAACTTGGCCGCTCAGGAGGCTGGCCCCTGATGGCCTCTGCAGCGAAGCATTCTACACGTGATCAGACTCTGGACAGCCCTGCGGTGGACCAGCAAGCGACGACCTTCAGCATTTCCGATCTGGTGCGAGAGTTTCACGTCACGCCGCCAACGATCCGTTGCTACGAAGACCAGGGTCTGCTGTCGCCGATGCGCGAGGGGCGGACACGCGTCTTCACGCGCCGTCACCGCACGCGTCTGAAGCTTGCCCTGCGCGGCAAGCACCCGCGCTAAGTCACCACCAAGCCCACCCAAGGAGCGAGAGACATGGAATATCCGAGCCTCAATTTTGCCCACGGCGAAACGATCGACATGCTGCGGGAAAGCATTCGCAGCTTTGCTGCTGACGAAATCGCGCCGCGTGCCGAGGCCATCGATCGTGACAATCTGTTCCCCGCCGACCTGTGGCGCAAGCTCGGCGCCATGGGCCTGCTCGGGATGACCGCCGATGAGGAGTACGGCGGAACCGGGCTCGGCTATCTGGCGCACATCATCGCCATGGAAGAAATTTCGCGGGCGTCGGCGAGTGTCGCCCTGTCTTACGGGGCGCACTCCAACCTCTGCGTCAATCAGATCGGTCGCAACGGCAACGCGGCGCAGAAAGCCCGCTACTTGCCGAAGCTGATTTCCGGCGAGCACGTCGGCGCGCTGGCGATGTCCGAAGCCAACGCCGGTTCCGACGTGGTGAGCATGAAGCTGCGCGCCGAAGCCAGGGGCGATCATTTCCTGCTCAATGGCGGCAAGATGTGGATCACCAACGGCGGTGACGCCGACACGCTGGTGGTTTACGCCAAGACCGACATCAACGCCGGCCCGAAAGGGATCAGCGCGCTGATCGTCGAAAAGGGAATGAAAGGTTTCTCCTGCGGATCCAAACTCGACAAACTCGGCATGCGCGGCTCGAACACCTACCCGCTGTTTTTCGACGACTGCGAAGTGCCGCTGGAAAATGTGCTTGGCCAGGTCAACGGCGGCGTGCGCGTGCTGATGAGTGGCCTCGACTATGAGCGCGCGGTGCTCGCCGGTGGCCCGCTGGGGATCATGGCCGCGGCGATGGATCTGGTGCTGCCCTACCTGCACGACCGCCAGCAGTTCGGTCAGGCGATTGGCGAGTTCCAGTTGATGCAGGGCAAGGTCGCCGACATGTACACCACTTTCAACGTCTGTCGGGCCTACGTCTATGCCGTGGGCCAGGCCTGCGATCGCGGCGAAACGACGCGCAAGGACGCTGCCGGTGCCATCCTCTACGCTGCCGAAAAAGCAACCTGGATGGCCGGCGAAACGATCCAGACGCTCGGCGGCAATGGCTACATCAACGAGTATCCGGCCGGCAGGCTGTGGCGCGACGCGAAGCTCTACGAGATCGGCGCCGGTACTTCGGAAATCCGTCGTATGCTGATCGGTCGCGAACTATTCGCCGACACCCTTTGAGGCGCAAAACGCAGCGCAAAGAACGCAGCGCATGCCGCCGGCGCAAGCGGGCAGGGCGCATCCCTTGCGCCAGCGGTGCACGCATTTTCAGCCACTATTTTTCAATCCACGCACCTAGTCTTCGAGAAGATCATGACCACCACTCTGCGTAATCTCACTGCTGACGACACCGCCGCGGTGGAACATGTTCGCCAGTTCTTTCGCACCTACGCCGCCTGGCTGGGCGTCGATTTGTCGTTCCAGGGTTTCGAGGAGGAAATGGCTTCGCTGCCGGGGGCCTATGCCGCTCCCGCCGGTCGCCTCTTCTACGCCGAGCGTAACGGCCAGCCGGCTGGCTGCGTCGGCATCCGGCCGCTCTCCGCGGGACTGTGCGAAATGAAGCGCTTATACGTCGAGCCCAGTCAGCGTAGTGCCGGTGTCGGCCTCGAGCTGGCGCTGGCGGCGATCAAGGCGGCCAAGGAAATCGGCTACAAGCGGCTGCTGCTCGACACCCTGCCGGCGATGCGTGTCGCCGTGCGCCTGTATCGCGAATTGGGGTTTCACGAAGCGCCAGCCTACTACCAGACGCCGATCGAAGGGACGATGTTCCTGGCTCTCGATCTGCAGAACTGGACCGAGCAAGAAGTGGCCAACGAAAACCTCTTTCACCTTTTCGACTTCAACCGTGCCTGGTCGAATCGCATGCAGGAAAGCGATACCGAGTACTTCATGCGTCTGTCGCAGCTGCAGACGCCGGAGTATCTGTGGATCGGGTGTTCGGACTCGCGGGTGCCGGCCAACGAGATCGTCGGCCTGCTACCGGGCGAGATCTTCGTGCATCGCAACGTGGCCAACGTCGTCGTGCACACCGATCTCAACTGCCTGTCGGTGATTCAGTTCGCCGTCGATGCGCTCAAGGTTCGGCACGTCATGGTTGTCGGCCATTATGGCTGCGGGGGCGTCAAGGCGGCACTCAATCGCGATCGCGTCGGATTGGTCGACATCTGGCTGCGGCACGTCCGCGACGTGCACGACAAGCATCTGGCGCGTGTCGATGGCCTGCCGCCTGAAAAGCGACACGATCGCCTGTGCGAGCTCAATGTCCTCGAACAGGTAGCCAACGTCTGCCAGACGTTCGTCGTTCAGGACGCCTGGCAGCGGGGCCAGGCGCTGACCGTGCACGGCTGGATCTACGGCCTCAAGGACGGTTTGATGCGCGACCTCGGCTTTACCGTGCATCGCCCGGACGACCTGCTGCCTACTTACTTGACAGCGCTCGAAGCCTTGCAGGGCTGAGTGTGGGGGCTTCCTTGTCAGTGGCCCTGGAGCGCGTGGCGGCGTCGCCGGCAACCTATTTCAAGCTGATTGCGACGGCGGCGCTGTGGGGGGCGACCTGGGTCGCCGCACGCATCGCGGTCAGCGAGGCCGCACCGCTGGCCGTGGCCAGTTGGCGCTTCCTGCTTGCCGCGCTGGTTCTCGGCGCGCTGCTGGTCGTTCGCGAAGGCTGGCCACGCTGGTCGGTCGGCGAGTGGCTGACGCTGAGCGCCATGGGCGCCAGTGGCATTTTCCTTTACAACGTCTGCTTTCTCTACGGCATGACCATGATCCAGGCCGGTCGCGGCGCTCTGGTGGTGGCCCTGACGCCGGCGCTGATCGCTGCCAGCGACTGCCTGCTGTTCGGCGCGCCGATGTCGCCGGGCAAGGCGCTCGGCATCGGCCTGGCTGCTTTCGGCTGCTTGCTGGTGGTCACCAATGGTCATCCTTACCTGCTCATCGCCGGTGAGGTGGGCCTTGGCGAATGGCTGATCATCGGCTGTGCCGTGATGTGGACGGTCTACACTTTCCTCGGGCGGCGAGGTACTCGCTCGCTGTCACCGCTGGCGATGACTTTCGGCGCCAGCCTTACCGGCTGGTTGATGCTGACTTCTGCGGCGCTGCTGCAGGGGTCGCTGTTTTCGCTGGCAGAAACGAGCTGGCGTGGCTGGAGTGCGATCGCTTTTCTGGGTCTTTTCGGCACCGCCCTGGCCTTCACCTGGTACGCTGAGGCCGTGCACCGCATCGGCGCTACGCGCTCGGCAGCGTTCATCAATCTGGTGCCGGTCAGCGCTGTCATGCTTGGCGCCATTTTGCTCGGCGAGCGGCTCGGGGTGGCGGTGCTGAGCGGTGGAGCCCTGGTAATCACCGGTGTCTACATTACCAATCGCGCTGGCGCGAAATTAGCGTCTGGTGCCAATTTCAAGGAGAAAGCTGCATGATTCTGACTCAGGAACAGGAGATGATCCGCGAATCGCTGCGTGAATTCGCGCAGGAGCGCCTGGCCCCCTTTGCTGGCGAATGGGACCGCAATCACACTTTCCCGGCGGAAGCCTTGCGCGAGCTCGGCGAGCTAGGTGCACTCGGGATGGTCGTTCCTGAACAATGGGGCGGTGCCGGCATGGACTACATGTCGCTGGTGTTGGTGATCGAAGAAATCGCCGCCGGCGACGGCGCCACTTCGACCATCGTCAGCGTCCAGAACTCGCTGGCCTGCGGCATCACCATGAAATACGGCACTGACGAGCAGAAGGAGACCTGGCTGAAACCGCTGGCCAGCGGCGAGAAGCTCGGCTGCTTCTGCCTGACCGAACCGCACACCGGTTCCGATGCCGCGGCGATCACCACTCGGGCCGACCGCGACGGCGACGATTTCGTCCTCAACGGCGTCAAGCAGTTCATCACCACCGGCAAATACGGGCAGGTGGCGATCGTCTTCGCCGTCACCGACAAGGCGGCCGGCAAGAAAGGCATTTCGTGTTTCCTGGTGCCGACCGATACGCCTGGCTACATCGTCGCCCGCATCGAGGAAAAAATGGGTCAGCGCGCTTCGGATACCGCCCAGATCCTGTTCGAAAACTGCCGCGTTCCCGCCTCCAGCCTGCTCGGTGGCGAAGGTGACGGCTACCGCATTGCCCTGTCGAATCTCGAAGCCGGCCGCATCGGCATCGCCGCGCAGTCGGTTGGCATGGCCCGTGCCGCCTTCGAATGCGCGGTGCAATACGCCAAGGACCGTGAGACTTTCGGCAAACCGATTATCGAGCACCAGGCAGTCAGCTTTCGTCTCGCCGACATGGCCACCCAGATCGACGCCGCACGGTTGATGGTCTGGCGCGCCGCAACTTTCAAGGATGCCGGCAAGCCCTGCCTGAAAGAAGCCTCGATGGCCAAGATGTTCGCTTCCGAAATGGCCGAGAAAGTCTGTTCGGACGCCATCCAGATCCTCGGCGGTTACGGCTACGTCAGCGACTTTCCGGTCGAGCGGATCTACCGCGACGTGCGCGTTTGCCAGATTTACGAAGGCGCCAACGACATCCAGCGCTTGGTCATCGGTCGCGCCGTTGCCGACGCCTGACATGAGTCGCTACGCGCTGTGAGCGCGGGCGGACACCGGCCTGGCGCAACGCCCACTCGCCACCGCATTTGCCCGGCTGGCCGGGCTCGCGCCGTGATCGCTTGTAGAAGCCGCTGAAAGTGTTACGGACGGGCGCAGCTCGACCGCAGGCCCACAAACACCTAAACGCCTTGGGAGAAACAGAGCATGTCCGAACCCATAGACTTCTACTTTGACTTCTCGTCCCCCTATGGCTATCTGGCGTCCGAGAAGATCGACGAACTGGCCGCGCGCCACGGGCGCACCGTTAGGTGGCGGCCGATTCTTCTCGGCGTGGTGTTCAAGCACACCGGTGCGGCACCATTGACCCTGGTGCCGCTAAAGGGCGAGTACTCGATACACGACTTCGCGCGCTCGGCGCGCTTCCTCGGGCTGCCCTACACGCATCCGGCGAACTTTCCGCTTGCCACGCAGCACGCGGCGCGCGCCTTTTACTGGTTCCACGATCAGGATTATGAGCAGGCCTGTGAACTTGCGCGCGCTTTCGCACAGGCGGTTTTTCGTGCCCTTTATGTCGATGGTCGCGACGTTTCCTCTCTTGATGTGGTGCTTGACTTGGCAGCGCAGCAGGGTGTCGACCGCGATATCCTGTCAGAAGCGCTCGCCGGCGCCGCGCTCAAGCAGCGCCTGAAAAGTGAATGTGACGCAGCGCTGGCCGGGGGGGTTTTTGGATCACCGTATATGATCATCGACGGCGAGCCATTTTTTGGCGTTGACCGCCTGCCACAAATGGACCGCTGGCTGACCTCTGGAGGTTTCTGATGCCCGTGTTGCAAACCCAGCTCAACGCGCGAAGCGCTGATTTCAAGGCCAACGCCGAGGCCATGCGCAGCGTCGTCGCCGATCTGCGCGCAACCGTCGCGCGCATCGCCCTCGGGGGGCCTGAAAGCGCGCGCCAGAAACATCTGGCCCGCGGCAAATTGCTGCCTCGCGAGCGCGTCAACGCCCTGGTCGATCCCGGCTCGCCCTTCGTCGAACTGTCGCAGCTGGCGGCCTACGGCATGTATGGCGGCAGTGCCGAGAATCCCTTCGAGGTGCCGGCCGCCTCGCTGATCACCGGCATCGGTCGGGTGAACGGCGTCGAGTGCATGATCGTCGCCAACGACGCGACGGTGAAAGGTGGCACCTATTACCCGCTGACCGTCAAGAAGCACTTGCGGGCGCAGGAGATTGCCGGCGAGAACCGCTTGCCATGCATCTATCTGGTCGATTCGGGTGGCGCCTTCCTGCCCATGCAGGAGGAGGTCTTTCCCGACAAGGAGCATTTCGGGCGCATCTTCTACAACCAGGCCAATCTGTCGGCGGCCGGTATCCCGCAGATCGCGGCGGTGATGGGCTCATGTACCGCCGGCGGCGCCTACGTGCCGGCGATGTCCGACGAATCAATCATCGTCAAGGATCAGGGGACGATTTTTCTCGGCGGGCCGCCGCTGGTCAAGGCGGCGACCGGTGAAGTGGTCAGCGCCGAAGACCTCGGCGGCGCCGACGTGCATACGCGCATCTCGGGGGTCGCCGATCACCTCGCCGAAAACGATGCGCATGCACTGGCCATCGCTCGCCGCATCGTCGGCAATCTCAACTGGCGCAAGCGGCCGGCGCTCGCCCTGAGCGAGCCGCGCCTGCCGCTGTACGCGGCGGAAGAGTTGTACGGAGTGATCCCGACCGATACCAAGAAGCCTTTCGATGTCCGCGAGATCATCGCCCGCATCGTCGATGGCTCGGACTTCGACGAGTTCAAGGCGCGTTACGGAACAACCCTGGTCTGCGGTTTCGCGCGCGTCTGGGGTTATCCGATCGGCATCGTTGCCAACAACGGTATCCTGTTTTCCGAATCGTCGCTGAAAGCCGCCCACTTCGTCGAACTGTGCGCGCAGCGCGGCATCCCGCTGCTTTTTCTGCAGAACATCACCGGCTTCATGGTCGGTCGCAAGTACGAAAACGGCGGTATCGCCCGTGACGGCGCGAAGATGGTGACCGCTGTCGCCTGTGCCAAGGTGCCAAAATTCACCGTCGTCATCGGCGGTTCTTTCGGCGCCGGCAATTACGGCATGTGCGGTCGCGCCTACTCCCCACGTTTCATGTGGATGTGGCCGAACGCGCGCATTTCGGTGATGGGCGGCGAGCAGGCGGCGGCGGTTCTGGCAACGGTCAGGCGCGACGGCATCGAAGCCGCCGGCAAGTCGTGGAGCGCTGCCGACGAAGAAGCCTTCAAGGCGCCCATCCGCGCCCAGTATGAGCTCCAGGGGCACCCCTACTACGCCAGCGCCCGTCTCTGGGACGACGGCGTCATCGACCCGGCCGACACCCGCCGCGTCCTCGGGCTCGGCCTGTCGGCGGCGATGAACGCTCCTGCCGAAGCGACGAAGTTCGGCATTTTCCGGATGTGAACGAGGCTTTGATGAGCAACTACCAATCCATAGTGACCGAGGTCGATGGCGGCGTCGGCATTCTGACGCTGAACAAGGCGCAGCGCCACAATGCCTTCGACGAGCAACTCATCGCCGAGATCACCGCCGGCCTGCGTGCACTCGACGCCGACCCCGAGGTTCGCGCCGTCGTCCTGTCATCTACCGGCAAAAGCTTCTGCGCCGGTGCCGACCTGAACTGGATGCGCGCGGCTGCAAACTACTCGGAGGAGGAAAACCTGCGCGACGCGAATCGCCTCGCCGAGCTCTTGTCGACGCTCAACGAACTCTCGAAGCCGACCATCGCGCGTGTCCAGGGGCCTGCCTACGGCGGCGGCGTCGGCTTGATCGCCGCTTGCGATATCGCCGTCGGCACTTACGATGCCGTCTTTTCGCTCAGCGAAGTGAAGCTGGGAATCATCCCGGCGGTAATCAGTCCCTACGTTCTGGCGGCCATCGGCGAGCGCTACAGCCGGCGCTACATGCTGACCGCCGAGCGCTTTTCGGCCGCCGAAGCCTATCGAATGGGCTTGCTGCACGAAATCGTTCCCGGTGACGAACAACTCGACGAAGCCATCGGCGAGATTGTGGATAGCCTGTTGGTCAATAGCCCAAGCGCGCAGGCCGAGTGCAAAGCGCTGATACGCGTCGTTGCCGGGCAGCCGATCGACGAGGAGACCATCGCCGAAACGGCGCAACGCATTACCCGTGTGCGCGCCAGCCCGGAAGGCCAGGAAGGTCTCGCCGCTTTTCTCGAAAAGCGGCGGCCGCACTGGCTGCTCGCGTGAGGCGCCGAGTTGCCGGGGAACGCTGCCCGGAGATCAAGATCTATTGTCCTGCAGCTTGCCGCTGCTGACTCCGCTACTCGCGCCGCTCTGGCGGCGTGAAGGTGAAAGGTGCTCCGATGTTTACCAAGATTCTGATTGCCAATCGCGGCGAGATTGCCTGCCGAGTGATCAAGACTGCTCGTCGTCTGGGCGTGCGCAGCGTCGCCGTTTACTCGGAGGCCGACGCCAATGCCCGCCACGTGCGCCTTGCCGACGAGGCGGTGTGCATCGGTCCGGCTGCCGCCCGCGAATCGTATCTGGTCGGCGAGCGGATTCTTGACGCGGCTCGTCGTACCGCGGCGCAGGCGATTCATCCGGGCTACGGCTTTCTGTCCGAGAACGACGTCTTTGCCGACGCCTGTGCTGCGGCGGGGATCGTCTTCATTGGTCCGCCGGCGGCAGCGATCCGCGCCATGGGTTCGAAGTCGGCCGCCAAGGCGATCATGAGCGCGGCCGGCGTCCCGGTGACGCCGGGCTATCACGGCGACGACCAGGCCCCGGGGCGCTTGCAGCGAGAGGCCGACACGATCGGCTATCCGGTGCTGATCAAGGCCGCGGCTGGCGGCGGTGGCAAGGGCATGCGTCTGGTCGAGAGCGGCGAGGATTTTGCCGTAGCGCTGGCTTCGTGTCAGCGCGAGGCGGCCTCGTCCTTCGGCGACGACAAGGTGCTGATCGAGAAGTATCTGAGTCGTTCGCGGCATATCGAATTCCAGATTTTCGCCGACACGCAGGGTAATTGCGTCCATCTCTTCGAACGTGACTGCTCGGTGCAGCGCCGGCACCAGAAAGTCCTCGAAGAGGCGCCGGCTCCGGGAATGAGCGCGGCCCGGCGTGCGGCGATGGGCAAGGCGGCGGTCGATGCCGCGCGCGCAGTCGGCTATGTCGGTGCCGGTACCGTCGAGTTCATCGCCAGTGACACTTTTGTGCACGACGGCAGTTTCTATTTCATGGAAATGAACACTCGCTTGCAGGTCGAGCATCCGGTGACCGAAATGATTTCCGGGCAGGACCTCGTCGAGTGGCAGTTGCGCGTCGCCAGCGGCGAGCCGCTGCCGCTGCGCCAGGAGCAACTGGAAATCCGTGGGCACGCGCTCGAGGCGCGTATCTATGCCGAGAATCCGGAGCAGGACTTTCTGCCGTCAACCGGGCGACTGGTGCATCTCTCGCCACCGGCCGAGAGCCTCAATGTGCGCGTCGATACGGGCATCGAACAAGGCGACGAAATCTCGCCTTACTACGACCCGATGATCGCCAAGCTCGTCGTCTGGGATGTCGACCGCGACGCGGCCCTGGCACGCATGTGGCAGGCGCTGGCCGACTATCGCATCGTCGGCGTCAGTACCAATGTCACGTTCCTGTCACGCCTGGTGGTCTGCCCGGCTTTCGCCGACGCCGATCTCGATACCGGCCTGATCGAGCGTAGCCGCGAGTTCCTGTTCCCGGCCCGCAGCGAACCACCGCGGAATGTGTTCTTTGTCGCCGCGGTCGCCGGTCTGCTCCGCGAGCAGGCGGCGGCGCTCAACAGGGCCAGCCATTCGGGCGACCCCTGGTCGCCGTGGAGTTCGCACGACGGCTGGCGCTTGAACATCCAGTCGCAACGCACGCTAACCTATCGTAGCGGCGATTCGGCCTACGAAGTGGCCGTTGCTTACGAGGCCGATGGCTGGCGCCTGGCGCTGGCTGGCGAGTCGGTGCTGGCGCGCGGGCGGGTTCTCGAAAGCGGTCGCTTTGCCGGCCAGCTGGCGGTCGAGCTGGACGACCGTCGCCTGGTGGCCAGCGTCGTCGCCGTCAATGAGAAGCAGGAACAGAAACGGCACGTCTTCCTCAATGGCACCACTTACGTCATTCTGCGCGACGATCCCCTGCACCTGGTTGAAGCCGGCGGAACACAGGGTGGCGGCTTGACGGCACCGATGCCGGGCAAGGTGGTGGCCTTGCTGGCGGTGCCTGGCCAGCAGGTGGAAAAGGGCGCCGCGCTGCTGATTCTCGAAGCGATGAAGATGGAACATACGATTACCGCGCCGAAGAACGGTATCGTCAAAGCTTTCTGCTACGCCGCCGGCGATCAGGTGGCTGACGGCGCCGAACTGGTCGATTTTGCCGCGGACAATTGAGATGGCGCTGCCGGCACAGGTCAAACTGGTCGAAGTCGGTCCCCGCGATGGCCTGCAGAACGAGGCGCAGATCGTCCCGGCGGCGATCAAGGTCGAACTCATCGAACGTCTCGCCGACGCCGGCCTGTCGGCCATCGAGGCGACCTCGTTCGTGTCGCCGAAATGGGTGCCGCAGATGGCAGACAACGCCGAGGTCCTGCGCGCGGTCTTGGCGAGTCCGCGACGCCGACTGCAGGTGGCCTACCCGGTTTTGACGCCCAACCTCAAGGGTTTCGACGCGGCGGTAGAAGCGGGGGCGCAGGAAGTTGCAATTTTCGGTGCCGCTTCCGAGTCATTCTCGCAGAAGAACATCAACTGCAGCATCGCCGAAAGTCTGAAGCGCTTCGCTGCCGTCGTCGACACCGCCAGCGCGCTCGACATACGCGTGCGTGCTTACGTGTCATGCGTGGTCGCCTGCCCCTACGAAGGCAGCGTTGATCCGCAGCGCGTTGCCTGGGTCGCGCGGCAGCTGCTCGACATGGGTTGCTACGAGGTTTCCCTCGGCGATACCATCGGTGCCGGGACGCCGGCGTCGGTGCAGAGAATGCTGGAGGCCTGTGCGGCAGTGGTGCCGATGAAGCGCCTGGCGGGCCATTACCACGACACCTACGGGATGGCGATCGCCAATATCTACGCTTCGCTGGAAATGGGCATGGCGGTCTTTGACAGCTCGATCGCCGGCCTCGGTGGTTGTCCTTATGCGGCCGGCGCGAGTGGTAACGTGGCCACCGAAGATGTCGTTTATCTGCTGCAGGGCTTGGCCATCGAGAGCGGCGTCGATATGGACAAGTTGCTCGCTGCCGGCCAGTTCATCTCGAGTCATCTGGGCCGCGAACCGGCGTCGAAAGCGGCGCGTGCGCTGCTCGCCCGCCAGCGGGCTGGCGAAAAGCAGGAGCAAGGCCTTTGAAGGGGAGGAGATTGTCGTGAGTCAACTGCCGACGCCAAACGTCGCTTCGCCGTGCATCAACGTCTGCAAAATGGACGACGACGGCGGTTTCTGTGTCGGCTGCTTCCGGACCATCGAGGAGATCGCCGTCTGGAGCCGAGCGCGGGACGAGCAGCGTCTGAACATACTGGTGGCTGTCGAGCGTCGCCGCGTCGAGCACACTGGCTGTGCGGCAGGCGGGGACTTCGGTGGCGACTGTGAGCCTTGACGGGCCGTAGCAGAGGCGAGGAGTGAGCGAGTGAAGAATAGACCGGTCGGCAGTGGATTACTTGAGCAGGGTCATCGAGAATGAGCGCAACTGAAGACGACTATCTCTGCGTCGGCGTGTGCATGTTCGACCCCGATTCGGGTTACTGCCTTGGCTGTGGACGCCCTCCCGAGCCGGTAGCCGAGGCTTCGCAGGGGATCGTCGCCGAGGAAGCGCGTCCGCTGCGGGTCGTCGATGCGGGGCTGGACGGCGATTCTCCAGGCAAGCACTGATGCCGCCTGGCGCTTCTCCGGGCGAGTCCTGATGTCGCCCGACGACCCTCCGGGCGGTCCCTGATGCTGCCCGAGAACCTGCTGGTTCTCGAGCGCGGCTGGTTGTCGTCGAACAATATCGTCTTTCTTGAAGGCGAGCAGGCGGCCTTGATCGACAGCGGCTACGTCACGCAGGCCCAGCAGACGGTCGCCTTGCTCGAACACGCGTTGGCCGGTCGGCGGCTGACACGTTTGCTGAACACCCATTCCCATTCCGACCATATCGGCGGCAACGCAGCGGTGAGCGCGGCTTTCGGCTGCCAGGTCATTGTTCCGCACGGCATAGACGCGACGATTGCCGAGTGGGACGAAGAGGCGCTCCTGCTATCGCCGCTTGGCCAGTCCGCGACGCGTTTTCGCCACGATGCGACGATTGCCGCCGGCGATGAAAGCGAGCTCGGCGGTCTCAACTGGCGGGCCATCGCGGTTCCCGGCCACGACATGGACGCGCTTGCCTTTTACAACCCCGAGCGACGCATCCTGATCTCCGGCGATGCCCTGTGGCGGAACGGCTTCGGGGTCATCTTCTCGGAGATTCTCGGCCATCCGGAAGATGCCGGCGGCTTGAAGGCGGCGCGTGAAACGCTCGACGTGCTGGCTCGCCTGCCGGTCGAGGTGGTGATCCCCGGTCATGGCCCGCCGTTCATCGAGGTCGAAGATGCTTTTCAGCGGGCCTATCGGCGGCTCGCGGCTTTCGAACAGGATATCGACCTGCTCGTCTGGCACGCGCTGAAGGTGATCCTTGCTTTTGCTTTGCTGGAAAGGCGACAGCTACCACGCGCCGATCTGCCCGATTTTCTGGCCGGCCTGAGTTTCTGCCAGAGCGTGAACGCGCGCTATCTCAAGCTCGGTAACCAGACGCTGGCACAGCGTCTGGCTCACGACCTGATCCGCGTCGGTACCCTACGCGACGAGCAGGGCGTTCTGGTCGCCCTGTAGGCGCGGTACGGCGCGGCCTTGGCTAGGCCTGTGGGCAGAGGTCGCCCAGGCGCGCTGCGTTGAGTCGGCGCAGGTCCTCGTCGTCCTGCCAGCCGTGCCGCTCGACGTTCGAGAAAGCGTATTCCTGACTTTCTTCAATGCTTTGTTCGAGGAAAGCTTCGATTGTCCGTCTCAGGTGACTCGCTGTGGGCAGCATCGTCCCGTAGAAAAGGACCAGGTCCCGGCGCTTGATGAGTAGCGTCGGGAAGTTGTCCACATCAATGTCGCCCAGATCGTCGGCGTGCTCCTCGATATCCAGCCAGTGAAATCCTGCTCCCGGAAACTGGCAGGCAAGCTTCGTGAAGCCGTCCTGGTACTCGCGGCAAACGCCGCACCATTCAGCGCACAGGCAGACGATGACGAACTCGGTCAGCGCGGGTTTTCGTTCCGCGCGCGTCGGCGTTTGTTCGGACCTTGCCGTGCTCTCCCTCTCCATATCGCCGCTGCTGGTTGCGTGCTGCCTCAAGCGCCGCTCTGTCCGCTAAGCAAGCTCTGAATATGGGCGAGCAGTTGCGCTTCGGGGTAGGGTTTGCCGAGCAGCACGTTTACGCCGGCGGTGTGGGCTTCACCGCGCAACTGCTCACTGTCCGAAGTGACCATGATGATCGGCAGCCCTGCGGTCGCCGCATTGGCGCGCAGCTGCCGCGTCAGTTGCAAGCCGCTCATGCCGGGCATATCAACGTCGGTAATCAGTACATCGGGTAAGGCGCTCTCGATTTGCCGGGCGGCGTCCAGTCCGTCTTCAGCCATTACCACTTGATAGTGCTGCGCGCCCAGCAGCCGGCCGGTCTTGACGCGGACCACCTTGGAATCGTCTGCGACCATGACCACTGTTTCTTCTGGCGTCTTCGCTTTTGCCGGCGCGACGGTCGCGGTGCTGGCCGCGGCGAGCTGCCGTGCGTCTTCGGCGGTTTTCCGTTCCGCCGCCCGACGGGTATTTTCCTCACTTGCCTGGCGCTCTGTTTCTCGAGCAATGGCCTGGTCGACCGCCAGACGTTCCTCATCTTCCAGGCGCTGGGCTTCCTCAACGGCCCGGCGGTCGGCCTCGGCCTGCGCCGCTTCCCTAGCGGCCCTGCGCTCGGCTTCGGCACGAGCAGCTTCCTCGGCGGCCTTGCGCTCGGCTTCGGCACGAGCGGCTTCCTCGGCGGCCTTGCGCTCGGCTTCGGCACGAGCGGCTTCCTCGGCGGCCTTGCGCTCGGCTTCGGCACGAGCGGCTTCCTCGGCGGCCTTGCGCTCGGCTTCGGCACGAGCGGCTTCCTCGGCGGCCTTGCGCTCGGCTTCGGCACGAGCGGCTTCCTCGGCGGCCTTGCGCTCGGCTTCGGCACGCGCAGCTTCTTCTGCGGCCTTGCGCTCGGCTTCGGCACGAGCAGCTTCCTCGGCGGCCTTGCGCTCGGCTTCGGCACGAGCGGCTTCTTCTGCGGCCTTGCGCTCTGCTTCGGCACGAGCGGCTTCTTCTGCGGCCTTGCGCTCGGCTTCGGCACGAGCGGCTTCTTCTGCGGCCTTGCGCTTGGCTTCGGCGCGAGCGGCTTCTTCTGCGGCCTTGCGCTCGGCTTCGGCACGAGCAGCTTCCTCGGCGGCCTTGCGCTCGGCTTCGGCACGGGCCGCGTCTTCAATTGCCGTCCGTTTTGCTTGCTCGTTCGCTGAACGACGTGTGTTGAAGGAGCGCCACGCGAAAAAGGCCACGCCGATTCCTGCGGCGATCAACAACAAGCTCTCATTGATTGACATTGAACTGATCCTTCGCCCTCTTGGCATTCACCCTCGTTGGAATGTGCCGACGCACACCCAGTTACCGTTCAATTGGTCAGCCCACGGCCCTGGGCCGTCGCTGTCGACCATGATAAAACGAATAATTGACTTGTTGGGCGATCGCTGGGCCGGACCTTGGTCGACGAATAGCCCCGCTAGCAGCAACTGCCTCATCCCTGCATAGCGGTCAAGCCCGGAAACTGAGAGAATGCCGGGCTCGGGAGCGATGCTGACCGGGGCGGCGTTTGCCAGGCGGGCTTTGCCTTCCATGCCCAGCTGGAGCGGTGTGGCGTCCGAGGAACCGGCATTGAACCTGGCCGTCTTAGCAGGCGATGGCCTTTCGCCAGTTGGCGTGGGCCTAGTTGCGCGCAAGCCCGGCGCGGAGGATGTAAAGAATGGCACCACAGAGCACTTCTGGCGATGTATCGCCGATCGAAGAAATCATTGTCGAAATGCGTGCCGGACGGATGGTCGTCCTGGTCGACGAGGAAGACCGCGAGAACGAAGGTGATCTGATTCTCGCCGCCGAGCATGTTACCCCGGAAGCGATCAACTTCATGGCCCGTTTCGGGCGTGGCCTGATTTGCCTGACGTTGACCGAAGCGCGCTGCGGGCAACTGGGCCTGACACAGATGGCGCGTGACAACAAGAGTCCGTACAGTACGGCGTTCACAGTTTCAATCGAGGCCGCCGAAGGGGTGACCACGGGGATCTCGGCGCAGGACCGCGCGCTGACCATCCAGGCGGCGGTGGCGCGTAACGCCGAGCCGACCGACATCGTGCAGCCTGGGCATGTCTTTCCGATCATGGCGCGCGCGGGCGGTGTCCTGGTGCGTGCCGGTCATACGGAAGCTGGCTGCGATCTGGCGCTGCTCGCCGGGCTCGAACCAGCGGCGGTGATTTGCGAGATCCTCAACGAGGATGGCAGCATGGCACGCCTGCACGACCTGGTCGACTTCGCTCGCCAGCATGGCCTCAAGATCGGCACCATCGCCGATCTGATTCATTACCGCAGCCAGCACGAGACCCTGGTCGAGCGCACGCTGTCGAAACCGGTACAGTCTGCGCACGGCGAGTTCATGCTGCACGCGTATACCGATTGCACCTCGAACGAAGTACATCTGGTGCTCACCAAAGGCGAGATCTGCCCCGATCAGGAGACGCTGGTGCGGGTACATGAACCGCTCTCGGTGGTCGATTTCCTTGACCCGGGTGGCGAGCGCCATACGTTTTCGCTCGATGTCGCGCAAGCGGCGTTGGCGCGGGCAAGGGCGGGGGTGATCGTCTTGCTGCATCGTCCCGAAAGCGGCCAGGATATTCTCGCCATGCTCCGTGAGCCAGCCGCCAGCAAACGTCCGGCTGCGCGTTGGGACCCGCGCATCTACGGTATCGGAGCGCAGATCCTGCGCGATCTGGGGGTCGGCAAAATGAAATTGCTGGCCAGTCCGCGGCGGATGCCGAGCATGACCGGCTTCGACCTCGAAGTCACCGGCCATATTGCCAAACTGACCGACCTTGAAGGACTCTGATGAGCACCCAGACAACGCGTAACAACACCCCTCCCGTGCATCGCGACGAGAACATCGACGAATGTGCGGCTTCGCTGGACGGCGAAGGGCTGGCGATCGGCATCGTCATGAGCCGCTTCAGCCCGGAAATTGGTGAAGGCCTGCTCAGCGCCTGCCTCAGGGAACTGCAGCGCCTCGGCGTCGACGCAACACGCATTACGCTGGCCACCGTCCCGGGCGCTCTGGAGATCCCCCTGGCCCTGCAGACGATGGCACAAAGCGAGCGTTTCGACGCCCTGGTCGCACTCGGCGCGGTCATCCGCGGCGAAACCTATCACTTCGAGATCGTCGCCAACGATTCGAGCCGGGGCTTGATGGAAGTGCAGCTCGACAGCGGCGTGCCTATCGCCAACGGAATTCTGACCTGCGAAGACGACGATCAGGCGTTGGCACGCATGCAGCAGAAAGGCGGCGATTGCGCACAGGTGGCGGTCGAGATGGCCAATCTGCTGGTGGCGCTCGGGGAGCGCTCGTGATGGCCGGGGTCTCGCCGAACAAGGCCAACGCCAAAGCCACTGCCGCCAGGTCACCGCGTCGCCGGGCACGCGAGTTCGCCCTGCAGGGGCTCTACCAGTGGCAGCTGAGTGGCAACGACGAAGCAGCAATCGAAGCGCACCTCGGCGATGTCGAAGGCTTCGACAAGGCTGACCGTGAGTTCTTCGTCAAGTTGCTGCGCGGTGTTCTCGTTCAGCGTCCGGTGCTGCAGGAGCAGCTACAGGCGTATCTGGATCGGCCTTTTCACGAGCTGTCACCGATCGAGGCCAGCGTCCTGCTGGCGGGAGCTTTCGAGTTGGGTAATTATCCGCAGACGCCCTATCGGGTGATCATCAACGAGTCAATCGAACTGGCCAAGGCTTACGGTGGTACAGACGGCCACAAGTACGTCAATGGCGTACTCGACAAGCTGGCTGCCAGTTTGCGTCCGGCCGAGGTCGAAGCCAAGCGCGCAGCACGCGCCAAAGCACGCTGAGCAGCGTCGCCGAGCAAGCCCGGTAAGTCGTGCATTGGCAAGGAAGCGGCGATGCCCAGTGAGTTTGAACTGATCCGAACGTATTTTTCCAGGCCGACGCCGCAGGCGGTTCTCGGCCCCGGTGACGATTGCGCGCTGCTCGTGCCATCGGCAGGCTGCGAACTGGCGATCAGCACCGACATGCTGGTTGCCGGCCGTCATTTTCTGCCCGATACCGACCCCCGCCAGCTCGGCTGGAAAGCTTTGGCGGTCAACCTCTCCGACCTCGCCGCGATGGGCGCCAAGCCTCGCTGGGCGCTACTTGCGGGCAGCCTGCCGGAAGCGCGCGCGGAATGGCTGGCGTCGTTTTCGGAAGGCGTCTTTGCCTGCGCCAGTCGCTACGGCGTCGATCTGGTCGGCGGCGATACGACGCGCGGTCCGCTCAATCTGTGCTTCACGGTGCTTGGTGAGCTGCCTGCCGGCGAGGCGCTTCGTCGCGATCGGGCCTTGCCCGGTGACGATCTCTGGGTTTCCGGGTGGCCGGGCCTGGCGGCCCTGGGGCTGGCCCATTTGCAGGGGCGGACTGATCTCCCGGAGGCGCTCGCCAAACGCTGTCTGGCGGCCTTGCAACAGCCGCGGCCACGCGTCGAACTGGGTCTGGAATTGCGCTCGCGTCGCCTGGCGAATGCGGCCATCGATGTTTCGGATGGCTTGCTCGCGGATCTCGGGCATATCCTTGAACGCTCTGCGGTTGCCGCCGAAGTCCATGTGGGGCAGCTGCCATCGAGGCCCGCCGGCGTCGACCCGGCGTTCGCGCGCCAATGTCAGCTGGCCGGCGGTGACGACTACGAGCTTGTTTTCTCGGCAGCGTCGGCACGACGGCTCGAGCTTGCCGCGCTGGCCGCCGAGCTTGATCTGCCGCTCTGGCGCTTCGGTCGAATCGTCGCTGCGGCCGCCAGCCGCCTGACGCTACTTGACGAAGACGGCCAGGAACTAGCCGTCGATGGCCGGGGATTCGACCACTTTGCCTGATCCCCATCCTTACAATCCGCCCCCTCCGCCGTCCCTGCAGTTTCTCATGGCGCATCCCGCGCATCTGGTAGCCTGTGGTTTCGGCAGTGGTTTGTCGCCGCGCGCGCCGGGGACTTTCGGCACGCTCTTCGGCTGGTTGTCGTTCCTGCTCCTGCGTCCGTACATGAGCGACTTCGAACTGCTGGTTTTCATTGTCATCTGTTTCGGCGGCGGCGTGCTGGCGGTACACAAGACCGGCGTCGACCTGGGTGTCGTCGATCACGGCAGCATCGTCTGGGACGAGATCGTACCTTTCTGGCTGGTGCTGCTGTTCTGTCCCGATAACTGGTTGTGGCAGACCACCGCTTTCTGCCTGTTCCGCTTTTTCGACATCAGCAAGCCGCAACCCGCGCGTTACTTCGACGAGCAGGTGAAGAACGGATTCGGAGTGATGACCGACGACCTGGTTGCTGCCGGCTATAGCTTGCTGGTGCTGGCGATTCTGCGGTTCATCTTGGCATGAGCGCCAGCGATCAATTTTCGCTGGAAGCGCTGGCCGCCGAAGTTGGCGAGCAGCTACTGGCCAATGGCGAGCGCCTGGCGACCGCCGAATCCTGCACCGGTGGGTGGGTGGGGCAGTGCGCGACGGCGATTGCCGGCAGCTCGCGCTGGTTCGAGCGGGGTTTTGTCACCTATTCGAACGATGCCAAGATCGAGATGCTCGGCGTCGGCGCCGAAACACTTGCCGCGTACGGGGCGGTAAGTGAGGCCAGCGCGGCGGCAATGGCGCTCGGCGCCTTGTGTCGCAGCCGTGCGGATTGGGCTCTGGCGGTCACTGGGGTTGCCGGTCCGGCTGGCGGGTCTCCGGGCAGGCCCGTGGGAACAGTCTGCTTCGCATGGGCTGGGCCGCAAGGGCGACTCGAGACCGAAACCCGCTGCTTTGCTGGCGACCGCTCGGCGGTGCGCGCGCAGTCGGTGGCGCATGCGCTGCAAGGGCTGCTGCAGCGCACCAGGAGGCCATTGGACTGAGGCCCACAGCGAGCTCTGTGGAAATTTGATAGAACATTAATAAAATAAAGAAATGTGATACTTAGGCGCACCACAGGCGAGCCCCTTGGAATAGAATAAGCGACGAAAACCTGCTCTCTGTCATCGTTTCGGAGCATGCGATGCGCTCGAGAATCCACACTCCTCTCGCTATGTGGGGTATTTGTTCGCTGCTGGCGATTGCCTTCGTAGCGACGGGTGGCGCCGCGCTGGTCGTCGACAACGCTGGCGCCGCCACCGTGCTCGATCACAGCGCTTGGTGGCTCAAGCTGGCGGCCTTCCTCGGTTTGCTTGGCGGCGTCAGCTCGCTACTTCGCCGTCGCCGTGAGGAGTGCTTCGAGCCGCCGGAGCTTCCGCTCACCGTCGTCCCCCCGTTTGACAGCAGCGACGATTCCGGTTGGGAGCTGCAGGCCAACAACGAGCTCGATGTGTCGCCTGTCGAGAGCGACAGCAGCATGTTCGCCGATGCCGTCCCGGCGAGCCATGGCGTGCCGGGGTCGCCGGCCCAGCTGCAGCCAGAGCGCGGTGACGCCGAGGTCGCTGCGGTCCTCGAACTCGCCGAGATCATGCTCTGCTTCGGGCGCGCCCGAGGCGCAGAGCAGGCGCTGGAGTGCTTTGTCAGCGCCCACCCCTTGGTGGCGCTGACCCCCTGGCTGAAACTCCTCGAACTCTATCGACAGAATGGGCAGCGTCAGGCTTTTGAAGCGCTGGGCCTGCGACTCAGACGCCATTTCAACGTGGCTTCACCAGAATGGGAGTCGGTCGGCGAAGTCTTTGAAGTGCTGGCTTTTGTTGGCGAAGAACCAGGCGCATCGATCGATCAGCTGCTGCCGCAGCTGCCAACGCTTCGCGGAGTGGCACGCATCAGCACGCAGATTTCACGTACCTGGGGCTCGCCAGAATGCCTGACTTACCTTAACAAACTCCTGCGTGACAACCGCAATGGCGAACGACAAGGTTTTGCCGCAGGAGCGGTGCGCGAGTTGCTATTGCTGATCGGTCGCATGGAAAGTCGCCTCGCTCGCACCGCTTGAACCAGCGCCTCGCCGAGCCGCAACTCCCAGCCACAGTTTGTAAAGGCAGATCATTCCTCGGTGACTGTATATAATGACAGTCCTCGTTGGCGCGGAGCTTGCCATCTTCAGTGCCTTCGAACATGGGATAATTCCGCTCACTCAAGCAAGGGGACTGGCAATGGACGATAACAAGGCAAAGGCGCTGGCAGCAGCGCTGGCCCAGATCGAAAAGCAATTTGGCAAGGGCTCGATCATGAAAATGGGCGAGGGCAGCGTGGTGACCGATGTACCGGTTGTCTCCACGGGCTCGCTGGGACTGGACATCGCACTTGGCATCGGAGGCCTTCCGCGTGGCCGCGTGGTTGAGGTCTATGGCCCGGAATCCTCAGGCAAGACGACCTTGACCCTACAGGTCATCGCCGAAATGCAGAAGCTTGGCGGTACGGCAGCCTTTATTGACGCCGAACACGCGCTCGATCCGGGCTACGCGCAGAAGCTTGGTGTAAACCTCGATGAACTGCTGATCTCGCAACCCGATACCGGCGAACAGGCGCTGGAAATCGCCGATATGCTGGTGCGTTCTGCCAGTGTCGATGTGGTGGTCATCGATTCGGTCGCCGCGCTGGTGCCGAAGGCCGAAATCGAAGGCGAGATGGGTGATTCCTTGCCCGGCCTGCAAGCGCGCCTGATGAGTCAGGCGCTACGCAAGCTGACGGCGAACATCAACCGCACCAATACTCTGGTGATCTTCATCAACCAGATTCGCATGAAAATCGGGGTCATGTTCGGCAGTCCGGAAACCACCACGGGTGGCAATGCACTCAAGTTTTACGCGTCGGTACGTCTCGACATTCGCCGTATCGGCAGCATCAAGAAGGGCGACGAAGTCGTCGGAAACGAGACCCGCGTCAAGGTCGTCAAGAACAAGGTTGCGCCGCCCTTCCGCGAAGCCATCTTCGATATCCTCTACGGCGAAGGAACCTCGCGCGAAGGCGAGATCATCGAACTCGGTGTGCTGCACAAACTGGTCGAGAAGTCGGGTTCCTGGTATGCCTACAATGGCGAAAAGATAGGCCAGGGCAAGGATAATGCGCGTGAGTATCTGAAGAGCAAGCCGCAGATCGCCGCGGAGATCGAAGCAAAAATTCGCGCCGCCGTTAACGTTCCTTCACCGCCGGCGAAGACGGCCGCCTAGTGCTCCGGAGATGGGCGAAGCTTTGCGCGAGCGGGCTCTGCGCATGCTCGGACGCCGCGACTACGCGCGGCTTGAGCTGGCCGGCAAGTTGGCGCCGTACGCGGAATCGGCGGAGCAGGTGCAGGCCTTGCTCGACGACCTGACCGCCAGCGGCCTGTTGTCGGATGAGCGTTACGCCCTGGCGCGCGTAAATGCCCGTGCTGGGCGCGTCGGTGACGCGCAGCTGGCTCATGAATTGCGATCGAAAGGCGTTGCCGGCGAGCTGCTGAGCGCCGCGCTAGCGACGGGCGACGACGAGCTGTCGCGGGCGTGGCGCGTCTGGCAGCGGAAGTTCGCTCGTGAACCAGCGCTGGCCGCCGACGATATTGTGGCGCGCAGCCGTCAGATGCGCTTTCTGGCGGCCCGCGGGTTTTCCGCTGAAACCATCCGACGCGTCCTACGCGGCGATCTTGAAGACGATTGAGAAATGTCAGATACGCAGAGCACACTTTCCACACAGAAGCTCAAGAAGCGCTACAAGTCGCGTACCGTGGTACACGATGTCTCATTCGAAGTGCTCAGCGGGGAAGTCGTTGGTCTGCTCGGCCCGAATGGCGCCGGCAAGACGACCTGCTTCTACATGGTTGTCGGCCTGGTCGCCTGTGATGGCGGTGACGTTCATCTCGACGGGCAGGCGCTCACGCACTTGCCGATGCACAAGCGTGCCCAGCTGGGCGTCTCCTACCTGCCGCAGGAAGCCTCTGTTTTTCGCAAGCTGACGGTCAGCGAAAACATCAAGGCGGTCCTCGAACTGCAGAAGCTGTCGGCCGACGAAGTCGAGGCGCGTACCTTGGATCTGCTCGACGAACTGCATATCGGCCACCTTCGTCTCAGCCCGGCGACCTCACTCTCCGGTGGCGAGCGTCGGCGCGTCGAGATCGCGCGTGCCCTGGCCACCGGGCCGCGCTTCATTCTGCTCGATGAGCCATTCGCTGGCGTGGACCCGATCGCCGTGCTCGATATCCAGAAGATCATCCGTTTTCTCAAAGAGCGCGGCATCGGCGTGCTGATCACCGATCACAACGTGCGCGAAACCCTTGGCATCTGTGACCACGCCTATATCATCAACGAAGGGAGCGTTCTGGCCGCTGGCCGGCCTGAGGAAATCATTTATAATGAAAACGTCCGGAAAGTGTATCTGGGTGAGAATTTCCGCCTCTGAGCCCGCCGGTTTTTCAGCCACAATTCGAGAACCCTATGGGCAGTTTCCCGACCACAATGCGGCGACTTCCCCGGTTCTGTAAATGAAACCGTCCCTCCAGCTCAAGCTTACCCAGCACCTTGCCCTGACCCCACAGCTCCAGCAATCGATACGGCTGCTGCAACTGTCGACGATCGAGCTCGAACAAGAGCTCGAAAAGTACTTGCTGGAGAACCCGTTGCTTGAGCGTGAGGAGGAGTACGCGCGGACGGAGGCGCCAACGAGTGGTAGCGAGGAAGCGGCCGCCGACCCGGTGGCGGCGGACGAGCACGCAGAACGTCCCGAACTCTCCGAGCACAGTGAACAATCGTTCTCCGACGACGACGCCTGGCCCGGTGACGAAAGCGGCCAGCACAGTTCAACAGCTTCCGTCGACGACGAAGACAGCGACTATCAGGATGTCCAGGCAGCGACGGTTTCACTGCGCGAACACCTGCTGTGGCAACTCGGGCTGATGACGCTGCCCGACCGCGACCGCGTGCTGGTACGCTGCCTGGTCGATGCGCTCGATGATGACGGCTATCTCACCCAGTCGCTGGCGGAGCTTGCGGAAACCATGCCGGTGGAGCTGGAGCTCGAACCTGAAGAGCTGCAGATCGCGCTAAAGCACCTGCAGCATTTCGACCCGACCGGCGTCGGCGCACGTAGCGCACAGGAGTGCCTGGCCTTACAACTCGAAGCCTTGCCTGCTGATCAGACGCGTACGCTGGCGATCGAGATCGTCGGGCACTGTCTCGAACTGTTGGCCAGTCATGACTTTGCCAAGCTCAAGAAGCAGACGGGTTGTGACGACGACGCGCTACGCGCGGCACATCTGTTGATCTGCGGCCTGAATCCACGGCCAGGCGCCCAGTACGGTTTGGCGGATACCCGCTACATCTCACCCGACGTGGTGGTACGCAAAGTGCGGGGACAGTGGTCGGTCACTGTCAACGCCGATGCCTTTCCACGTCTGCGAATCAATAGTCTCTACGCCCAGATCCTTTCCCGACAACGGGGCTCCGGGCTTGCCGGCCAGCTCCAGGAAGCGCGTTGGTTGATCCGCAATGTGCAACAACGGTTTGACACGATCCTGCGTGTGGCGCAGGCTATCGTCGAACGTCAGCGTCAGTTTCTTGACCACGGTGAAGTTGCGATGCGGCCACTGGTCTTGCGTGAAATTGCCGATGTCCTGGGGCTGCACGAGTCGACCATCTCGCGGGTAACCACGCAGAAGTACATGGCAACGCCGCGCGGGATTTTTGAATTGAAGTATTTTTTTGGCAGTCACGTCGGCACGGACGCTGGCGGGGCATGTTCAGCAACGGCCATTCGTGCGTTGATCAAGCAGCTGATCAGCACCGAAGAACCGAAGAAGCCTCTTTCGGATAGCCAGATATCCGAAGTTCTTGGCCAGCAGGGCATTGTCGTTGCACGGCGAACAATTGCGAAATACCGTGAGGCGCTCAATATTCCGTCGGTCAACCTACGCAAGTCCATTTAGAAGAAGGAGCCACATCATGAACCTGCAAGTCAGTGGACACCACCTCGAGATTACTCCAGCACTGCGCGATTACGTCACCGCTAAACTCGAGCGAATCACCCGTCATTTCGATAACGTGATAGACGTGAACGTGATTCTGTCGGTGGAAAAGCTGAAGCAGAAAGCAGAAGTGACCGTTCACTTGGCTGGCAAAGACGTCTACGTGGAAACGGTCGATGAGGACCTTTATGCCGCCGTGGATGCCCTGGCCGACAAGCTTGAGCGCCAGGTCCAGAAGTACAAGCAGAAGTTGCAGGATCATCACCGCGGGAGCAAAATCATCGACCACATCGTCGTCGAGTGATCGATGCTTCGTCTGCGCACGGCAGGCTCGGCAGCAATCGCCGGCTAGTCCGTGCGCTTCCCAGTTTGAATTAATCCACGTCAGCCTTTTTCGGGTTTTTGTCGCATGAGCCAGATTACCCAGTTACTTCCCCTCGAAAATATCATTCTTGATCTTGACGCAAGCAGCAAGAAGCGCGTCTTTGAACACGTCGGCCTCCTTTTTGAAAACTACCTCGGCATCGCGCGCAGCGCCGTGTTCGACAGCCTGTTCGCGCGCGAGAAGCTTGGTTCGACCGGGCTTGGCCAGGGCGTGGCCATTCCGCACGGCCGCATCAAAGGCCTGAAAGATGCCACGGGTGCTTTCCTGCGCCTGGCTGCGCCGGTGCCGTTCGATTCCCCGGATGGCAAGCCGGTTTCGCTGTTGTTCGTCCTGCTGGTTCCCGAAGTGGCCACCGAGCAGCATCTACAAATCCTCTCCGAACTGGCACAGCATTTTTCCGACCGCACGTGCCGCGAAGCTCTTGCCAGTGCCATCGACTCAAATAGTGTTCGCCAGATCTTTGCCGACGGAACATGAGTGCCCCGCGCCAGTTCAGCGTAATCCAGCTGTATGAAGATCACCGCGAGAAGCTGAAGCTGTCCTGGGTCGTGGCAGTCGGCGTTGACCGCCAGATCGAGCTCAAAGAGCAGAGCAATTATGGTGCCGATGTCGTCGGTCATCTCAACCTGATTCACCCGGAACGGCTACAGGTTATCGGCCGTGCCGAGCATGCCTGGGCGCAACGCGTCACCGTGGACCGCCTGCGCCAACAGGTGCGGGAACTGATGGCGGCGAGGCCACCGGCGCTGATCATCGCCGACAATCTGGACATCCTGGCGGAGATTCGCGACGCTTGCGAGTCCACGCAAACGCCGCTGTTTGTCAGCCCGAAGCCCTGTTCGGCGGTCATCGACTTGCTGCGCATCTATCTTTCGCGCCGCCTGGCCGGTTCGACGTCGGTGCATGGCGTGCTGATGGATGTGTTTGGAATGGGTGTTCTGATTACCGGCGACTCCGGTGCGGGCAAGAGCGAATTGGCCCTGGAGCTGATTTCGCGCGGTCATGGTCTGGTCGCCGACGATGTCGTCGAGCTGGCATGTATCGCTCCGACAACGATCGAAGGACGTTGCCCGAGTATGTTGCGTGACTACCTGGAAGTGCGTGGACTTGGCTTGCTCAACATCCGCACCATTTTCGGCGAGACGGCATCGCGCCGGAAAATGAAACTCAAATTGATTGCCCATCTGCAGAGGCCGCTGAGCAGCAGCGATGGCCCGCGCCTGCCTCTCGACGCCCAGTCGCAGGATATCCTCGGTGTGTCGATACGCAAGGTCGTCATCCCGGTCGCCGCCGGGCGGAACATTGCGGTTCTGCTCGAGGCTGCGGTCCGCAACAGCATCCTGCAGCTACGCGGGATCGACAGCATGGGCGACTTTATTGATCGTCAGCAGCAGGCGCTGCTTGACGATGATCTTTAGCAGTGGCCTAATCACAGCGTTTCCTCAACCTAGGAGAATTTCCGATGAAAGCTTTGATCGCCGTTGTCGCTCTTGTCTTCGCCTCCAGTGGTGTTTTTGCTGCCGAAGAAAAGAAGGAACCCTCTGCAGCCCAGAAGGCACAACAGGAGAAAATGACCTTCTGTAACGCCGAGGCCAAAACAAAGGCTCTGACCGGCGACGAGCGCAAGCAATTCATGAGTAATTGCCTCAAGAAAGCGCCGGCCGCGGCGACTCCGGCAGCAAGCCCGGACGCTGTAGTAGCGCCTGCCAAGACGAGTCAGCAGGACAAGATGACGGAATGCAACGCCAAGGCTGGCAGCAAGGCGCTCAAGGGTGACGAGCGCAAGGCCTTCATGAGCGAGTGCCTCAAGGGCTAGACGAGAGGCATTCGGGCGTCGCTCGCCGGCGCCAGCTCTCCGACCGCAGACGGTGTTTTTTTGCGGTCGGTGGTTGCAGACCGGCGTTTCTGGGTTTTGCGTCGCACTGATATTTCTTCATCAGCGTCGCCAGCGGCCAGTTCTGCAAGCAGATTGCCCGGCGTGGCGGTGTGAATGTGGCCCCTTTGAAGGCTGACCACGTAGGCCTCGCGGCGGGGCTTACGGAGTTTTTCCAGGTGCTGATCAGCCTCATGCGCCGTTGCATACAGGCTGCCAAGAAAGGCATTACACGCCGCCCAACGTCCTGCGGGAGTACGCAATACGACAACCGGGCGACCGCCGTCGACAAAGGCCAGCAGGCAATTCGAATAACGGTCGGCCCAGGAAGCGGCCACCAGGTCCATGGCCTCGGGTCGTGGCACGCACGTGGCGACCAACGCGTCTAGCGGGGAATCATGCTCGGAACGAACAATTGCCGGGAAGTAAAGGTGAGCAGCTTGTCTGGCGAGCGATGTCATGACTTTGAGTTTTTAACACGCTCGGCCGCATTTGTAAAATCTGGCTCGTACGACGAGCGCACAGTTGTCCAGTTCTTCTCTGAGCCCCCTCTACATGCAAGCTAGCGAGTTTGACGTTCTTATAGTGGGTGGAGGCCTGGCGGGTCTCTCGCTGGCTTGTGCGCTGCGTGACACCCGGCTCAGGCTTGGTCTGGTCGAGCAGCGTCCCCCGCAGCGGCCAGCGGGCTGGGATGCGCGCGTTTATGCGGTTTCGCCGGCCAATGCCGCCTTCTTGCGGGAGATCGGCGCATGGAAGCACATGGCCGCCGAGCGCATTGCCCCGCTTTACGCCATGCAGATTTTCGGTGACGGTGGCGCCGAGCTTGACTTTTCGGCCTATGAGACGGGCATCCCCGAGCTTGGCTGGATTCTGGAGTCGTCGCTGATGGCCTGCGAACTCTGGGAGAGCGCCAAGCGGCAGGGCAATCTCAGCCTTTTTTCCCCGGCCGCACCGCACTCGTTGGCAATGGCTTCCGAGGCCGCCGCGCTGACCCTTGCCAATGGCGACACACTTTCGGCCAAGTTGCTGGTTGGCGCCGATGGACGGGATTCATGGGTACGCGAAGCGCTTGCCCTGCCGGCACTCAACACCGCGTATGGCGAGATGGGTGTGGTGGCCAATTTCGAATGCGAGCGCCCACATGGCAGCATTGCGCGGCAGTGGTTTCGTGCGGACGGGGTTCTTGCCTGGCTGCCGCTGGCCGGAAATCGTATCTCGATCGTCTGGTCCACCCCCGAGGAGCACGCAGAAAGGCTGCTCGCGATGTCGGCCGACGATTTGTGCGCCCGGGTCGCAGCTGCCGGCAGCCACCAGTTGGGAGCCTTGCAATTGCTGACTCCTGCCGCGGCGTTTCCGCTGCGCCTGATGCAGGTACCGCGGATCGTCGCCCCCAGGCTGGCACTGGTTGGCGATGCGGCACATGGTATCCACCCGCTCTCCGGCCACGGCATCAATCTCGGCTACCAGGATGCCAAAGCGCTTGCGCGCCTGCTCGCCGGGACGCCCGACTGGCAGGACATTGGCAACGAGCGTCTGCTCCTGCGCTACCAACGTGAACGGCGGGAGGAAACCCTGCTCATGCAGACGACCACGCACGCCTTGCACAAACTCTTCCGCGATGACTTCCCGGGGCTGAAGCCCTTGCGCAACCTGGGAATGAACCTGGCGAACGCTTTGCCAGTCCTAAAGAACTCTCTTGTGCGCTACGCAATCGGCGCCTTCTGAAACACTCGTACCTCAACCCGGAGAAACCAGATGTATATGAAATTCGTGCCATTTGTCGTCGTCGCTGCCGCGCTTAGCCTGCCCACCCTGGCAGATGAGGCAAGCGTCAAGAAGGCGCTCGAAGGCAAGCTCGGTGCTCCGGTCACCAGCGTCACCAAAACCCCTTATCTGGGGCTCTATGAAGTGTATGCGGATGGCCAGATCGTTTACACAGACGAGAAGGTTTCGGCCTTGCTGGTCGGCTCCTTGATTGACGGCAAGACGATGAAGAATGTGACCAGCGAGCGGATGCAGAAACTCACCGCGATCAAGTTTTCGGATCTTCCCCTGACGCAGGCGATCAAACAGGTGCGCGGTGATGGCAAGCGCGTCTTCGCGACCTTCGAGGATCCGAACTGCGGCTACTGCAAGAAATTGGCAAAAGACCTTGCCAAGCTGGACAACGTCACCATCTATACCTTTCTCTACCCGATCCTGTCGCCCGATTCCCTGGAAAAGTCCAATCAGATCTGGTGTTCGGCTGACAAGGTCAAGGCGTGGAACGATTGGATGGTTGACGGCAAGGCTCCGGGCGGCAAGGGCGATTGCGACACCACGGCGGTGAAGAAGAGCGTCGAAATGGGCCGTAAGTTGGCCATCAATGGCACGCCGACAATCTTCTTTGCCGATGGCGAGCGTATCCCGGGTGCAATCCCGCTTGCCAAGATCGAGGAGAGGCTTGCCGAGGCGCCCATCCCCACCAACTAGCCACGGGGCTTAGGCCCCCATGGCCACCGTCGGCGACGACCAGCCCCGGGTCGGCGCTGCGGTGTCGCGGTGGTGGAGCGCGTTCGTTCAGCGCTCGGTCAAGGTCAGCAGAATGTCAGCGTACCAGGCGCAGTTGAGCCCAAGTGCCTCGTCCTGGTTCGGGTCGCGGAAACCGACATCGAGGCGGGCGGAGTGGACGCCGAGAAGCATCCATGGCAAGTCGCTGGACGCGAAATCCTCTGCCGCGACGCGCATGACCACCGGCGCTCCGCTGGTCCCGCGGTGCGTGCGGGCGTCGGTAAGGAAGTAGCCTTCCCCCTGAAAACGAAGCCCGAACGAAGAAGCAACGATTGCCTGGCGTACCACCGGCATGTGGTGCAGGCTGTCCTGGAAGCCTAGCGGGAAGCCGACCACCAGCAATGAGCTGCCTACTTCCACCTGATCAAAGCGCACCGGCAGGTGGCATGGGGTAAAGGCGCGGTATACCCCCGTTTTTGGCAGCGCGGCGCCATCGATCGCGACCACCGCGACGTCGATCGCGCCCGCCGTATCGAGGCCTTGCCGCCAGACTCGCTGACCGTAAGCGTACAGGGGAATCGAGAATGCGGTCGACTCGGCGAGATTGTCCGGGTTGGTATGCAATTCGATCTCGATGCGATCCGGGACGTGCTGGCTAGGTTCGTCGTACAGCACGTGCCGACTGGTGACCAGGAAAAGCTGCTCATCACGCCTGAAGAAGAAGCCGCTGGCGTTGGTCAGCGCTTGCTGCTGATGGAAGGTCGTGATACGCGTTGCGGCAAGGAGGATGGATTCAATCATGGCCAGCCTGCTGCCGGTTCAGGGACCGATGGGGTGGCGGCCAGGAAGGCGAGGCGAGCCGAAAGAGCGCGCGCGGGGGGTGATCACAAGAAGCGCTGACAGTTCCCGCTGGCCCGCGGCGAGAAGCTGCCATATCTTCGATCTGCTGGTGGTGTGGATCTGTAAACGCCTTGGGTAGGCAGGCCGGAACGTACGAAGGGGACCACAAAAGTCTCCTTCGTGTCTCGCACGGTGCTGTGTTTGCAGGTGCTGTGGGAACGCGGTGATAAGGTCGCGTGTTGGTGTGTGCCGAGCGTCCTAGCTGTTGCCGTTATCCAGAAAACTGCGCAACTTGTCTGAACGCGACGGGTGACGTAGTTTGCGCAGGGCCTTGGCCTCTATCTGCCGAATTCGCTCGCGGGTGACGTCGAACTGCTTGCCGACTTCCTCGAGGGTATGGTCGGTATTCATTTCAATACCGAAGCGCATGCGCAGCACCTTGGCTTCACGCGGTGTCAAGGTATCCAGTACGTCCTTGGTAATGAAGCGCAGGCTCGAGTAGAGGGCGGCCTCGGTAGGTGCCAGGGTTGCCTGATCCTCGATAAAATCGCCCAGATGCGAGTCGTCGTCGTCGCCGATCGGCGTTTCCATCGAGATCGGTTCCTTGCTGATCTTGAGGATCTTGCGGATTTTCTCTTCCGGCATTTCCATCTTCTTGGCCAGCGTCGCCGGATCGGCTTCGAGGCCGGTCTCCTGGAGAATCTGCCGAGAGATACGGTTCATCTTGTTGATCGTCTCGATCATGTGCACCGGGATGCGGATCGTTCGCGCCTGATCGGCAATCGAGCGGGTGATCGCCTGGCGAATCCACCAGGTAGCATAGGTCGAAAACTTGTAGCCGCGACGGTATTCGAACTTGTCGACAGCTTTCATCAGGCCGATGTTGCCCTCCTGGATCAGATCGAGGAACTGCAGGCCGCGGTTGGTGTATTTCTTGGCGATCGAGATGACCAGACGCAGATTGGCTTCGGTCATTTCGCGTTTGGCGCGACGGGCCTTGGCTTCTCCGGTGGACATCTGCTTGTTGATGTCTTTCAGCTCCTTCAGCGGGATCCCGATGCGGTCTTGCAAGGCGAGCAGCTTGCGCTGTTCTTCGGTGATGTTCGGAGCATTGCGCGTGAGGATCGCGGCGTAGGTCTTGCCCGCCGCAGCGATTTCGCTGTCCACCCATTCGAGGTTGAGTTCGTTGCCCGGAAAGACCTTGATGAAATGCGGGCGCGGCATGCGTACGGTGTCTACACAGATCCGCTGGATCTTGCGCTCGCAGCGCCGTGCTTCGTCAACCATCGCCCGCACCGTGTCGCAGAGGCGCTCAATGGTTTTCGAGGTGAAGCGAATACCCATCATCTCGTCCGAGATCTGTTCCTGGAGCGTCAGATAGGCTTTGTCCTGCGAGCCCTTGCGGGAGAGCAGAGCGCGCGCCTTGCTGTCGTGCTCCCGAATCAGCTCAAGGCGAGCGAGTCCTTCCGTCCTGAGTTTGAGCAACGAGGCTGCTGCCGCCGCGCCCTCGGTGGATTCGCTGGTGTCGTCCTCTTCGTCGTCATCACTATCGTCGTCGTCGTCGGCGTTGTCGCTTTCGTCGGAATTCTCAGCGGAATCTTCCGGAGAGCTTTCTTCTTCGGGGTAAATCAGCCCGTCGATCAACTCCTCGATGCGCATTTCTTCGCGGCCGATCTTGTCGGCGCAATTGAGGATTTCGGCGATCGTTGTCGGGCAGGCGGAGATTGCCTGAACCATGTGCTTGAGGCCATCTTCGATGCGCTTGGCGATCTCGATCTCGCCTTCGCGGGTGAGCAGTTCCACCGAACCCATCTCGCGCATGTACATGCGCACCGGGTCGGTTGTCCTGCCGAACTCGGAGTCGACGGTGGACAGCGCTTGTTCCGCCTGTTCTTCAACGTCGGCATCGTCTGCCCCGGAAGCCGGTGCAGCGTCCGACATCAGCAGAGTTTCAGCGTCGGGGGCCTCGTCGTAGACCTGGATCCCCATATCGTTGAAGGTACTGATGATGCTCTCAATCTGCTCGGCATCGACGACATCATCGGGTAGATGGTCGTTGATCTCAGCGTAGGTCAGGAAACCGCGCTCCTTGCCGAGCTTGATCAGCGTCTTCAGGCGAGTCTTGCGCGTTTCGTCGTCGATCGGGGGCGGTTGGTTGCCAACCGCCAATAGATCCGCCGCTGCCTTGGCTTTTGCCGCCTTCGTCGTCGTAGTTGCCACCTTTTCCCTTGCCATGACCAATTCCCGGATAGCGTTATGCTGGAAAAACTCTAAATTCTACCATAGCTTACACTGCATGGCCGCCTTTGCTGCGCGCGCTGAGTGCTTGCAGGTACTCCTGTTTTTCTTCGTTCGATAGACCGACGACACCAAGTTTCTGGATCTTGTCCTGTAGTCGAGTGAAGGCCCGTTTGTGCTCACTCTCCAGCAGCTGTGCAAGCGTACCGTCAAATTCGCTGTCGATCTCGTCTTCGGCAAAAGGCTGTTGCATTAGTTCAGCTGCCGCGGCGTGCAGCATCGTCTCGTCCGCGCTGCCGCGCAGCTTTTCGAGCAAGGCGGGATAGGCCAGTGGCTCCGCACCGGCGCCGGCAATTGTTGCGCAGAGCAGGCGAATCGCGCGCGCTTCCGGCGCATGCTCGGGGAGCAGTTCGAGTGGCAAGCGGGAGGCCAGGGCGGGATTCTGGAGCAGGAGGCGCAGCAAGGGCCGCAGCAGCGAGGGTGCCTGTCGGGGCGCCGGTGCCGGCGCTGGCTTGACGATTGCACGCAGCGAGCACAGGCGTTCGACTTCTGCCTGCGAGAAGCCGCTGACCTGAGCCAGTCGCTTGACCAGTTGTAGCCGCAATAATGGCGACAGCATCCGGCCAAGCAAGGGCTTGGCGTCGGCGACGAGTCTGGCCCGCCCTTCGGCACTGCTCAGATCGCAGTGCCGGCTCAGTTCGCGCAACAGGAAATCAGAGAGCGGTGTCGCTTCGATGATCATCCGCTGGAAGGCTTCGCCGCCGCGTTGGCGTACCAGGCTGTCGGGGTCCTCGCCTTCCGGCAGGAGGACAAAGCCGATGCTTTTCTGCTCGGGAAGAACTTCGAGGCTGTTCTCCAGTGCTCGCCACGCGGCCTTGCGACCAGCTGCATCACCATCAAAGCAAAACACGACGCGGTCGGCTTGACGGAGAAGCTTTTGCACATGCATCGGGGTAGTTGCCGTGCCGAGCGTCGCTATCGCGTTGTCGACCCCGTGTTGTGCCAGCGCAATGACGTCCATGTAGCCCTCGACGACGATTACCGTTTCCCGGTCACGTATTGCCGTGCGCGCCTGCGGCAAGCCGAACAGCTCGCGGCCTTTCTCGAAGAGGGGGGTTTCGGGCGAGTTCAGATACTTCGGCTCGCCCGCGCCAAGGACGCGGCCACCAAAAGCGATCACCTCGCCCTTCTGGCTGACAATCGGAAACATTACCCGGTCACGAAAACGATCGTAGAGGCGGCCTTGCTCGTTCTTGATGACCAGGCCCGCCTGCTGCAGCTCCGGATGGCCATAGTCTGCGAAAGCAGCAGCCAGGCCTTGCCCTCCCGCAGGTGCGTAGCCAACGCCGAAGCGGCGGGCGATCTCGCCGCTGACGCCGCGCTCCTTGAGGTAGCGGATTGCGTTTTCCGAGCGTTTGAGTTGTTCGTAGTAGAACTTCGCGGCCTTGCCCATGCTTTCTGCGAGCTGCTGGCGTTGTGGACCGTGCTGCGGTGCGTGCCCTTGATCGTCAGGAAGCTGCAAACCGCAGCGCGCCGCGAGTTCCTTGAGCGCATCAATGAAGCCGGCCCCGGAGTAGGCCATGATGAAGCCGATGGCGTTGCCGTGCGCGCCGCAGCCGAAACAGTGATAGAACTGCTTGCTTGGACTGACGGTGAAAGAGGGCGACTTTTCGCTGTGGAACGGGCAGCAGGCCGCGAAATTGGCGCCGGTTTTCTTCAGCGGGACGTAGCTGTCGATCAGGTCGATCAGGTCAACGCGATACAGCAGATCCTGAATGAATGCGTCCGGGATCATCCGGGCCTCCCTCGGGCGGGTGGCTGGCAGCCCTGGTGGTGATGTTCAGGCGCCAGCAACAAGGCGCATTTTCACGAGCCGCGAAACCTCGCTCATGTCGGCGCGCCCCGCTAGTCCGGGTCGCAGCTGCGCCATCACCTTGCCCATGTCAGCAGGGCTGGCAGCACCCGTTTCTGCAATGGCATGTGAAACGACTTCGACAAGTTCTTCCGTCGACAGGCTCGCAGGCAGGTAGGCGCTGAGGAGTTCGGACTCGAATTGCTCCGCGTCGGCGAGGTCCTTGCGCCCGGCTGCTGCGTACTGGGTGATCGAATCCCGGCGTTGCTTGAGCATCTTGCCGATGACAGCGACGATCGCGTCGTCGTCGAGTGCAATGCGCTCGTCGACTTCTTTCTGCTTGATTGCCGCCAGCAGGAGACGCAAGGCGCCGAGCGTTTTCGCGTCGCGCGCGCGCATCGCTGCCTTTACGTCTTCGTTGATGCGTGCTTTGAGGGTCATCGCCAGGCACCTCCCGATCTACATGATTGCTGCACGAAGGCAGCTCCGCGCGCACAGAGTGCGGGTGCTTCAGAAGCGCAAAAAGCCGCCCATCTTCAGACAGGCGGCCGTTCAAACGACGCTGACGATCTCTAAAAAAGCTTGGGAGGCAGGGTCTGGCTGCGCATGCGCTTGTGATGACGCTTGACCGCGGCGGCCAGCTTGCGCTTGCGCTCGGCGGTGGGTTTCTCGTAGAACTCGCGCGCTCTCAGTTCGGTCAGCAGGCCCGTTTTTTCTACGGTGCGCTTGAAGCGCCGGATGGCAACTTCGAAAGGCTCATTTTCTTTTACACGAATGGCAGGCATAGACTCATCCAAGGTTCAGGTGGGTATGGTACAGCTTAGCCGCGCATTATATACATGCTTGCCGTGCGACGCCAAGCATCAATTTCGCAAGCCAGGATCCGCCGGCCTCGCGATGGCAACTCGGAGGTGTTGTTCCTGGATCAGCCCTTCTCGTTTGGCCCCTCTTTCTGCGCTGCTGGTTTTTCGGCTTGGGGCCCGGCAGCGATATTCTGCTGACGGCGGATTCGCACCTCATGAATACGGCGCCGCGATGCGCGTTCGATTCTTACTTCAAGACCCTCGAGGGCGAGGTGCTCACCCGCTTCGGGAATACGTTCGAGGTGGGTGATCACCCAGAGATTTACCGAGTCATACGGCTTGCCTGTGAGTTCCTGGCCAAAGTGGCCTTCCAGGACGCGCAGTTCCGTCATGCCATCGACCAGCAGCTCGCTGCCGTTCGCCTTTCCGAGGAGCGTCTGATCCGCTTGCGAAGCTTCCGTGTCATCATGAATCTCACCGACCAGCTCTTCGAGGATGTCCTCCAGCGTGAAGATGCCGAGAAGGCCGCCAAACTCGTTGACCACCACCATCAGCCGCTCCTTGTCGGCTTTCAATATCCTCAGCAGGCTGTCTACCGGCTGATTCGGCGGTACGAACAGCGGCTCTCTGCCAGCTTCCCTGAGCGGCTTGTCGAGATTGCCTTGGGCCACTTCGCCAAGGACGATCTGCAGAGTGATGACCTGATTGATCTCGTCCGGATTGCCCGAGTGAAGGGGGATCCGGTAGTGCGAGCTGGCGATGATCTCGTCCAGGGCGTCGCGAATAGAGCGGTTGCCGTCGAGCGAAAAGACCTCGTGGCGGTGCACCATGATGTCGCTGGCGCGCAAGGTGCTGAAATCGAAGATTCGCCGGATCATCATGTGCTCGCCGGCCTCGATCGATCCTTCCCGGGTGCCATGAGCGGCCAGAGCGATCAGCTCTGATTCGGTGATGCTTGGATCCTTTGGCGGGCTGCTGAGGCTGTGCATCCATTCGATGAGTCTTTCCATTGCCCACACCAGCGGGAAGAGCAGTTTGCCAAGAATCTCCAGTGGCGTTGCTGCCAGCAAGGCGACGACTATGGCGTAGCGTGTGGCATAGGTCTTCGGCGTGATCTCGCCAAATACCAGGAGCAACAGGGTGATGAGCCCGACGGCAAGGCCGGGGCCGAGGTGGCCGAAATGCTCGGTGGCCACCACCGTGGCCAGGGTCGCGGTGCCCGTGTTTACGAGATTGTTGCCGATCAGGATGATGACCAGCGTCCGATTCAGGTTGCTCTTCATGCGATGCAGCGCCCTGGCACCTAGCCGTCCTTCGGCCAGCAGCGATTCGGTGCGTGCCCTGGAGAGGGTGGTGAGGGCGGTTTCGGAACCTGAGAAGAAGGCCGAGAGGGTGAGCATGATCAGCAGCAGAAACGCTTCAAACACGGTGAGATGGCTCCCAGAGTTGGCGCGCCCGGCTCGCGATATTCAGGGGCCGGGGTAAGGACTTCCTAGCGTTGATACACTACTTGCAAGGCCGGTGCAATGTTGTCGAGCTGAGGCGCCCGCTGGATGTTCGGGGCGGCAGCCGTGGTGCGCCAGTGCCGGCCGACGCTGCCTCGTCGTCGAGCGGCGTGCTCTTACCAGGCCGCAAGCTCGTCGGCGTTCGGCAATTCTGGCGGCGAAGGCCCTGGCAGAAAAGCGCTAGCTTCGGCGAATGGCGAGCTGCACCCGGGCTTTTCCCTGCACCGTGTCAGGTACGCTAGCCGTCTGCGGGCCAGCTTTGGCGGGTCGCGCGCCGTGGGCGCCGCGGTTTGACTTTGGCATCAAACCCGCTGATAATCGGCGGTCGTGCGCAGGTGCGGGCAAGTTCGTATTTAGGCGAAGCAGCTACGGACGCTTATGCCGCCGCTGAATTGCCGGCGTGGTCGTCAGGAGCTTCGCTGCCGTGGTTTTGTCCGCTTTTGCATCGTGCGCTTTCAAGGCGTTCCGAAGACGGCGTGCAAATTTTCTCGAGGAGTGAAGAATGGATCCAGCACTTTGGATAGAGCTGGCGGTTTTTGTCGTCCTGCTGGTGTTTTCGGGTTTCTTCTCAAGCACTGAAACCGCGCTGTTTTCTCTGAGTTCGTTCCACCTTGATCAGATGCGCAAGGCCAAGAACCCGCGCATCGATCTCATCGAGCGTTTGCGTAGCGAGCCGCGCCGGCTGATTGTCACCATTCTGATTGGCAACGAATTTGTCAATGTCGCCGCTTCGGTGATCTCTGCCGCAGTGATCATCAAGCTGTTCGGCGCCGAGAACGACATGCTCAATCTCCTGGTCATGGTGCCGATCCTGCTGCTGTTTGGCGAGATCACTCCCAAGGTTCTGGCGATTCGCAACAACATGGCGTTTGCCAGCTTCCAGGCACGCCCAATCCATCTGTTTGCGCGTCTGATCACCCCGCTGCGCGAAGTGATCCGCCAGGTCGCCGAGTTTTTCATCACGCTGATCGTCGGTAAGCAGCGCTCGCAGGGCAATCTGGTTACGGAAGACATGATCCGTACCCTGGTGACCGACGCTGTTGGTGAAGGCGCTCTCGACAGCCAGGAAGCGCGCTACATAGAGAAAATCTTCGACTTCGGCAACAAGTCGCTGCGCGACATCATGCGGCCGCGCTCGGACATCGAATTTCTGTCGGCGGATCTTTCGGTGCCCGAGTTGATTGCCGGGATCAAGGCTACCCGTCAGTCGCGCTATCCCATTTATCGCGAGCGGCGGGATACAATCCTCGGCATCTTGCACACCCGTGATCTGCTCGGTGTCGACCTCGGCAGGCTGGAGCGCGACCCGCATGCTTTTCGCAAGCTCCTGCGGCAGCCGAACTTCTTCCCTGAGTCCAAGCCGGCGGTCGAGCTGTTCCATACCTTCCGCCAGCGCAAACTCTCGTTCGCGCTGATCGTGGACGAGTACGGCGGTGTCACCGGTCTGGTGACCATGGAGGATTTGTTGGAGTGCGTTTTCGGTGAGATTGCCAGCCCATCGGATAGTGAGGCACCGGACCGGCACATGGTCAGCGAATTCGACGATGGCCGCCGCCTGATCGACGCCGGTATGTCTCTGGAGGAGTTCAACCGCACTTTCGCGGTGACTATCGACTGTGAAGATGCCGAGACGATCGCCGGTGTTTTGCTCGACGCTTTCGGCGAATTGCCGGCGACGGGCGCATCGATTGTTCTCTGCGGCATGAAGCTGACGGTCGACAGCGTCGAATTCAATCGCATCAGCCGGGTGCTGGTCGAGCCACCGGCTGTGGAGTCGACGGCGGACGCGGGTGATGGCACAGAGGTGGGGGCCGCGGTCGAAACGGACGCGACGAGCGGCGGGGAGTCCGGCGACCAAGGCGCGGCTACGGATGCGAAGAGCGCCCCCGTCGAGCTGCCGAAGAAAGCGGAGGGCGTCTAAATGTCCGATATCTGGCTCACTGTTCTGTTCATGTTCGCCTGCCTGATCGCGGAGGCATTTTTTTCCGGCTCGGAGCTCGGGATCGTCAGCGCCGACCGCATGAAGCTTCGCCACGATGCGGCTAAGGGCTCACGGGGAGCACGCCTGGCTCTCGATATGCTCGAGAAGCGGCCCGAATGGTTGCTGTCGACGACTCTCGTCGGGACGAATATCGCCGTTGTAGCCAACTCGACGATCACCACGGCGATGATGATCTCCTTGTTTGGCGACGCCGGCAGCTGGATGGCGGTGCTCATTGTCGCGCCCTTGATCTGGGTATTTGGAGAAATCGTCCCGAAGAGCATTTTCCAGCAGCGCGCCGATGTCATGGCTCCTTATCTGATCTACGTGCTGCGCTTCTTCTCGATTCTCTTTTCGCCGATCCTGATCTTCTTCGTGACTCTGTCGAAGTTTCTTTCCCGGCTCGCCGGCGGCGCGGACGAACAAAACCCCTTTACCCTGCGCCAGCAGATTCAGAGCATGGTGCAGATGCCGCCGCACGAAGGGGGTGACATCCAGCTGATCGAGAAGAACATGATTCGGCGCATGTTCAATTTCTCGGAGACCACCGTTTCGAAAGTGATGGTGCCCTTGATTGACGTGGACGCGGTCGAGAAGACCTGTACCGTTGCCGAGGCGATTCGCCTGGCTGTGGCCGGCTCGCACATTCGCTTGCCGGTCTTCGATGGGCGTATCGACCGCGTCGTCGGAGTGCTCAACACGATGGATTTGCTGGGTGTGGACGGGTCCGCGTCGATCGAGTCTTACATCAGCCCGACGCAATACGTTCCGGGTAGCAAGAGTGCCGAATCGATGCTCGTCGAGCTGCGCAAGGATGGCGATGCGATGGCCGTGGTGATGGACGAGTTCGGCGGTGCCGAGGGGATAATCACCATCGAGGACATCATCGAGGAAGTGATGGAGGATATGCAGGACGAGTACGATCGCCAGGAGAAGCCGGCGGAGTGGTTGAAGAAGCTGGGCCATCATGACTACCTGGTCAGCGCCCGGGCCGATCCGGCAATGCTCAATGAAAAGCTGGGGCTGAAGCTGCCCGAGGGCGACTACGATACCTTGTCCGGTCTTCTCCTCGAGCATGCGCGCGAAATCCCGAAGGTGGGAACGGTCATCGAAGTGGCGGGTATCAAGTTTACCGTCCAGCGGGCGACGCCACAGGTTGTCCAGGAAGTGCAGATCCTCTGGTAGACCGGGCCAGCCAGCTGGCTGTGGCCCGCTGCGCGGGAACATCGGGCTGGAAGGGCTTGGCCCGCAGGCGCTCCGGTGACGATGCCGGCGGCGAGCTACTTGCCTTGATCGCTGACTTCGTCGAGCGGCGTCACGGTGACCGCGACATCCGGCTCGTGGGCGTCGCCGCCGAGAATCACTCCCCGCAGCGGTGAAACGTCGGCAAAGTCGCGCCCCCAGGCCAGCGTGATGTGCTGGGTGTCTGGCAGGAGGTTGTTGGTGGGGTCGAAGTCGACCCAGCGGCCACCTTCGAGTTCCGGGCAGTACACCGACACCCAGGCGTGTGACGCGTCGGCGCCGACCAGCCGCGGTTGGCCGGCTGGCGGGTGGGTGAGCAGGTAACCGCTGACATAGCGCGCAGCCAGGCCCTGTGAACGCAGGCAGGCCAGCATCAGGTGCGCGAAGTCCTGGCAGACGCCGCGTTTGTCGGCCAGCACCTGCAGCACGGGGGTGGCGACCGTGGTTGCTTCCGGGTCGAACTCCAGCTCCTCGTAGATGCAGCTCATCAGTGCCTGAACGGCCTCGAGTAGCGGCCGTTGCGGGGGGAAGCATTTGCTGGCGTAACTCAGGAACTCGTGCTTTACGCGTACGTGCGGCGATTCGAACTGGAAACGGCTGGCGTCGACGAGAACCGGACGCGAGCCATAGGCCAGCGCTTCGCGTACCCTTTCCCAAGCTGGCGAGCAGGCCAGGAAGCCAGGCCTCTGCCCCGCAGAGCCTGATCGAAGGGCTTGGCGACCGGCTTCCGGCGAGTCGCCAAGCAGCATCGGCTGCGGGTCAAGCGGCAGGTGTGGCAGCACTTCGATGGTGCTCTCGGCGCGAACGGTGAGGCTGTCGTGCGGAAATTCGATGGCCAGTTCCCGGATCGGATTGCCAAAGCTGTCGTGCCGCTGGCGGCTCGCGCTGGCCTCGGGAGCGACCGTGATCTGATGGCTCAGGCAGCGCTGCCAATGGCAATCGCGCGGCGTCAGATGCAGCATCTGGCGCGACAATGAAACCGGGCTCTCGTAGCGGTAAATCGTTTCGTGAACGACGTGATAGCGGCTGGCAGGCAGGTTCGCGGGGGTCATGAGGTGAGTGTGTAGTGACTGACGTCGCTGACGTGGCTGAAATAGCGCATCGCCAGGCGGTCGGAAAGTGCTGCCCCGGCAGCGGCCGTCTGCTCGAGAATCGTCGCCAGTTGCAGGCAGGGGTTGCAAGCGCGGCAATCGTCGAAGCTTTTTCCCTCGAAAAGGCCGAGGTCGAAAGCTTGCAGTCGTTCCTGCGCTTGCCGCAGGGTTTCGTCGCGCGGGCCACCGAGCAGGCGGGCCTGCTGGTCCAGGTAACGGAGCAGGATCTGCAGTTGGAAGGCAACCGAGTGCGGGTTGGCGTCGTCGAAGACGACCAGGTCGAGCGTCGGTAGCAGCTCCGGTTGCGTCATGTAAGACGAACGGTAGGTAATGATGCTGTCGGTGAACTCCAGCAACCACTCCAGGCCGCCGGGAGCGCGGGTTGATTCCAGGCGCAGGAAATGCGCGCAGGCTTTGGCGAGGAAGATGAGTCGCTCGATGCGCCGGCCGATGATCAGTAGGCGCCAGCCGTCGTCACGCGTCATGTTGTCCATCGCAAAGCCGGCCAGTGAGGACGAGGCGAGCAGGACCTGGTCGAGAAAAGCCAGCGCGTCGCCAAGTTCCTCGGCTAGCGCTTCGCTGCTGCGCAGCCGGCTGTAGGTCTGCAACTGGTGTTGCAGGCGATTCAGGGCATGCCAGTTATCGAGCGAGAAGCGTTCGCGCACCTGTGCGGCAACCCACAGCAGGCGGCGTAGGTCGCCGGCCAGCCCGGCGCCCCATTCCTTGCCGCAAATTGCAGTCAGCATCAGCGCCTCACGCTGCACCCGCGAGGCGGGGACCTTGGCCTCGGTGTCGCTCTCCGGGTCGGCTTCGGCGACTGGCAGGAGCTTCAGCGCCAGGCACAGGTCGAGCGCTGAACTCAGCGCCGGGGCGGCGTCATCGCCCGCGTCCACCAGCCGCGCGAGCGCGACGCGCAAGAGGCGGGCGGTTTTGTCGCAGCGCTCGGAGTAACGGCCGAACCAGTAGAGATTTTCGACGACTCGCGAGGAAAGCTTGAGGCCGCCGCGTACCAGATCGGCTTTGCCGACCGAGTGCTTGAGCAGGCTGAAAGTGTTGACCGCGGCATTGGTGAGCACCCAGGTATCCTTGCTCGAGCCCCCGCGCTGCATCGAGATGGTGCGCGCGTTCGCTTTTGCCGATACGCGCGTCAGTCCGCCCGGCATCACCACGTGACCAGACGGCGTGGCGGCGACGTAGACGCGCAGGGCAACGCCGCGCGGCAGCAGGCGCCGCTTGTGGTCCGGACTCCAGCTTGGCGCCTGCGAGTAATTAACCAGCTCCTGAGCAACGTAGGCCTGCGGCCGCGCGCGAAGACGGGCTATCATTTCGTCGCGGCTGCTGCCGGTCAGCTCGTTGCCGAAGAGCGGGTCGAAAGTCTGCGAGGGGTAGGCGCCCTTGATGACGAGATGCTCAAGGTTGGCGATGGTATAGTCGAGCGCCTCCTGCTCGCCGCACCACCAGGTGGCTACCGACGGCATGGCCAGCCGCTCACCAAGCAGCTTCTCGCAAGCGCCGGGCAGGAAACCGGGCAGGGCTGCGGACTCGAGCAGGCCGCTGCCGAGAGCGTTGGCGACCAGCACATTGCCAGCGCGCACCGCCTGCAGGAGGCCGGGAATACCCAGCGCCGAGTCGCCGCGCAGTTCAAGCGGGTCGCAGTAGTCGTCGTCGAGCCGGCGCATGATGGCGTGCACACGGCGCAGGCCGTTGAGTGTCTTCAGGTAGACGCATTCACCACGCACCGTCAGGTCCTGCCCTTCGACCAGTGGAAAAGCGAGATAGCGGGCGAGGTAGGTGTGTTCGAAGTAGGTTTCGTTGTAGGGGCCTGGCGTCAACAGCACGATCAGTGGTGGCTCGTCGCCGTGCGGTGCCCAATGCGCCAGGGCCTGCTGAAATTTGCGGAAGAACGAAGCCAGGTGCTGGACGTGCAGGTCGCGGAACTGTTCTGGAAAGAGGCGGCCAATGATGGTCCGGTTTTCGAGCGCATAGCCCGCGCCGGATGGCGTCTGCGTGCGGTCCGCGATCACCCACCAGCGGCCGTCCGGCGAACGCGCGAGATCGGCGGCGTAGAGGTGCAGATAGGTGTCGCCGAGTGGTTTGATCCCCTGACATGGCCAGAGAAAATTGTTGTGCCCGTAGATCAGTGCCGACGGTACGATGCCGTCCCTGAGCAAGGTCTGTTCGCCGTAAAGATCGCGCAGCACGGCGTTGAGCAGGCGCGCACGCTGCTGCACGGCGCTGGCTATCGCCTGCCACTCGTCGGGGCAGAGAATCAGCGGCAGAGGATCGAGTTCCCACGGCCGGTCGGCGCCTTCGGGATCCGCATAGACGTTGTAGGTGACGCCGTTTTCGAGGATGCGCTGGCGCACGTAGTCGAGGCGGTGACGCATCTGTTCGGGCGTCGCCGCCTCCAGGTGCGCAAAGAATGGCTGCCAGGCGCGGCGGATGCTGCCATCTTCGGCAAGCATTTCGTCGAAGCGATCAGGCTTCTGCGGATAGGTCGACAGCAAGGATCGTGGCATCAAGCAAACAGGCCCGGGAGTTAGCCCGGGCCGACTGGTTTCAGGAACGCCGCAAGTCTAGCGTAAACGGGAAGCCGGCATTGTCCGGCAGCGGTGCTACGTCAATCTCTCCGGGCGAGTGGCCGAAGGGCGTGAATCGCGCCAGACGGCGGCCTTCGGCCTCGTTGGCGTTAACCGGGTAGCGGTCGGGGTTGCGACCGCCGGGGTGCTCGACGTGATACTGGCAGCCGGCGAGCGAGCGCTTCATCCAGGTGTCGACCAGGTCGAAAACAAGCGGCGCATGTACGCCGATCGTCGGATGCAGGGCAGACGGTGGGTTCCAGGCGCGGTAGCGGACGCCAGCGACGAATTCGCCGACTTTGCCGGTCGAGCGCAGCGGCACGCGGCGACCGTTGCAGGTGAGCACGTAGCGCTCGGCTGCCATACCGCTCAACTTGACCTGCAGACGTTCGAGCGACGAGTCGACGTAGCGCGCAGTACCGCCGACCGAGCCTTGTTCTCCCATCACGTTCCACGGCTCGAGCGCATGGCGCAGCTCGAGTTCCATGCCCAGCACCGAAATGCTGCCATGCACCGGGAAACGGAACTCGAAATGGGGCGCAAACCACGCGCTGTCGAGTGCGTAGCCGGCGCCGCGCAGGTCGCTGATGACGTCGTCGAAGTCCTGCTGCACGAAGTGCGGCAGCATGAAACGGTCGTGCAGCTCGGTTCCCCAGCGGAGCAGCCGCTCGGGCGCATAGGGCGTGCGCCAGAAGTGTGCAATCAGTGCGCGCAGGAGCAACTGCTGAGCGAGCGACATGCGTGCGTGCGGCGGCATTTCGAAGGCCCGCATTTCGAGCAGCCCGAGGCGGCCGGTGGCGCCGTCGGGAGAGTACAGCTTGTCGATGCAGAACTCGGCACGGTGGGTGTTGCCGGTCGCGTCGATGAGCAGATTGCGCAGCGCCCGGTCGATCACCCAGGGCGCAATGCCTTCGGCAGCCTCGGCCGTCGCGCTGGACAGCTCGCTGAAGGCGATCTCCAGCTCGTACACTGAATCGTTACGGGCTTCGTCGACGCGTGGCGACTGGCTGGTCGGGCCGATAAACAGACCCGAGAAGAGGTAGGAAAGGGACGGATGGTTGTGCCAGTAGCTGATCAGGCTGCGCAGCAGGTCGGGTCGCCGCAGGAAGGGGGAGTCCAGTGTCGTCGCACCGCCGAAGACGAAGTGGTTGCCACCGCCGGTACCCGTGTGGCGACCGTCGAGCATGAACTTCTCGGTGCACAGGCGCGACAGATGCGCCGCCTCGTAGAGGTGAGTCGTGCGCGCGACGAGTTCGTCCCAGCTTGCCGACGGCTGGATGTTGACTTCGATTACGCCCGGGTCGGGAGTGACCCGGAAGTTGGTCAGTCGTGGATCGGACGGTGGCTCGTAGCCTTCGACGATCACCGGCGCAGCGAGGGCCTCGGCGGTGGCTTCGACAGCGGCGATCAGCTCGAGGTAGTCCTCGAGCGTTTCTGTTGGCGGCATAAAAATGTAGAGCACGCCGTTGCGGGCCTGCGCCGAAAGCGAGGTCCGGGTGACCAGGCTTGCCGATTCGCCGGCGCGCGGTGGGCTTTCATTGCCACCATCGGCGCCGTGGGCAAGGGCATCATCGACACGCTCCAGTGCCTTTTCGGCGAAGCGTTCGCCGCTCACTGCCGCGCTGACGGCAGGCAGGCCCAGACTGCGGCTGATGGCGAACTGCGCGTGCATCTCGCTGTGTGCGGGCAGTGCCGGGAAGGCCTGTGTCGGGTCGGGCGCGTGCACGTAAGGATAGTCGGCCTTGGCTACCCAGGGCTGCGAGTCGAGCGGCAAGCGATAGCCGACCGGCGAATCGCCCGGAACCAGATAGCAGCGGCCGCCGCGCAGATACCACGGTCCGCTTTGCCAGCCGCCTTGGGCACGCGCCTGCAGCGGCAGCACATGGCCGACCACCGCATCGAGGCCCTGGCGAAAGACCTTGGCCAGGCGCTCACGTTCCAGCGGGTCATCGAGGCGGGACGCAAAGGGGTCGACGTTGACCGGCAGGCGATCTTCCCGCCACAGGTGGTAGTAAACATCCTCGTAGGCGGCGAATACGTACTTCGGGTCGATGGCCAGGTGCTCCGCGAGTGTTCGCAGGAAGCGCCCGGCCAGTTGACCGTCGGCACCATAGTCGCGGCTCTCGTCGGCGTAGAGTGCCGGATTGTTCCACATTACTTGGCCGTCGCGGCGCCAGAAGCAATTCAGCGACCAGCGCGGCAGCTGTTCTCCCGGATACCACTTGCCCTGGCCAAAATGCGGCAGTCCTTGCGGCGCATATTTGTCGCGCAAGCGCTGAAAGATTTCCGCTGCGCGCGCGCGTTTCGTCGGGCCGAGCGCTTCGGTGTTCCATTCGCCGCCGTCGTGGTCGTCGATGGAGACGAAAGTCGGTTCGCCACCCATGGTCAGACGCACGTCATCGCGGACGAGGTCGGCATCGATCTGGTGGCCGAGGGCCTCGATCGTCTGCCACTGCTCGTCGCTGTACGGGCGGGTCACCCTTGGCGCTTCCCAGACACGCTCGACCTGCATGTGGTGCTCGAACTGGCATTCGCATTTCTCGGTCAGGCCGGTAATCGGCGATGCCGACGATGGCTGCGGCGAGCAGGCGAGCGGGATGTGCCCCTCGCCGGCGAACAAGCCCGAAGTCGGGTCGAGGCCAATCCAGCCTGCTCCGGGCAGGTACACTTCACACCAGGCGTGCAGGTCGGTGAAGTCGTGATCCGTTCCTGACGGTCCGTCGAGTGACTTCACGTCGGGTACCAGCTGGATCAGATAGCCTGAAACGAAGCGCGCCGCCAGGCCGAGATTGCGCAGTACCTGCACCAGCAACCAGGCGGAGTCACGACACGATCCGAGCGCCAGCGTTAGTGTTTCCTCCGGCGTCTGCACGCCGGGTTCGAGGCGAATGACGTAACCGACCTTGTGCTGCACGCGCTGGTTGAGATCGACCAGAAAGTCGACGCTGGCGCGCGCTGCGCGGGGAATCGTTGCCAGGAACTCCGTCAGCAGCGGGGTCCGCGGCAAGGGGGTCAGATAGGGTTCGAGCTCTTCTCGCTGCCAGGCCTCGTATGCAAATGGAAAGCTCGTTGCGTAGGGCTCGGGAAAGAAGTCAAAGGGATTGATCACCGACATCTCGGCCACCAGATCGACTTCAACGCGAAATTCGCGGGTCTTCTCGGGGAAAACCAGGCGCGCCAGGTAGTTCGCCTGCGGATCCTGCTGCCAGTTGATGAAGTGTTGTGCCGGCGTAATTTTCAGCGAATAGCTCAGAATTGGCGTGCGCGAATGCGGTGCTGGCCGCAAGCGGACGACTTGCGGTGCGAGGCTGATCGGCCGATCGTAGCGATAGTGCGTGACATGGTTGAGGGCAACATGAATGGACACGGTTTACTCCTGGGGGAAGACGAAGAAGGTTTTCGGCAAAGCATACGCCAGGCTGGGCAGCTCGCGCCGGTGATCACCGCGGCGCGCACAGGCCATGCAGCAGCAGGAAGGCTATCGGCAAGAAAGAGTCGCATCGTCAGAGTTGCAACTGTTTCAGCAAATCGGCCTCGAGTTTCACACGACAGGCACTTTCCTCGAGATGGCTGCCGCTGATCAGGAAGGTGTCTTCGACCCGTTCGCCAAGGGTGACGATCTTGGCTGTGTGCAGATTGGCGCGATGGGCTGCCAGCTGCGTGGCGATGGTGAACAGGAGGCCGGGGCGATCGGCTGCGACGACGGTCAGCACGAACATTTTTCCGGTTTCATCGGCTTCGAGGCTCACCAGAGGCTGGATGCTGACCAATGGCTGCAATGGAAAATGTCTCACTTGACGCGAGACCCGTCCGCTGGCCGGTGCCTCGCTGGCTGAGTGCCGAGACAGGCGTTGGCCAAGTTCGTGCTCGATGTAACTGATCATCTCGCGCTCGCTGTGGCGATTGGTGACATCGAGTAGGACGAAAGTATCGAGGGCGTAGCCATCGCTGGTGGTGTGGATCTTGGCGTCGACGATGCTGTAATCGGCGCTGCTGAAGAAACCGACTATGCGCACGAACAAGTCGGCTTGATCGTGCGCGTAGACCATCACTTCGAGTCCTGTGGCGAGCGGGCTGAGGCGTGCCTTGACCAGGGGAATGTCGGTCTGGCGGCGGTCGTGCAGCACGCGTGCGTGCCAGGCGATCTCCTCGGCTGATTGGCGCAGGAAGTAGACCGTATCGACCTGCTCCCACAAGCGTTCATGGATGGTTTCGGGAAGCGCGAGAAAGCGCATCACGCGCCTTGCTTCCTCTTGCCGCTGGGCGATCACTCCAGCGGGCATCGGCGGCGCTTCGCTCGACAGCAGGTGTCGCCGGGTGGCGGTGAACAGCTGCTCGAGCAGTTGTCCCTTCCATGCATTCCACACCTTCGGACTGGTGCCGCGGATGTCGGCAACGGTCAGCAGGTAAAGGGCCACCAGATGTCTCTCATCACCGATGATGTCGGCAAACCTGGCTATGACAGTGGGGTCTGAGATGTCCTCTTTCTGGGCGCTTCTGGACATCAACAGGTGCTGGCGAACCAGCCACACGACCAGTTCGCTTTCGTCCGCCGCGAGGTCGTGGTCGGCGCAGAACTGGGCAGCGTCGATTGCGCCGAGTTCCGAGTGGTCGCCGCCACGGCCCTTGCCGATGTCGTGAAAGAGAGCCGCGATGTACAGTACCCAGGGATTGCCGAAGTCACTGATCAGGCGGCTGCAGAGCGGGTACTCATGTGCAAATTCCTCGATGGCGAAACGGCGCAAGCGGCGCAGCACTTGCAGGATATGCTGATCAACCGTGTAGACGTGAAACAGGTCGTGCTGCATTTGCCCGACGACACGTCCGAAATTGGGCAGATAACGACCCAGGACGCCGAGTTGGTTCATGCGCCGAAGGGACTGGGTCAGGCGATTTCCGTAGGTGAATAGCTCCAGAAAATGCCTGCGGTTGGTCGGGTTGCGGCGGAAGTCGTCATCGATCAGGGTGCGGGCACGCCACAGGGCGCGTTGCGCACGAGCGGTCATGCCGTGCAGCCCAGCATGCTGCTGGAGTAGCAGGAAGGCCTCGAGGATGGCCCCCGGGGTTTCGTCGAAGACGTCTTCGCGCACCACGTCGAGGAGCTCGTGCGCATTCTGGAAACGCTCGTTGATCGGCTGGGGTGGCTCCGCCCGGGGCGGTACCAGTGCGCTACCGATGTTCTGCAGCAGAATGGCGTTGATCTGCAGGACCGCTTTCGCGCGCCGGTAGTAACGCTGCATCAGTTGTTCGCTGGCGCGTCGGGTGGCGGTGGCGGTCATGCCGAGTTGTTCGGCCAGGGCCGTCTGGTACTCGAAGAGCAGGCGATCTTCGCGCCGTCCGGCGAGCAGGTGCAGGCGTGTGCGCAAGTCGCGCAGGAAGGCCTCGCTGCTCTCCAGCAGCTGTTCCTCGTCGATGGTGATGAAGCCGCGCCGTTCGAGATCTTTCCAGCAGTTGCCATAGCCTGCCGCCTGGGTGGTCCACAGAATCAGCTGCAAATCGCGCAGCCCGCCGGGGCCTTCCTTGCAGTTTGCTTCCAGACTGTAGGGCGTTTCGCCGAAGCGTTGGTGGCGGTCCTCCTGCTCGATGCGCTTCGTCTGGAAGAAGTTTTTTGCGTCCAGTGCCGCTTTGACGCGCACCGAAAAGCTGGCGAAAAGTGGCGCGCTGCCAGCCAGCAGGCGGGCTTCGATCATCGACGTCTGGACGGTAATGTTGCCGCTCGCCTGCTCCAGGCACTCCTCGATGGTGCGCACGCTGTGGCCGATTTCCAGTCCGATATCCCAGAACAGGCACACCAGGCGTTCGAGCTGCGCGGTCAAGGCGTCGTCTGCGTGCTCCGGCAGAAGAATCAGCAGATCGACATCGGAGGCCGGGTACAGCTCACCGCGTCCATAACCGCCGACGGCCAGCACCGCGAGCGAGGCTGGCAAGTTCACCGCCTGGCACAGGTCGCAGAGCACGTCGTCGATCAGCCGGCAGCGCCCATGCAGCAGAACGAGGGCATCCCCGGTCGTGAGAAATCCATCGCAGATCGCTCTTTGACCGTCCTGCAGGCGATTCCTGAAGCTGCTGATCAGCTTGCTTCGCGCTGCGTTATCGGCGCTCATGGTCTGTCGCCCGTCGCTACGGGTGAGCCGGCGTGCAAGAGGAATCCTGGCAGCAACGGCCAGACAAGCAATGCCCGGCGTGCAAGCCAGGGGAGAAGCATCGGAATTGTCATCTCGTCTTTCGCTGATCAGGAAAAGCCTTTTTGGGGCAGCAGGCCATTGCTGTCGGTCTGGCCCAACTCGGGTGCGGCCCGATAGGTGCAAGCAAAAGTCGCGCCAGGAGCACTGGCGAGCGCCGCCGCCGCCTTCGTCTTGGGTCGCGGCAGGTGCTCTACAGGGCTGGGTCGCTGGCGGCAAACGTTTTTTCTGAGCGGAACTACGCTACACTTGGCGGCAAAGTTTGTCCGCCGGCCGTGGCGCCGGTGCGCTTCGATCGGCTGCTCGCACAGACTTGGGGCGGCAGTGGTGATCGAATGGGGTGTGTGCCTGTCAGGTGCGGGCGAGCAATTCTCCGGAGAGACCGTCAGCTTGGCGGTCGGCGCTGCAGAAGCCGGGGAGTGTGTCAATTGAGCGCAGGTTGAACAGGATGAAGACGCCTTTGTTTTGGGCCTTGGCAAAGGCGAGCAAGAGGTGCTGGCCGGCGGATTGTCCGCCACCTGCAAGTCGTGATGTCGAGTATCTGACGGGGAGTTGAGTGATGAGCAGCGAACGTAAGGCGACTTTGACCATTACCGGAGAAGCTCCGGTGGAATTTCCGATTCTGACGCCGACACACGGCAACGAGTGCGTGGATATTCGCGCGCTCGGCGGCAACACCGATCGCTTTGGGTATGACTCCGGCTTCGAGTCGACCGCCAGCTGCAAATCCAGCATTACCTACGTCGACGGAGCGAAGGGTGAGCTTCTCTATCGAGGCTATCCGATTGAGCAACTGACCGAGCGCTGCGATTTTCTTGAAGTGGCGTATTTGCTGAAGAATGGCGAACTGCCAAATGTAGCGCAAAAGCTGAGCTTCGCGGAGACGATCAGGAAGAACACGCCGGTGCATGGCCAGATGGTGAATTTCTACCATGGCTTTCGCCGCGATGCGCACACCATGCCGGTGATGGTTGGCGTGGTTGGCGCGCTGTCCGCGTTCCATCGTGAAGCGGCAGACTTTTCCGATGTCGAGCAGCGCAGCCTGACCATTCATCGCATCATTGCCAAGATGCCGACGCTGGCAGCGATGGCCTACAAGTACACGATGGGTCATCCGCCGGTACATCCGCGTAACGACCTCGATTACGCGGCCAACTTCGTGCACATGATGTTCGCGAATCCGGCGGAGAAATTCGAGCTGAACCCGGTGCTGATGCGGGCCTTCGACCGACTGTTGATCCTGCATGCCGATCATGCTCAGGACGCTTCAACCTCGACGGTGCGCATGGCGGGCTCGTCCGGGGCTAACCCCTTCGCCTGCATTTCGGCGGCGATAGCTTGCCTGTCGGGTCGCGAGCACGGCGGCGCCAGCGAAGCCTGTCTGGCGATGCTCCAGGAAGTCGGCGATGTGCGGAAAGTTGCGGCGATGATCAGCCGCTCCAGGATCGAGAGCGATCACTCCAAAGTCACCGGCTTTGGCCTTTACGTGTACCGCAACTTCGATCCGCGCGCAAAGCTGATGCGCCGATTGTGTACCGAAGTGCTGACCGAGCTGCGCCTCGAGAATGATCCGCTGTTCAAGTTGGCCATAGAACTCGACAGGATCGCACTCGAAGACCCGTACTTCGTCGAGAACAAGCTCTACCCGAACGTCGATTTCTATTCGGGTATTCTGCAGAAAGCGCTGGGTCTGCCGGCTTCGATGTTTGGCTGCATCGTTGCCGTGGCGCGCACGGCGGGCTGGATGGCGCAGTGGGAAGAAATGCGCGCCGACCCGGAATACAAGATCGCCCGCCCGCGTCAGCTCTATATCGGCCCCGCACGGCGCGATGTCCCTGCCGCTTCGGCGCGTGGGTCTGAGCGCATACCCGCGTAGCAGACAGCAGCTGACCGGTAGCTTACAGAGGCCGCGTGACCGACAAGGCGCCGCGGATCTCGCCAGTGACATAGCCGGTCGCCTGGTCGTGTGGGTAGTCCTTGGCCAGCGCTGCCTTGAGCTCGGGCGATAGCGAATCAGCCGGCCCGTGGCAGGTCTGGCAGACCTCGACAACGGGCAGCGCTTTCATGTAGCGGAAGCTGCGTTGCCCACCACCGGCGGCGACGATCTCGCCAACTTCCAGCTGTTGAGGCTTCGCACCGTTGGCGACCATGATGTTGAATTCGGCCAACTGGCGCGCTTCCCAGGCGTCAGGCGTGCCGGTCGTCGCGTTACGTGTCTTCAGGCTGACACGGTGGATCGTCCAACCGGTCTGCTGTTGCATCTCTAGCAGTAGTTGCGGCGCTTTCTCCTTGCAGACCGCTATGGCGGCGACGGGACCCTGTTCCTGCACTGCTGTCTGCATCGCCTGCACCACTTTTGGCAAGACCGGCAGCGCTGTTTTTCGTGTTTCGCTCATTAGTGCAGCGCTATCCTGCGCGTACACGGCCTGTGTGGCGGAGGCGAGCGAAAGAGCAAGAATAAGGGCTGTGGATTTCTTCATGATGGCTCCCGAGAGTGTATAAGAGATGTCTAATATATCATGTCAAGGCCTCGCCGGGGACGCGCGCTCTTGCCTTGCGGCGCGATCATCCTGTACGTTGCAGGCTTTCGCCCGCCTTTCCGCCGCGAGCCGCGTGGCCCCGGGTCAGGGTGTCATGCACCGTCGCGGTGCTTCGCAGGGCGTTTTGCGCACCATTCACAGGCGCCGTTGCCTGTTTGCCACATGGCGTTCACCCTCTTGAGGCTTGTTTAGCTTGTGGCACGGTTTCTGCTTAATACTGCTTAATCCACTCTGGCGGTGAGCCTCATGAACGTAGACTTCTATAACGAGATGTACGATTTTGCCGGCGGCTTGCGACCCCATTACGAGGGTTTTGCGGCCTGGCTGACAGCGACCTCGCCCGAGCGTCTGGCGAGCAAGCAGGCCGAGGCAGACAGCGCGTTTCACCGCCTTGGCATTACCTTTGCCGTCTATGGAGAAAAGGCCGGCACAGAGCGCCTGATCCCCTTCGACATCATCCCGCGCATCATTCCGGCGAGTGAGTGGACGGTGATGGAAGCAGGCTTGCGGCAGAGGGTGAAGGCGCTTAATGCCTTTGTGCACGACATTTACCATGATCAGGAAATCCTCGGCGCCGGACATATTCCGTACGATCAGGTGCGCAACAACGCGCAGTTCCGGCGCGAGATGATCGGCGTCGACCTTCCCTCCGGGATTTACGCTCATATCGCGGGCGTCGACATGGTGCGTGCCGGGGCAGGTGAGTCCTACGTCCTCGAAGACAACCTGCGCGTGCCGTCGGGCGTGTCCTATATGCTCGAGGACCGCAAGATGATGATGCGGCTTTTTCCGGAGCTCTTCTCGCGGCACATGGTTGCGCCCGTTCAGCATTACCCAGATCTGCTGCTCGAAAACTTGCGCACCGTGGCACCGAAAGGCGTCGCCGACCCGACGGTGGTGGTACTGACTCCCGGCGCCTACAACAGCGCTTATTTCGAACACAGTTTTCTTGCTCAGCAGATGGGTGTCGAGCTTGTCGAGGGCAGAGATCTCTTCGTCAAGGATCAGGCAGTCTTCATGCGCACCACACAGGGTCCGCAGCGGGTCGACGTGATCTATCGTCGGCTCGACGATGACTTTCTCGATCCGCTGGCCTTCAACAAGGAATCGATGCTCGGTGTTCCGGGCTTGCTCGGCGCCTACCAGGCCGGCAACGTCAATCTGGCCAATGCCATTGGTGCCGGCGTCGCCGATGACAAGTCGATCTATCTCTACGTGCCGGAGATGATCCGCTTCTACCTCGGTGAAGAGCCGATACTTCACAACGTACCGACCTGGATTCTGCGCAAGCCTGAGGACCTCAAATATGTACTGGCGCACCTGCCGGAACTGGTGGTCAAGGAGGTGCATGGAGCGGGGGGCTACGGCATGCTGGTCGGGCCGGCTTCGAGCAAGGCCGAGATCGAGGACTTCCGCGCGCGTATCGTCGCCGCGCCGGAAAAGTACATCGCCCAGCCGACGCTGGCGCTGTCCAACTGCCCGACCTTCGTCGACTCGGGCATCGCGCCGCGCCACCTTGATCTGCGTCCGTTTGTGCTCTCCGGAGAGAGCATCCGCATGGTGCCCGGTGGCCTGACGCGGGTCGCCCTGCGTGCAGGCTCGCTGGTGGTCAATTCCTCGCAGGGCGGCGGTACGAAGGATACCTGGGTGTTGGAAAACTGAGATGGATGGAGAACCGAGATGTTGAGCCGTACAGCTGATCACCTTTACTGGATGGCTCGCAGTACCGAGCGCGCGGAAAACATGGCCCGATTGCTGGACGCCTCCTACCAGATGTCGATGGTCCCGCAGGCCCTTGCGGCGCAGAACGAGAACTGGCGCGCCATCCTCGCCCTGAACAGCCAGGAGGAAGCTTTCGCCCAGGTTTATGACGAGGTGAACGCCGAAAATGTCCTGCGGTTCACGGTCGCCGACGCCGCCAATCCCTCGTCGATCTTCAGTTGCCTGCGTGCCGCGCGCGAGAATGCGCACGCGGTGCGCGGTACGCTGACCGCTGAAATGTGGGAAAGCGTCAATGCCACCTGGATTGAACTCCGCGAGCAGAATGTCGAGCAGGTTCTGGCGCGCGGCGTCAGCGAGTTCTTCGAGTGGGTCAAGCTGCGTTCGGCCGTCATCCGCGGGGTGACCTTCGGGACCATGCTCAGGGACGACGCGCTGCATTTCATTCGCCTCGGCGGACTGCTCGAGCGGGGTGACAACACGGCGCGCATTCTCGACATGCAATATCACGTCCTGCGCGATGGCGACGAGGGGGCGAGCGATTTCTATCGCTGGGGCGCGTTGCTACGCTCGCTGTCGGCGTTTCAGGTTTACCGCAAGGTCTATCGTGATGCGATCACCCCGGCCCGGGTCGCCGAACTGCTGATTCTGCGCATGGATCTACCGCGATCCCTGCATTCCTGTGCGGACGGCATCGTTCGCATGCTGCCCCTTATTGCCAACAGCGCTTCGGCGGAGACTCAGCGCCAGGCGGGCGTACTGCATGCCAAGTTGCACTTCGGGCGTATCGAAGATGTGCTGGCCGGTGGGTTGCACGAGTATTTGACGGATTTCATGGATCGCATCTATGAACTTGGCGAGGGCATCAGTCGCGACTTCCTTATGCCCGCCTGAACGCTTCTCGGTGGCCGCTTGCGACTCGGCTGCTGCGCGTCATATCCGTTGCTAGCTCGTCAGCGCTGAAGCATGACGACGCCGGCCCAGTAGTGGCAAGGCGTTGCGGTGGGCAGGCAAAAAAAACCTTCGCACAAGAGGGCTAGACAGCCGGGCGGACTTCTGGCAGGATAGGTGGAGCGTAATCAATCTGCGCTTCAGTCGGAGGTTTTGCGATGCTTGCAACGAGTGCGGGGGAATGGGTGCACTGTGGTCGCGTGTTCAGCGCGACGGAGATTGCCGAGCTCTGCGCGACGGTCGCGTGGCTGCCGGGATTGGCACGCAAGGAGTTGGCGGCGACGGTCTGCGAGCACCTGGGCTGGACCACCCTGACGGGGACGGCGAAGATCAGCGCCTGCCTGGACTTCCTGGAGCGTTTGCAGGCGGCCGGATTGCTGGTACTGCCTGCGTTGAGGCCCTCGCCGCCGCGCCGTTGCGCGCCGCCCTCGGCATCCGTCGCCCCCGTTGCCGAGCCGGCGGTGCACTGCGCCCTGTCGGCGCTCGCGCCGGTGTCCCTGGAAGTGGTTCGCGACGCGACCCGGGTGGCGCAGTGGGATGCGCTGGTGGCGCGTTGGCACCCGCTGGGTTTCCAGGGGGCCTTCGGCTACCGGCTGCGCTACTTTATCACGGCGGGCGACCGGCGGCTGGGCTGCGTCCTGCTGTCCGGTGCTGCCCGCGCGGTGGCCGTGCGCGATCAGTGGATCGGCTGGACGGCCCAGGCCCGCCGCGAGAACCTGGCGCGGGTGGTGAACAACAGCCGCTTCCTGATCTTTCCGCACGTCCGGGTGCCGCATCTGGCCAGTCATGTGCTCGGGCAACTCGCGCGCCGCACACGCGCGGACTGGCTCGAACACTGGGGCTTCGAGCCCCTGCTGCTGGAGACCTTCGTCGATCCGCGTCACTATGCCGGCACCTGCTACCGTGCCGCCGGTTGGCAGTTGCTTGGGGCAAGCAGCGGGCGCGGGCTGGCCCGCCCTGGCCAGTCCTATCACAGCACGCCCCGCCAGGTGTGGGTCAAAGCGCTGACCTCGGATGCTTGCGCCTCGTTGTGTGCCGCGCCGGGGAGCCCGCGGTCATGAGCAAACCTTGCCGTCGCCCGACACGCGTGGCCATCAAGAAGCTGCGCTCAGAGAAGAAACGGCAGGAGAAGGTACTGAACGCGAAGCTGCGCGCAACGGGACAAGTCCCCCACTCAGCCGCTCCATTGCCCAACAGAAGCTCGGCCTTCGCGACCGTCGACGAGGAACAAAAGGCCCGCGAGGACGCCGTGAGCAAACAGATGCGCCTCCTGCGCAAAGAGCTGCCCGCCTTGCTCGCTCAACTGGAACAAATTCCCGACCCGAGAGATCCCAAAAAGCGCCGGCACAAGCTGACCGTGCTTCTGCTCTACGGCTTGCTGATGTTCGTCTTTCAGTTCTCCTCCCGGCGCGAGACCAACCGCGAAATATCCCGTCCCCAGTTCATGGCCAACCTCCACCTGCTGTTCCCGGAGATCGATACCCTGCCACACGCCGACACCCTGTTTCGGCTGTTGCGCGACATTGACCTTGAACAGCTCGAACAGGCCCACGTCGATCTGGTGAGGCGGCTGATTCGCGGCAAGAACTTTCGCCGCTATCTGATCGACCACTGCTATCCGATCGCCATCGACGGCTCACAGAAGCTCGCTGGCGACACCCTCTGGACGGAGGAACTCCTGCAACGTACCGTCGGCAAGGACGAAACCCGTCACACCCAGTACTTCGTCTACGTCCTCGAGGCCAGCTTTGCCTTCCACAACGGCCTGGTCATCCCACTGCTCAGCGAGTTCCTCGAACACGCGCTGGGCGAACCCGAAGCGCAAAAGCAGGACTGCGAGCTGCGCGGCTTTGTGCGCTTGAGCGACCGGCTCAAGACGCTGTTCCCCCGCCTGCCGATCCTGCTCCTGCTCGACGGCCTCTACGCCAACGGGCCGGTGATGCGGCGCTGCTTGCGCGCCCACTGGCAGTTCATGATCGTGCTCAAGGACAAGGATTTGTCCACGGTCTGGCAGGAGTTCCGCGCGCTCCACGCCCTGAAGCCACAAGTTGTGCAGCGCGGTTGGGGAAGACGCCGACAACACTTCAGCTGGGTCAACGACATCGACTACGCCTTCGCTGCCAACGGGCGTCAGCGTCTCAAGCTGAATCTGGTGGTCTGTGAGGAAAGCTGGGAGAAGATCGATGAACAGGCCAGGACCGTCACCGAAACATCGCGCCACGCCTGGCTCTCCAGCCAACCGCTCAGCCAAGACAATGTCCATGAGCGCTGCAACCTCGGGGCCCGCCACCGCTGGGGCATCGAAGCGGGCTTCCTCGTCGAAAAACATCAGGGCTACCACTACGAGCATGCCTTTGCCCTCGACTGGAATGCCATGAAAGGCTATCACCTCCTCATGCGCCTGGCGCATGTGTTCAATACCCTGGCACGCTTCACCCGACAGCTACGCGATCTCTATCAGCAACTCGGCGTGCGCGGTGCCATCGCCTTCATTCGAAGCTCCTGCGCCGCCCCCTGGCTCGACCCAGCACGAATCCGCGCGCTCCTCGCCGCTCCATTCCTGCTTCAACTTGAGTGACCTCACACAGGCGTACCCGAAACATCCTCTCGAGCGCGGCGTACGCCGCGTTCGGAAAGGCTCGCCTGGCGATCGTACCGCCGTCCAAAAAATTCTTTCGGCATCCTCCTGGCTGACTCCACCACCCGTCCTTTGCCGCTAGCCAACCGCAATTTGACCGCCTCGACCGCAAAAGCGGGCGTTACCGGCAAATGAGCCTGATTCGGCTGGGTCATGCGTCAGGGCTGCTAGCTCGTTATCCACATTGACCCGACTATCGACTTATGATCTAATCCCGCCTTCTGTGGGGTCGCTTCCCGGATGGCGCGTCTTTCGGTGGCACGGTCTGTCGGCGTCATTTTTCGGCAGCCTTGCAGCCGCTGCGTATTAACAGCAGCCTGTCCCTGCAGTAGCACAACATCGGGCGATTAACTCAGTGGTAGAGTGCCACCTTCACACGGTGGAAGTCAGTGGTTCGAACCCACTATCGCCCACCATCATTGCCGTCGCCACAAATTCCGGACTGGCCTGGCCCGAGTTGTCCGCCAGTCGTCCATGGCCGCGCCATTGATCACCCTGACATTGGCCAGCAAGGCTCTTCACGAGCCGCCAAGCAGGCGCCTTTCTGGTAGAATCCGGGTGTTGCGCTTCGCCTTAGTCATTCGACGACAATCCCGGAGAGTCGTTGGTGCTCCTCTTCGTTACGACATCACCAAGACATGACCACTTCGTCGCATTCCTCCTTCATCATCGTCGGACGGACCACCGCCGGCAAGAAGTTCCGCCCAAGCGACTGGGCCGAGCGTTTGTGTGGCGTTCTCTCGGCGTTCGGTGCCGAGAAACGAATGCGCTATTCACCGTACGTCGGGCCGCGCAACTACAAAGGCGAAAAGGCTGTTTTTGTCGATGGTGGCTTGTACGAAGTGGAGCCCATGGCCTATAGATTCGTGCTGCATTTCGCACAGGACAACGATCTCGAACTGATCGAAGGCGTCCTGCCCGGCCGTTAGGCGATTTTTGTCAACGGACAAGCCGTCTTCCGTGTTGCGGCAACCGTTACAGAGTTCGATGACGCGCCTTCGCCGGAAGCCGACGGGCTCGCCGGCTTGCCGGTTCATCGCCTAGTTGCAGGCGCACGGCATCCGGCATTCCCCTCCTGCTTCCTCAGCGAATCCTTTTTACGCGTGCGCCAAGCTGGCCGAGCTTTTCCTCGATGCGTTCGTAGCCGCGGTCGAGATGGTAGATGCGCTCGATCACGGTTTCCCCCTGTGCGACCAGACCAGCGATGACCAGGCTGGCTGAGGCGCGCAGGTCGGTGGCCATTACCGTCGCCCCGTCGAGATGGTCGACACCGGTGACCATGGCGTTGCTGGCATCGATCTTGATGTCAGCCCCGAGGCGGATCAGTTCGACGGCGTGCATGAAGCGATTCTCGAAGATCGTCTCGCGGATAACCGCCGATCCCTCGGCGACACAGTTGACGGCCATGAACTGCGCCTGCATGTCGGTCGGAAACGCCGGGTAGGGTGAAGTGCGGATGCTCACCGCCTTTAGCCGTGGCGGTGCCTGCAGCGTGATCGCCGTGCGCTCGATGAGCAGTTCGCAGCCGGAGTCAAACAACTTGTCGATCACGGCGTCGAGATTGGCAGCCGCGGTATTCGTCAGCCGGATATTGCCACCTGTCGCCGCGGCCGCGCAAAGATAGGTGCCGGTCTCGATGCGATCGGCCATGATCGCATGCCTTGCGCCATGCAGGCGCTCGACCCCCTGGATGCGAATCCTGGCGGTGCCGGCGCCGGCGATCTGCGCACCCATCGAAACGAGGCAGTTGGCCAGGTCTACCACCTCCGGTTCGCGAGCAGCATTCTCGATGATCGTTTCGCCCTTGGCCAGGACTGCCGCCATCATCAGGTTTTCTGTGCCGGTGACGGTGACCATGTCAGTGACGATGCGCGCCCCGGTGAGGCCACCTTTGCCTCGCGCCCTGGCTTGGATGTAGCCATGCTCGACAAATACTTCGGCACCCATCGCCTGCAAGCCCTTGATGTGTTGTTCGACCGGCCGCGCACCAATTGCGCAACCGCCCGGCAAGGACACTCGCGCTTCACCATGGCGCGCCAGCAGAGGGCCGAGGACCAGGATCGACGCACGCATGGTCTTGACCATATCGTAGGGGGCAAGCGGGTTGTTGAGCCCGCGGCTGTTCAAGACCAGCCCGTCGGCGCCGAGGTCTTCGACAGCGACGCCCATCTGTTCGAGCAGGCGCAGCATCGTCGAGATGTCCTTCAGCCGCGGCACGTTGGTCAGATGCAGCGGCTCGGACGACAGCAGGCTGGCGCAGAGAATCGGCAGGGCGGCGTTCTTGGCTCCCGAAATGGCGATTTCGCCGGCCAGCGGCGTGCCGCCCTCGATCAGCAACTTATCCACGCGTCGCGCTCCATTCGGCAGGCGTTTGCGTCTTCATCGACAGTGCATGCAGTGCGCCGCTGTTGAAATGCTGACGTAGTATTGCGTTCACTGCTTGCTGCCTTTGCACGCGGCTCTTGCCGGCGAACTCGCCGCTGACGATCAGGGCTTCGAAATGCTGGCCATCACCGGCGACTTCGAGATGCTCGCAGGCGATGCCTTCGGCGATGATTTTGCGGACTTGTTCAGGGTGCATCATGATTCAGGACCTCAGTTTGTAGCCGCTCCTGAGGAGCGCCAGCGTTGCCGCCGACACCAGCAGGAAAGTTGCGGTGACGACTGCCAGACTAATTTCCGGCGGCACGTCCGAGACGCCGAAAAAGCCGAAGCGAAAGCCGTCGATGATATAGAACACGGGGTTGAAACGCGAAACGTGTTGCCAGAATTCGGGCAGCGAATGAAGCGAGTAAAAGACGCCAGAGAGCATGGTCAGAGGCATGATCAGGAAGTTCTGAAAGCCCGCCAACTGGTCGAACTTGTCGGCCCAGATGCCGGCGATCATCCCCAAGGTACCCATGATCCCGCCGCCGAGAGCAATGAACAGCAGAATCCAGTGCGGAGCGACGAAAGTCAGGGGCGCGAACCACATGGTTACCGCCAGCACGCCGCCGCCGACCACTACGCCGCGCAGCATCGCGGCAAGAACATAGGCCAGGAAAAACTCGCCGTAAGAAATCGGTGGCAGAAGCACGAAGACGACGCTACCCGTCACTTTTGACTGAATCAGACTCGACGAGCTGTTGGCGAAAGCGTTCTGCAGCGCTGACATGATCACCAGCCCGGGAATCAGAAAGGCAGCGTACGGCACACCGTTCACCTGCACGTGAGACTCCAGCACATGCGAGAAGATCATCAGGTAGAGCAGTGCGGTCAGTACCGGTGCACCGACGGTCTGGAAACTCACTTTCCAGAACCGTAAAAGCTCCTTGTAGAGCAAGGTCACGAAGCCACTGCTCATCTTGCGGCGTCCTGTTCGCTACCACTGTCCTGCATGACGCCGAGAAAGACGTCCTCGAGGTCGGCTTGCGTCAGTCGCAGGTCGTCAATGCCGCAGCCAGCCGCGCGCAGGGTCGCCAATAGCGGTTCGAGTTCGTCGAGGCTTGCCAGGTGGAAGGAGCAGGTTTGCTCACTTTCGCTTGCGCGAGCGCGCAGCGCGGCCGGCAGCGAAGCTGGCCCGCCCGCCAGACGGAGGTTCAGTGTCTGACCCGAGAAGCGTGCCAGCAGGTTGCGGGTCGTATCCAGGGCCACGACCTGTCCCTGCTTGAGCATCGCGATTCGCCCGCAAAGAGCTTCTGCCTCCTCAAGATAGTGCGTCGTCAGGATGATCGTGTGGCCGTCCTGGTTGAGACGGCGAATGAATTGCCACAGGCCCTGGCGCAACTCGACGTCGACGCCGGCGGTCGGCTCGTCGAGGACCAACACTGGCGGCTTGTGCACCAGCGCCTGCGCGACCAGGACACGCCGCTTCATGCCACCGGACAGGCGGCGCATGTTGATGTCGGCCTTGGCAGTGAGATCAAGATTGGCGAGAATCTCGTCAATCCAGTCGTCGTTTTTGCGTATTCCGAAATAGCCGGATTGAATCCGCAGCGTTTCGCGTACCGAAAAGAAGGGGTCGAAAACGAGTTCTTGCGGAACCACGCCCAGCCTTCGCCGCGCTTCGCGGTAGTCGCTGCGCACATCGTGGCCCATGACGCTCAAGGTGCCGGCATCCGGGCGGGTGAGGCCGGCCAGGCAGGAAATCAGCGTTGTCTTACCCGCGCCGTTCGGGCCGAGGAGACCGAAAAACTCGCCTTCGGCAATCTGCAGCGAAACGCCCGCAAGCGCCTGCAAGCTGCCAAAGCGCTTTTCGACTTGAGAAAGGGAAACTGCGACGCTCATGGCATCGGGCATCGGGTCGAAGCTGCGTCGTCCGTTCAGGCGAGCGGGAGGAGTTCGGAGACGCCGTATAGCTCTGCCAGGCTGATCATGCTCGCCGGTGGATGGGCAATTCGCAGCTGGACGCCGAACTTGGCAGCCTTGCGCTGCCACGCGAAAAGCGTGCCCAGCGATGAGGAATCAAGCTCGGTCACGCCGGCAAGGTCGAGCAGCAATTCGCCTGCTTGTGCGCCGGAATTCAGCAGCGGGTAGCCTGCTTCGAGCAGCGCACGAGCGTTGGCGATGAGCATCGGCGCGGTGACACGCAGCCGGCCTTCCGCTTGCTCGATCATTTGTTGGCGTTTGCCAGTTGTGTGTTTCTATTGCCGAGCATCTGGATCAGCCCGTCGATACCCTTGTTGCTGACTTCGCGGGCGAAGGCACCCCGGTAATTGGTAACCAGGCTGACACCGGAGACGATGACATCGTAGACTTTCCATCCGCGGCCCTGCTTTTCGAGCGCGTAATTGAGCGGGATCGACTGGCTGCCCGGTTGCACGACTTCGGTCTTGACAATGACATCGGTTGCGCCGGCTGCAAAGGTGCTCGGCCGGTAGGATACGCTCTGGTCCTTGAACGAGGTCAGGGCATTCGAATAGGTGCGTACCAGCAGGTTCTTGAACTCTTCAGCCAGGCGTTGCTGCTGCTCGGGTGTGGCCTTGCTCCAGTTGCGTCCGACGGCAAGGGCCGTCATGCGCCGGAAATCAAAATACGGCAACACCTTTGTTTCGACCAGTTTGAGGGCCTTGGCGGTGTCGCCGCTCTGAATGTCCTTGTCCTGACGGACGATGTTCAATACATCGTCGGTGACCTGCTGCACAAGTGCATCCGGTGATTGCTCCAGTGCGACCGCGGAGCCCGTCAGCAGCAATAGAGAAAAGAAAAGTGACAGTAGCGATCTCATGAATATTTCCGTGCAAGTAAGGACTGCTGCTTGACGCAGCATGGTCTACAGCAGCCGACGCGGCTGCTCAATGGTCAGAGGAAAGTGGTGGCGGGGGACTGTCGACACCGTCGAATATCAAGCTGCGACGATTCTGCAGGTAGGCATCGCGTATATACGAGTATTTGTCGAAAGCCGCCTCTTCAACCACCTTGTCAGCCGCCAGGTAGCCCGCTCTTATGTCTGTGTAGCGCAGCGCAACCAGGCTGTTGCGCAGCGCGACGTCGTCGACGCGCCAGACCGGATCGTAATAGGTATCGACCAGCCAACCGAAGGTGTCCCGTGTCGTACGCGGTCCGATGATGGGCCAGTAGAAGTAGGGGCCGTTGGGAACGCCCCAGGTGCCGAGCGTCTGGCCGAATTCTTCGGTGTGTTTGACCAAGCCCATTTCACCGGCCACGTCAAAGACGCCGCCGATACCAACGGTACTGTTGATCAGCACTCGTCCAACATCGGAAAGGGCGTCAGCACCCTTGCCCTGCAGGAGGTTGTTGATTGCCGTCCACGAGTCCCAGATATTGCCGAAAAAATTGCCGACCGCGACTTTGACCGGCAGCGGCGTCACCGCGTCGTAGCCTTGGGCTACGGGCTTGATGGCAACCTTGTCCAGGCCTTCATTGACGGCAAACATGGCGCGGTTGAAGCCCTCGAAGGGGTCTGCCGGATCCTGATCTACCGTCGCGCAACCGCTGGCAGCAAGGATCGTCACTGCGCAGGCACAGGCGGTAAGGCGGCGCGGAAAAGTTGGTTTCACTGATTTCCTTCCGTTATTCTGTCGGACCTTCGGAGGCCTTGTTGAACATGAACTGACTGATCAGGCTTTCCAGTACCACTGCGGATTGCGTTTTCGTGATCACGTCGTTGGCCTGCAGCATCTTTTCGTCGCCGCCTGGATCGAGCCCGATGTATTGCTCACCGAGCAGACCGGCAGTCAGGATCAGGGCGAAAGTATCTCTTGGAAAACGATAGCTCTCGTTGATGTGGAAAGTGACCACCGCTTCGTAGTCCTTGGCGTCGAAGCGGATGTCAGCCACCCGGCCGACGACGACGCCGGCGCTCTTTACCGGCGCCCTGACTTTCAGGCCGCCGATATTAGCAAACTTGGCCGTCAGCGGGTATGTTTCGGCGAAATTGCCAGCCGAGATGTTGCCGACCTTCAGCGCCAGGAACAGTACGCCAGCCAGTCCCATGGCAACAAAAATTCCGACCCACAGGTCGAGTAACTTGCGACTCATCAAGCCTCCCGCAACATGAACGAGGTTAATACAAAGTCGAGCGCCAGGATCGCCAGTGCCGACTGCACGACGGTGCTCTTGATCGAGCTGGAAACGCCTTCCGCTGTCGGTACTGCATCGTAGCCCTCGAACACGGCAATCAGCGAAACCGCAATGCCGAAGACAAAGCTCTTGATGATGCCACTCCAGATGTCATGGTAAAAATCAACCGAAGCCCCCATCTGTGACCAGAAAGCACCTTCGTCGACGCCGATGAAGACGACCCCTATCAGGTAGCCGCCGAAGATACCTGCCACCGAGAATAGCGCCGCCAGTAAGGGCATCGAGATCACGCCACCCCAGAAACGCGGGGCCACGACGCGGGCAATCGGGTTGACTGCCATCATGTCCATTGCCGTGAGCTGCTCGGTTGCCTTCATCAGGCCGATTTCGGCCGTGATCGCCGAGCCGGCCCGCGAAGCAAAGAGCAGTCCAGCAACCACGGGGCCAAGTTCCCGGACCAGCGACAAGGCTACGAGAACGCCAAGCGCGTCGGCCGAGCCGTAGCGCTGCAGTGTTTCGTAGCCCTGCATGCCGAGCACCATGCCAATGAACAAACCAGAAACCACGATGATCAGCAGCGACTGGAAGCCGGAAAAATAGAGTTCGCGGATGGTCAGATGTATACGCCGGAAGGACTGTCCGGACGAGAGCAGCAGCACGACAAAGAAACGGGCAGCAAAGCCCAGCTGCTGGAGGGCCGAAGTTACGCGGTGTCCCAGGTGGGTTACCATCGCCACGGCCATACTCCAAGCATCGTGTTTAGGCTCGCTCATGGGGCAGCTTTCCCAAGCAACTCCTCAACAAGAGGCTTGGCAGGATAGTGGAAGGGGACCGGTCCGTCCGCCTGCGCGAAAACGAACTGGTGCACAAAGGGATGTTGCGAAGCGCGGATCTCGTCGGGCGTACCCATCGCCACCACTTTTCCGTCAGACATGAAATAGATGTAGTCGACGATCTGCAACGACTCCTGAATGTCATGGGTGACCATGATCGAGGTTGCGCCGAGCGCATCATTCAGCTTGCGAATCAGTTGTCCGATGACTCCCAGGGAGATCGGATCGAGTCCGGCAAAGGGCTCATCATACATGATCAGCATTGGGTCGAGCGAAATCGCCCGTGCCAGTGCTACTCGTCTGGCCATGCCGCCGGAGAGCTCGGCGGGCATCAGCTGATCGGCGCCACGCAAGCCAACGGCATTGAGCTTGAGGAGGACCAGGTCGCGGATCAGTTCTTCGGGCAGATCGGTGTGCTCGCGCATCTGATAGGCGACGTTGTCAAATACCGAAATGTCCGTAAACAGCGCGCCGAACTGGAAAAGCATGCCCATGCGCCGGCGCAGATCGTAGAGCTCGTCATGGCGCAATTTGGGTACCGACAGGCCGTCGACCAGCACCTCGCCGCGGCTGGGCTTGAGTTGCCCACCAATCAGCCGCAGCAGAGTGGTCTTGCCGCAGCCGGAACCGCCCATGATCGCGACGACCTTCCCGCGCGGGATCTGCATGCTGATCCCCTTGAGGATCGGTCGATCGTCGTAGGCGAAATCAAGATCCTTGATTTCGACCAGATTATCGTCAGACACTGTTGAATCCTGAGACAAAAAAATCCGATTATACCGGACTCCCAGCATCAGCCGCGTGAATTGCTTGGCGCCCGTGTATCTGGGAAACAATGACGTGTTAATCTATCCGGAAACAACGGCCCGTTTTTCATTCTTCCCATGACGGAAATCTCCTTGCCCGAAAAACCCCTGCTGCTGATTGTTGACGACGACCCGCTGATCTGTGACAGCTTGAGTTTTTCGCTAAGTTCGCTCTTCCAAGTGGTCACCAGCCATTCGCGCCCGCATGCCCTGCAGCTGCTTCGGCAGTTGCGCAGGCCGCCGGAGCTGGCGCTGCTTGATCTCGGTCTGCCGCCGCTGCGACATCGTCCGGACGAGGGTTTTGCGCTGATCTCGGAGCTGCTCAAGGTCGCACCGGAAATGCGCATCGTTGTCCTCTCCGGACAAAGCGAGGACGGCAACGCACGGCACGCGCGGACACTTGGCGCGGCCGATTTCGTGGCCAAGCCGTGCAACCCCGCTGATCTGCAGCAGCTTCTCCAGGGGGCGCTGACGTTTCGCGCCCTCGTCGAGAAACGCCCGCCGGGCGCGGCTGCCTCACCGCTGATCGGTCACAGCCCGGCTATCGACAAACTGCGCTTGCAGTTGCGCCAGTATGCCGATCTGCCTTTCGCGGTACTGATCGAAGGCGAATCCGGGAGCGGCAAGGAAATCATCGCCTCCGCTGGTCTGCATTACGATACGCGCCGCCGCGAGAAGCCGTTCCTGGCGCTGAATTGTGCTGCAATTTCGCCGAACCTGGTTGAAGCGACCTTGTTTGGCTACGCGCGCGGCTCGTTTACCGGCGCTATCGCCACCAAGGCGGGCTACTTCGAAGACGCCACCGAGGGCACCTTGTTCCTGGACGAGATTGGCGAACTGGCGCTCGAACTACAAGCCAAGCTGCTGCGGGTGTTGGAAAACGGCGAGTATCAACGGGTCGGCGAAACACAGCCGCGCGTCAGCCGGGCGCGCATCATTGCCGCCACCAACCGCGATTTGCGCAAGGAGGTGCGGGCCGGCAATTTCCGGGCCGATCTCTACCACCGCCTGTCGGTGTGCGCCATCGTGGCTCCGCCATTGCGCGAGATGGGCGACGACAAGCTGCTCCTGCTCGAACACTTCCGGCAGCTGTACGCGGCGCAAGCGCAGCTACTGCCGTTCAGTCTCTCCGCTGAGGCAAGCCGCCTCTGGCTCGACTACTGTTTTCCCGGCAATGTCCGCGAGCTGCGCAACATCGTCATTCGTCTGGCCAGCAAGCACTCGGGGCAGGTGGTCGACGTGGCTGCGCTGGAAGCCGAGCTTGACGTGCCTGACGAGCCCCTGGCCGCTGCGACGGGTATCGCCACTGGCGGTGAGGAGGCCGACGGCGAGGCCATCATCGCGGCGGCAATGCAGCGCTTGCGGCAACGCCAGCCCTTCAGTCTCGATGGTTTGCTCAATGCCACCGAACGCGGCTATATCGAAGCCGCGCTGAAGCTGGCGCATGGCAATGTCAGTCAGGCTGCTCGCCTGCTCGGCATCCATCGCACGACGCTCTACAACCGCATGGAATCGTCGGCGCGGGAACTCTGATGTATCTAGAACATTTCGGCCTGCATCAAGCGCCGTTTCGGATCACGCCGCATACCGAGTTCTTTTTTGCCGGCGGCAAGCGCGGCGCGACGCTCGAGGCCCTGATCTACGCGATCACTCACGATGAAGGCATCGTCAAGGTCAGCGGCGAGGTGGGTAGCGGCAAAACGATGCTCTGCCGGATGTTGCTCGAGAAGCTTCCGGATAACGTCGAGACGGTCTATCTGTCCAATCCGATGCTCTCGCGCGACGAAATTCTCTTCGCCATTGCCGAGGAGTTGCGCATTCCCCTTGCGGAGGGGCGTAACCATCTGCTGCTTCGCTCGCTTCAAGAGCGTCTCCTGGAGATCTACGGCAGCGGCCGCCAGGTGGTGGCCTTGATCGACGAGGCGCATGCCATGCCTCCCGAGGCTCTGGAAGAGATTCGGCTGCTTTCCAATCTGGAGTCCAACCGCCACAAACTGCTACAGATCGTCCTCTTCGGTCAGCCCGAGCTGGATTCCCGCTTGCGGCAAACGAGCATGCGCCAACTCAATGATCGCATCACCCACAATTTCAGGCTGGAACCGCTGCGCCGCAGCGATGTCTCGGTTTATCTGTTGTTCCGCCTGCGTGCGGCTGGTTATCGGGGGCCGGATCCTTTCACCAAAGGGGCCATCGAGCTGATCAGCAAGGCCTCCGAAGGGCTCAGCCGACGCATCAACATTCTTGCCGACAAGGCCCTGCTCGCCGCTTTCTCGGAAGGCGTGCATCAGGTCGATCGGCGGCAGGTCCGGGCGGCGATTCGCGACGTCGAGTTCCGCCGCCTCAAGCGCCGTTTTGGCATCGGCTGGGCCTGGGCAGGCGCCGCTGCAGGTCTTTGCGTGGTGGCCGTCGTGGCTTATCTCGCCGGCACGCGGCACCTTGCCAGCCTTGGCAGTCCGGTCAGCGCTCCCCTTGCCGAGCTGCCGGTCGCCGTGCAGCCGCTCGCCGCGGTCGCGGCACAGGGCGTCGAGGCACCGCTTGCGGCGCCGGCCTTGCCGCTGGACGCAGCGTCCGGCGCCGCAACGGCGGAGCTTTCGGTCGCCGCTGCGGAGGCCTCGCCACCAGACTCCGAGTTGCCGCGTGCGCCAGCGTCTTTGACGCTGGCTGAGCGCAGCGCGGCCAGCGCTGCCTGGCTGGCAAAGACTCCGGATAGTCATTTTTTCATTCAGTTGCTCGTCGTTGATGCCGCAAGTGAGAAGGAAGTGCTGGATTTCATTGACAAGCATGCCGCAACGCTTGACCTGCAGCAGCTTCGCGTTTATCGCTCCAGTCTGAGTGGCCGCGACCGGCTCGGCGTCATTTATGGCGACTATCCGTCGCGCGAGTTGGCCAACGCTGCGCTGGCCAAACTCGTCGCGGTCAGCCCGGCGAGCAAGCCCTACGTTCGAGCGGTCAGCCGACTACGCTGACAAAGGTCTCCGGGGCGCCTCTGGATAGCGTCGTAATGCAATAAAAATCATGCACTTGCCTCGAAGTTCTGTCGTGGTATCATGAAGTCAACCTTTAACCGGAGCAAGCCCGAGCGTGCCTCTGCAAACTCTCAGCGCCATCTTTTTTGCCCTTCTCCTTGGCGCCTGTACGCCAACGACGCTCAGTGGCGGGCCGGCGCCTGCCCACCTGCAAGCCGACAGCGTGGTCAGCACGCCGGGCACTATTCCTGCCCCGGTTCAACAGAGCCTCTCTCTACCGCGGCCACGGCCGGCCGGCAAGACCGAGACCTACAGCGTGGTGGTCAACAGCGTCGCCGTTCACGATCTGCTTTTTGCTCTTGCCCGCGATGCCAAGCTGAACGTCGATATCCACCCCGGCATTGTCGGCGAAGTGACTCTCAACGCCATCGATCAGACCCTTCCGCAACTGCTTACGCGCATCTCCAAGCAGGTAGACATGCGTTTCGAACTCGATGGCCCGAACCTGGCGGTGATGCCCGATACGCCTTACCTGAAGAACTACAAGGTCGACTACGTCAATATCTCTCGCGACGTCACCGGCACGATAGCGACCAATACGCAGATTTCCACCAGTGCGCTGGCGACCGGCAGTGGTGGCGCAGTGGGGACGGGCAACACCTCGCGAATTCAAATCGAGAACAAGTCGAATAACCGTTTCTGGGCGTCCCTCGAGAAAAACCTCAAAGACCTGCTCCATGAGACCGACAAGGTCTTCCCGGAAGGCTCGACCGAGACGGTGACCGAGGAGGCTAGCGCACAAAGCACGAGCGGTACCGGTGCCGGCGGGCCGGCACCGGCAAAGAACGCTGCGGCGCGCCTGACGCAGCTCGCACAAGGCTTGGCCGGCAGTCCCAATCCGGCGACGCTGCAGAACACTGGTGCTACCGTCGTCAAACGTATGACTTTTCGGGAAGCGGCCTCGGTGATTGTCAGTCCGGAAACGGGAGTGGTCGACATCCGGGCGACCTCCCGGCAGCATGAGCGCGTGCAGGAATTCCTCGATCGGGTAATGGGCAGCGCGCGGCGGCAGGTGCTGATCGAGGCGACCATCATCGAGGTGGGCTTGAGCGATGGCTATCAGCAGGGTATCGAGTGGAGTCGCATTACCAGTGGTAGCGACTACAGCGTGACCAAACCCGCGTTGACCACCAACGTCGGAAACGCGGTGACGCCTTACGTCCTCAAATACCGGGATACCAACCCCTTGAATCTCCTGTCGACCGTAGAGCTGCTGCGCGCTTTCGGTACCGTCAAGGTGCTTTCCAGCCCGAAACTGACGGTCCTCAACAACCAGACCGCAACGCTCAAGGTTTCCGAGGATTTCGTCTACTTCAATGTCAAGCAGGACGTTGTTCCGGGTAATACCAACACCAATGCCACGGTGACCACGACGACCACGCCGCAGTCCGTCTCGATCGGTTTCTTCATGAGTCTGACGCCGCAAATCAGTGACAACGGCACGGTGACCCTGAACGTTCGCCCGTCGATTTCCAGCATTGCCGAGCTCAAGCAGGATCCCAACCCGAGTCTTGCCGCCAACAACATCAAGAACCTGGTGCCGCAGATCCGCATGCGCGAAATCGAGTCGATCATGCGTGTCGAAAGTGGCGACATCGCCGTTCTCGGCGGGCTAATGGAAGACCGCTTGGAAAACCGTGACGGGCGTCTGCCCGGCCTTGGTGATATTCCGTTTGTCGGTGAGATCTTCAACACCCGCAATAACTCGTCGACGAAGTCGGAGCTGGTGGTCCTGATCCGCCCAACGGTGATCAAGGACGCGTCCATTGATGGCGACTTCAGCAGCTTCAGAGATGTTCTGCCAGGCAATGATTTCTTCAAGACCGATCAGGTCTACCGGCCGTTCTCGCTTCCCGAGCGCTCTCCGGAGCCCTTGCAGTGAGTCTGTTGATGGACGCCCTGCGGCGCGCCGAGGAAGCCAAGCGCAAGGCTAGTGCCAACGCTCGGTCGACGGCTACGGTGCCGAGCGAATTGCGGCTTGACCCATTGCAGCTGGAAACTCCGGCGAGCGGGGGGGCTACGGAGACGCTGGAGGAACAGCCGCTTTCCGCGCTTGCCGCGGGCTTCGACGCGCTGCAAACTGATCTGGCTTCGCCGACTTCACCGTCGGCGCCAACAAAAGCTGCCGCTACAGCGGCAAGCTCGCGAGCCAACTTCGAGAGTCAGCAGGCCGATGAGCGCAGCGCGGCGAGAAACCTCTTTGCCGTCAAGCAAACGCCCCGGTCGCGCACCTCGCTATGGCTTTTTCTCGGACTGGTCGGCGTCGCAACGCTGGCCATCGGGGGTTATTTCTGGTGGCAGTTGCAGTCGATTTCCGGCGGCACGCTGGTTGCACCGACGGCCGTCGCTCGGCCGCCTGCCTATCCGGTGCCTGCAACGCAGCCAGCCCAGCCCTTGGCCGCGCAGCCAACACCGCCCGCACAATCGCCGACCAGTACGCCGCCGGGTTCTCTGGAGGGGGCTGCAGAAGTTCGCGGCGAGCTACCGCCAGCGGGCACGCCCGCCGCAGAAGCGCGGCAACGGTCGACGCCGGCGAAGCGACTTCCGGATCCCTCAGCGACCACTTCCGCGGCGGCGAAGCGCCCCTCCGGAGACCCTGCAAGCCGTCCGCGAGCAGCTGCTCCGGGGGTCTTCCAACCCAGTATCAGCGGCAAGCAGCAGGCGCAGACCCTCGACAATGCCTACGATGCCTGGCTCTCTGATCGACTGGACGAGGCGCACCACGGCTACGAACAGGTTCTGCGCAGAGACCCCCGGAATGCCGACGCGCTGCTCGGTCTGGCGGTTATTGCCAGCCAGCAGGGGAACGGCGAGCGCGCACAGGCGCTTTATCTGCAGGTTCTCGAGTCCGACCCAGGCAACGTGACGGCGCAGGCGGCGCTGATCAACATGCGCGGGCAGAGCAGCGCCGCTCGCTCAGAGAGTCGCCTGAAGACCTTGATCGCCAAGCAGCCGGACTCGGCGGCTTTGTTCTTCGCGCTCGGTAACCTCTACGCCGGGCAGAGCCGCTGGAGCGAGGCGCAGCAGGCCTATTTTCAGTCCTATTCCCTGGAGCCAGGCAACGCCGACCATGTCTTCAACGTTGCTGTCAGTCTCGACCACCTACGCCAGAAGAAGCTGGCCGCGCAGTATTACCGGATGGCCTTGACTGCCGCCGAAACCTCGCCTAGCGCCTTCGACAAGAATGCCGCCGCACAGCGCATCCTTGACCTGCAGCAATGATGTTCATCGTCTGCGCCGATCGCCGTCGCTGAAGTGCCTGTTCGTGCGCTCATGAACTCTCCAGCCACGCCCATCCATCCCGCCCATTCCCGGCCGCTGGGCCAGATTCTGCTCAGCAAGGGAATTCTCAGCGAAGATCAGCTGCGTATTGCCCTGCTCGAGCAGATGAAGTGTAACCAGCCGATCGGCAAGCTCCTGGTGTCGCTCGGCTTTGTCTCCGAGGCGACCCTGCGCGACGCGCTTTCGGAAAGTCTTGGCAAGCAGAGTGTCGATCTGTCGAATGCGATCATCGACCCTTCAGCGCTGAAATACGTTCCGCGCGACCTCGCCAAGCGCCACCACCTGCTGCCGCTCGACTACGATGGCGAAAACCTGCGTTTGACGGTCGCCATTGCCGACAGCAACGACATTGTCGCCCTGGATCGAATACGTACGCTGACCAGCGACGAGATCGAGATCGACACCCTGCTGGCCGGCGAGACAGAAATCGACCGGGCCATCGACCAGTACTACGGCCACGAGTTGTCGATCGACGGCATCCTGCACGAGATCGAGACCGGCGAGATCGACTTCCGCGGCCTGCAATCGTCGGCCGACGAGTACAGCCAGCCGGTTGTTCGCCTGATCGACTCGTTGCTGACCGACGCCGTCAAGCGCGACTCGTCGGACATTCACTTCGAGCCGGAAGCCAGTTTCCTGCGCATCCGTTACCGCATCGATGGCATGCTGCGCCAGATTCGCTCGCTGCACAAAACCTACTGGCCGGCGATGGCGGTGCGCATCAAGGTCCTCTCGGGCATGAATATCGCCGAAACACGCGCTCCCCAGGACGGTCGCATTTCGCTCAACTTGCGCGGTCGGCAGATCGACTTCCGCGTTTCTGCCCAGCCGACGATTCACGGTGAGAATATCGTCCTGCGCATTCTCGATCGGCAGAAAGGGATCGTGCCGCTCGAAGGCCTGGGTCTTGCCGACAAACAGCTCGATCAGCTGAAGCTGATGATTGCCCGCCCGGAAGGGATCATCTTCGTGACCGGGCCGACCGGCAGCGGCAAGACGACCACTCTCTACTCGGTGCTCAACCATATCAACTCCGAGGGCGTGAACATCATGACCCTTGAAGACCCGGTCGAGTATCCGATGACCATGGTGCGCCAGACGTCGGCGGCTGATTCGCTAAAACTCGATTTTGCCAATGGCATTCGCTCGATGATGCGCCAGGATCCGGACATCATTCTGGTGGGTGAAGTGCGCGACGCAGAAACCGCCGAAATGGCCTTGCGCGCGGCGATGACCGGGCACCAGGTGTATTCGACCCTGCATACCAATTCGGCGCTCGGCGCCATACCCCGCCTGCTCGATATCGGCATCGTGCCCGACATCATGGCCGGCAATATCATCGGCATCATCGCCCAGCGGCTGGTGCGGCGGCTGTGCGTGCATTGCAAGATCCCCTACCAGGCCGAGGCGCACGAGGCGCGCCTGCTCGGCAACCTGGCCGATGGACCGCGACCGGTGGTCTATCGACCGGGCGGTTGCGAGCGCTGCGAGTTCCAGGGCTATCGCGGGCGCCTGGCGATCATGGAGCTGCTGCGCATCAATGGCGACATGGACGAGCTGATCGCCCGGCGCAGCACTTTCCGGGAAATGCGCACGCTGGCCAGCCGCCAGGGCTTTGCCACGCTCGCCGACGACGGCCTGCGCCGTGTTCTCGACGGTTCGACGGCGCTCGAGGAAGTCGGCCGGGTCGTCGACCTGACTGACCGGATGTAGGATCGGTGCCGCTCTACACCTATAAAGCGGTCAGTCCCGAAGGGCGGATGCTTCTCGGCAGGATCGATGCCCTCAACCTGGTCGACCTCGAAATGCGCTTGCGGCGTATGGAGCTGGATCTGGTCAGCGGCGAACCGGTCAGCCAGCGCAGTCTGTTTGCCCGCGGTGGCGTGCCACGCCGGGAAATGATTCACTTCTGCTTCCATCTTCAACAGCTGGTCCGTGCCGGTGTGCCGCTCATCGATGGGCTGGCGGATCTGCGCGACAGTCTCGAGCACCCGCGCTTCCGTGAAGTGGTGGCCAGCCTGATCGAAGCGATCGAGGGCGGGCAGACGCTGTCGCAGGCCATGGACGGTCACCGCAGCGTCTTCGATGCCGTTTTCGTGAGCCTGATCCGCGCCGGTGAAACGACCGGTCGCCTGCCGGAAGTCTTGAACAGTCTCAACGAGTCATTGAAATGGGAAGACGAACTCGCGTCGCAAACGAAAAAGATGATCGCCTACCCCGCTTTCGTGGGTGCCATCGTCCTGGCTGCCAGCTTCTTTCTGATGGTCTACATGGTTCCCCAGCTCAAGATGTTCGTGAAGAACATGGGGCAGGTCCTGCCAACGCAGACGGTGGTCCTTTTCTTCATCTCCGACCTGATGGTCGACTACTGGTATGTTCTCCTTTTGCTGCCGGCGTTACTGGCGCTCGGGCTGCGCGTCCTGTTGCATACTAATCCGCTGGCACGCTTTCGCTTCGATGGCGTCAAGCTCGGCTTGCCGTTTGTTGGCAACATTCTGCGCAAGATTGCCCTCTCCCGCTTCGCCAACACTTTCGCCCTGCTCTACGCTTCCGGGATCCCGATTCTCGAGTCGATCCGTACGACGCAGGACGTCGTCGGCAATCTGGTCATTCGCCGCGGCCTGGAGCGCGTCGAGCAGTTGATCGGCGAGGGGCAGAACGTGACCGCCGCCTTTCACGCCACCGGCTTCTTCCCGCCGCTGGTGATCCGCATGCTACGCGTCGGCGAGAATACCGGGGCGCTCGACGACGCCTTGATGAACGTCAGCTATTTCTACAATCGCGACGTCAAGGAGTCCGTGGCGCGCATGCAGCAGCTGATCGAACCGATGCTCACCGTGGTCATGGGGGCGCTGCTCGGCTGGATCATGCTCTCCGTTCTCGGGCCGGTCTACGACGTGATCAGCAAGATCAAGGTATAGCACGATGGCTGCCAGTCGCCTCCTCTACCTCAGCGCCCATCACCTGTCGGCTTTTTCCTGGCAATCCGGGGTTTTGGCTGATGAGCACTCGTTCGACGCCAGCGAAGCCGGGCAAGCGGCATTTGCCGACTACCTGGCGGCCAACTCAAGCTGCGTCTTCTCGATCCTGGCCAACGTCTCGGAAGAAGGTTTCCACATCGAAACCATCCCGTTTCTACGCGGCGCCGACCGTGAGGCGGTCATTGCGCGCAAGCAGGGACAACTGTTTTTCAATGCCAAGCTGGTGACCGCGCTTTCGCTCGGTCACCAGAAATCGCGTCGCAAGGACGAGCGCGTCATGCTCGCCGCGCTGACGAGGCCCGAGGTTTTCGCCCCCTGGCTCGATGCCCTGGCCGCCGCCGAACTGGCTCTCGCCGGCGTTTATTCACTGTCGTTGCTGACGCCGAACTTGCTTCGCAAGCTCGGCATTGGCGCCCAGCCTTGCCTTTTGCTGACCATCCAGGACCAGAGCCTGCGGCAGAGTTACCTCGAAAACGGCGAACTGCATTTCAGCCGCCTGACGCCTCTGCACAACAGCAGTATTGGCGGTATCGCGCAGACTTTCTCGAGCGAAGCTCTGAAACTCCAGCAATATCTGGTCGGCCAGCGCCTGATCGGTCGCAAGCAGCCGATCAAGGCCTACCTCCTGGCGCATGCCAGTGCGCGCAAGGCGATCGAGAACAGTTGTGTCGATAGCGAGGCCTTGTCTTTCACAGTCCTCGACATCGAAGACAGCGCACGCAAATGCAAGCTCAAGACCCTGCCCACCGACACCCACTGCGAGCCTCTTTTCCTGAACCTGCTGGCCACCGATCCTCCGCGCGCGCAGTTCGCCAACGATGATCAGCGTCACGGCTACCATCTCTGGCTGCTTCGTTCGGTCGTCCGCAGAGTCGCTTCGCTCGTCTTGTTGAGTTGTCTGCTACTCGCCGGCAAGCAGCTTTTCGACGCCTCGCGGATCGAGAATGAGGTCGCTGTTCTGGCCAGCGAAACCGGACTCACTCGCCAGCGCTATGCCGACATCGTCAAGACCTTTCCGCCGATTCCAACGACGAACGAAAACCTGCGTCGGGTGATCAACCGCTATCAAGAGCTGGAGAGGAACAGCGCCTCGCCGGGGCACCTGTATCGCGAGATCAGTCATGCCCTGGACAGCGCCGAGTGGGTCGATCTGGAGGCCATTGACTGGCAAGCCGGGAAGCCGCAATCGACGGCGGCGCCGGGTGGCGTCAATGTCGTGAGCAGCGAGCTGCAACCGGTCGATCAGGAGACGGCAATTGTCCGCGGAACCCTGCGCCTTGACGGCGACAGCAACCCGCGGCAGGTGCTGGCTGTTTTTAATCGTCTCGTCGCCGCCCTCAGGGCCAGGCCGCAGTTAGAGGTCGAGGTCCTGCAACAGCCCTTCGACGTCGAGTCTGGCAAGTCGCTCAAGGGTGGCGACGCGGCGCTGGAAGGCAAGGAGCCGCGATCGTTCAAAGTGCAGATTCGACGGACGATTGGCTCATGAAAATTGTTCCTGCCGATTTCCGCAAGCTGCAAGCGAGCGTTGTGCTCGCCGTTCTGATGATCGCCGTCGGCGCCCTTGCCCTGTATTTCGCATTTGCGGCCATGAAACGCGCAGAGCAGGGCAGGGTCAGCATCGCTGCCCAGTTCGCGGAAGCCGACGGCAAGCTGAAGCAGGTACGTAACGAAGAGAGCGAGGTCAAACAGAAGTCGATTGTCTTCAACAAGCTGCAAGAGCGTGGCATCATTGGCGATGAGCAGCGCCTCGATTGGGTGGAGTTGCTGAAAGAGATTCGCGACAAGCATCGCCTGATCGATCTACGCTACGAAATTGCGCCGCAACGCATGCTCGAGGGCCAACTCGGAAACGACTTTGTTTTCTTTGCCAGCAGCATGAAACTGGAACTGAAACTGCTGCATGAAGAAGATGTTACCCGACTGCTCGACGACTTGCGCCGGCAGGCAAAGGCACTGATCCGGGTCAAGAGTTGTCGCATCGAACGCTTGCCGGCGACTGGCGAACAGCGTGGCGGTGGCCGGGCGAATCTGCTGGCCGATTGCGAAATCGAGTGGTTGACCTTGCGTGACCTGCGTGGCAAATGAGCGGGAAAGCGCAGGAAAGGGCAGGAAGGGGCAGGACAGTCAATGACCGAGCTTATACCGACAGCAAAGCTCGCCGCGCTGGCGGTGGGTGCCTGGCTACTGCTGCTGGCGACCTGCCCGCCAGGCGTCGCCGAGGAGCAAGCGCTCGGTCGCCTGTTCTTCACGCCGGAACGCCGCCAGCAGCTTGATCGTCAGCGCGAAATGAATGTCCTCGATCAGCAGCCAATTCCCGCCGACCCGACCCTGACCATTGACGGCGTCGTCACGCGCAGCAGCGGCCGACGCACGGCCTGGGTAAACGGCCAGCCCCAGCACGAAAACGACTTGTGGAGCGGCCTGACGGTCACCCCGCGGCACGGCGAGCCGGGCAAGGTGTTGCTCGACATCAGCGATGCGCCAGCGGCGAGAGCACGTGTCGGGCAGACCGTGAACCGTAACTCCGGCGAGGCGACGGACCTGCTCAAGGGCGGTCGAGTCAGCGTTCACTCGACGTCGCGAGGAGCGAGGTAGGCGATGTCGCGGGCTGTGGACGCGCTGCGCCGGGCGGTCGCGGGCAGTCGTACCGTGCGCCAATGAAACGGCCGCGCATCGACCAGCACCGGCCTGCGTGTCGATCACGCCAGGGCGGCATTGCGCTGATGGCCATGCTTACCCTATTAACTCTCTTCGGACTGTATGTGTTCGTTGGGCAGTTGAGTGCAACACGCTTTCTGGCGGCTAACACGGAAAGTGCTGCGGCCGCACTTGCCGAAGCCCGCGACGCGCTGATCGCTGACGCCGTATCTCGCACCTCAATAAGCCCGGGAGCATACTACGCCGCGGGATACATGCCGCTCCCTGATCTGGGAAGCCTTTTTGAGGGCGGAGCACCTAGTGAGGGTGCCGTGCCAACCCTCAATCATACGGGCAACTCCAAGGAACGCTCGATTGTCGGCAAGTTTCCCTGGAAGACGCTGGGTACGGGCGCTCTCCGTGACCAAAAAGGGGAATGCCTGTGGTACGTGGTTTCGGGCCGTTTCAAGATCACGCCGAAGACCGACGCACCAATGAATTGGGATACTCAGGGCCAGATCGATATCATCGACGGCAGCGGTGCCCTGCTTGCAAGCAATCTTGCCGCGCTGGTCGTGGCTCCCGGTCAAGCGTTGGACGGCCAGAGCCGCGCCTTGGGCGATGTCGCTTACGCTGAATGCGGAGGCAACTACGATGCGCGCAATTACCTTGACACTTTTGACAACACCAATGCGGTCAGCGGCCAGCTTAACTACTTCGCCGGTAGCACCAACAACCGCGCGGCTCCCGATGCGAGCAACAAGCGTTTTGTGGTGGCCGAGACTGCCTTTTATAACGACCGCTTTCTGTTTATTAGTGTCGCAGATATCTTTGATCCGCTGATCAGGCGTCGTGACTTTTCTGGCGCGGTCGCCAGTTTGCTGGATAATCCTGCTTTCCAGGCCGACCTGCAGGCCATCGCGCTCACCGGCGCGAAGGGCACCGACAATCTGGACTGCAGTTTCGCAGCAGACCCGGTTTTCTGTACGAGTTGGAAAGAAATGCTGTTCTTGACTCAACTCCCGGCGCCGGCACCGATTACCATCGACGGTGTTGCCTCAGGCAACTGCCGCCGCGTCCTTATCTTCGCCGGCCGCCGGGGGGCTGGCCAGAGTCGTAACGATGATACCCAGAGAGGCCAGCCGAACAATTACCTGGAGGACCCCAACCTCGCGTTGTTCGCTGTCCCCACGGCCGCAGGGACTGCCTTCTCGGGAGTGTCGGCGTTCGACTATCGCACTCCCGCGAACGATATCCTACGGTGCTTGCCATGAGCCGGGGCCATTTCCTGCGGGCAAAGAATAGAGGCTTCACGCTCGCCGAGCTGGCCATCGTACTGGTCATCGTCGCGTTGCTGGTTGGCAGCCTGCTGGTCCCGCTGTCGACGCAGATTGATAGTCGTAACCTTGCTGACACCAGGCGGGCTTTGGCCGAGATCCGCGAGACGATACTCGGCTACGCCGTGGTCAATGGCCGTTTGCCGTGCCCGGCCCTGGCGAACGTTGCCAGTGGCGCGGCGGGCGCCGGGCTGGAAGGGACCCGAGCTGCCAGCGGTTGCACCAATATTGCCGGGGTTGTGCCATGGGCGACGCTGGGAGTTGCAGAGACCGATGCCTGGGGACGGCGCTACTCCTATCGAGTCACTCGTGCCTTCACCAAGGCCGTTCCCCCGCCCGACATCAGCGAGTGCCCCGCGCCCCTGCCGCCGCTACCGCAGAGTGCTGCCTTCGCGCTCTGCTCGCCGGGCGACATGAGTGTGTTGGTGACCGTCGGGGGGGCCAAAATCGCCACCGCTGTGCCGGCCGTCGTTGTCTCGCACGGCAAGAATGGCAAGGGTGCCTACACGGTTCTGGGGACGCAAACGGCGTCCGGTGCCGATGCCGATGAACAGGACAACCAGTTGACCGGCGCGGGGAACACGATGGCCAATCCTGATTTCGTCTACAAGCCAGCGATTCCTGGCTTTGACGACGAAGTCGTGTGGATTGCGCCGGGAGTGCTTTTCAGCCGGATGATCCGGGCCGGCAAGTTGCCATAAGCGGTTTGCCGGCAAGGTCGGAATTTTCGGCGGCAGCGTGGCACCGTTGCATTGACCCTCCGCGTCGATTGGGGTCCAATAGGCCTATGCCTACGTTCTACCTTCAGCAAGCCAGCCGATGAGTGCCGTGCGGACCTTCCTTGACCGCCTGCGTAACGCCGGCATTTGCCCGGGCGACAGCGAAGAACTGCGTCTGCAGAAGTCCCTGCTGTTCTTTGCGACCGGCCTGATCAGTCTGGCGTCGATGGTCTGGCTGTCGATTTATTGGCAACTCGGACCGAGGTTCTCGTCGAACCTCCCGTTTGCCCTGCAGCTCTTGCTGGTCGGGAATCTGCTGGTTTACCTGAAGACTCTGAACTTCAACCTCTTCCGCCTGATCCAGTTGTCCCTGTTCCTGTTTACGCCCTTCGTGGCGCAGTGGAGCATCGGCAGCTTCATCACTGCCAGTGGCATCAGCCTGTGGGCTTTGCTGGCGCCGATCGGTGCCGTGCTGTTCATCGGACCGCGTGCGTCCGGGGCCTGGTTTTTCGCCTACGTTTGTCTGACCACACTTTCCGGCGCTTTCGACTACTACCTCGCCGACGCGGCGAGCAGTTTGCCGCCCGAAGTTCCGGCCGCGACGGCGGCCTTTTTCTTTGCGCTCAACTTTACGGCCGTATCGAGCATCGTTTACCTGTTGCTGCGCTACTCGGACAGCGAAAAACACCGCGCGCAGCAGCGCCTGCAGGAAGCGCACCGCTTGCTGCAGGTCGAGCAGGAGCGTTCGGAGCGACTGTTGCTCAATGTCCTGCCGGCGCCGATTGCTGAACGCCTGAAGAATAGCAGGCAGCCGATCGCGGACGGCTTTGCCGAAGTCTCGGTGATGTTTGCCGATATCGTGAATTTCACCCGGGTCGCCGAAGGAATGACGCCACAGCAGGTTTTTGCCATGCTCAACAAGATCTTCTCGTGCTTCGATGAGTTGGCCGAGAAGTACGGCCTGGAGAAAATCAAGACCATTGGCGACGCCTACATGGTGGCCGGCGGCCTCAACGACGAACGCGGCGACTTTTCGGGCGCTCTGGCCGAAATGGCGCTGGAGATGTGTCGCCTGCTGCACGATGACGTACAACTCAACGAGATGCGTCTCGAACTCCGCATTGGCATGGGTACCGGGCCGGTGGTAGCCGGTGTCGTCGGCAAGAAGAAGTTCATTTACGACCTTTGGGGCGACACCGTGAACATTGCCAGTCGGGTCACCAGCGAAGGTGTTCCCGGCGTGGTTCAGGTCGATGACCGTACTTATCAGCGTTTACAGCATCGCTTCGAGTTTCATCCGCCGCAGACGATTTACCTGAAAGGCAAAGGCAATATGGTCGTCCACCGGCTGATCGGTTGCCGAAGCGGTAGCGCGGCCGCATAGTTATGGGCGGGCGACTGCCCAGGATTCAGGGTGCCTCAATCCCTCACTCTCTGGCCGCTGTTGCGTGACCACTTCGGTGCAACTCGAAGCACACTTTGCCGGGCTCGTTGCAGGCCAGGCGCAATTCGTGACCGCAACTCTCAGCCTGGCGCGCAGCGTGATAGAGGCCGATGCCCAGCCCGTTTTCCGACGCCAGCGGTGCGTGTAGCAGGTCGGCAAGGACTTCCTCCCTGATCGCGCTGCCGCTATCACAAACACTCAGCAGCGAGGCGTCGTCGGCAAGAGCGACGTGAACCTGCAATTCGCTTTCCGATTGGCGTTTGAGCAAGGCGTTGTGCAGCAGATTGTCGGCGACGCTGTCGAACAACGCGCTTGGCACGAGCACCTCGGGGTCGAGGTTTGCGGCAGCAAAGCTGACTGGCTGGCCCGCGTAGCGTTGTTGCTGGATCTTCCACCACATGGCCGCTGGCAGTGCACCGCCCGCCTCGCTCTGCGGCTTCTGCAGCTTGGCCAGTGTTTGCTGCAGGCGTTGCGTGATCTGCGGCAACTGCCGTTCGAGAAGCAGTTCGAGGCGCTTGCTGTCCTCGCCGTTGGCGGTCTGCGCCAGGTAGCAGAGGTTGTGCAGCGATTGCAGCAGGTTCTTGACGTCGTGCGTCAGGCGAGCGCCGGTTTCGTGGATCGCGCGCAGGTAGCTGACCTGCTGCAACTCACGCGCACGCAGCTTGGCGATGTAGTGCTCGTTGGCCAGTTGCGCCAGCAGGTGGAAGTGCCAGACGAGTGCCGGGCTGAGTTTGTGACGGGTGTGCAGGGTCAGCTGTAGGGGCTGCCCGGAGAATTCATGGCAAAAGTGCTGCGACGCGCTGCCAAAAGTGCCGTTGCGAGTCCCGGCTGTCCAGATGCCGCCTTCCACCCAGGGCAGATCGAGCATTTCCGTGAGTGCTTGCGAGAGAAACTTCTCGGGGTTGCTTTCACTGCTCGCCAGTGTCGTCAGGCGGTGCAGCCAGTTCTCGAAGGGCAGGCCGATGCTCAGCAGGTAACGCGAGAAGAAAACGTCGATGCCGGTAAAGCCGGGGCGCGTGTTCCACGTCCAGCCGATGAGCAGCAGCAACAGGGCGATCGTGGTCAAGGTGTTGAAGACGGCCTCGAAATAGCCCGACTGGCGCAGCAGCATGAAGGCCAGGCTGCCGAGCACCAGAACGGCAATCAGCAGAAAGATGAACAGGCTGTAGAACAGGTCGACCATGCCGCCGCCTGGCCGGTCGCTATCTTTCGACAGTGGCAGCAGGGTCATGACCAACAGGAACAGGGGCATTCCCCAGGCAAACTCGGGATCCAGAGACGGCCCGACCAGAGTTGCATTCGCGACCACGCGTGGCACCAGCCAGAAGAGCAGCGCCGCGAGCAGGTACGCAAAAGCGATCAGGTAAAAGATCCGCGTCGGCCGATGATCGATGAACATCACTCGTCCGCCGACCAGAGCGGCCAGGATCACCACCCAGACGATCAGCAGCCACCAGCCGTAGAAGGCGATGCCGCAGCCGAGGAGCAGGGCAATCACCGCCAGAGCGCTTAAATCGAGCCGTCGCTCGGCGTAAATGAAGGGTTGCCAGAGAATGAACAGGCCAACATCTACCAGCCAGCAGAGCGTGCCAAAGGCGCGGTCGGCTTCGGCCAAAAGGGCCAGATGCAGCACGCCGAGCAAGGCGATCAGCAGCCAGCGCTGCCGCTGGCGCAGGATGCTGGCCAGGTGCTGGAGCGGTGTCATGAGCGGCTCCAGGCACGGATCATCAGCCGCTCACGACGTTTCTTGAACGCGTCGGGGAGGCCCTTCATCAGTCCGACTCCCGACACAAGTGTCGAGAAATCGACAGTTCGGGCGGCTTTTGCCGGCGTAGAGGCCAATTCAGGCTGGCATGAAACATGCTTGTTGCTCCATATCACTTTTGATAAACACTGGAGAACGAGATGAACCAGCTGCAACAGCGACAGGCGGGTTTTACCTTGGTAGAGATTGCCATTGTACTCGTCATCATAGGCCTGCTGCTCGGCGGGGTACTGAAGGGTCAGGAGCTGATCAACAGCGCCAAGGTAAAGAATATGGTTGGCGATTTCCGCACCGTGTCGAGCCTGGTCTACGGTTACCAGGACCGCTTCAAGCTCTTTCCCGGCGACCAGACGCAGGCGCAACTCGATCTGGCTTTTGGCGCTGGCGTGGCAACTGCCTGCACGCCGGTTGCCACCGCAGGCGTCTGCGTCCAGAACAATGGCCGCGTCGACGGCGCGTGGAATGCCGGTGGTGCCGGTACCGGTGTCGCCACCAATGAAACTTCGGTCTTCTGGCAACACGCCCGCCTGGCCAACCTGGCCACCGGTGCCACTTTGCTGGCCGACGTCAACTACCGCCCGCGCAATGCCGATGGCGGTTTTATCGGCATCGAGAGCGGTATCGACGCAGCTGGCGCAGCCGCACCGTTCATCGCCGGCATGCGCGGTTCGTTTTTCATCTGTTCGTCGGGCATCCTCGGGCGTTACGTCAAACAGATCGACAGCACGATGGATGACGGCAACACCGCCGGCGGTTCGGTACAGGCGGTTCTCGATACCGATGTCCGTGGCGCGGCGGCCGTGGCTACGGCGGCCATCGTCGATGGCACGCAATATACGGTCTGCTCGTCCTACTGAGCGTCTTGAGCACGCCCCCACACGCGGGGCGCGCTCAGGAGAAATGCATAGCAAGGGAAAGCCCGCCTGCGGCGGGCTTTCCCTTGCCTGCTTTCTAGTGTTTACCCCTTCAGCAAGCGCTCCTCGGCGGCGCTCAAGGCGCGCGCGGTGCCGAGCAGCACGATCACATCGCCGCTGCCGAAGCGGATTTCCGGCGACGGCTCGAGGGCGCGGATGTTACGTCGGCGGACGGCGGTCACTTCAACGCCGAGTTCCTGCAAGCTCAGCTCGCCAAGCGTGCGTCCGACGGCGTGTGCGCCTTCGCCGAGCAGAACCGAATGCAGGCGCGCTTCGTCGCTATCGTGTGCCTCTTCTTCGAGATCGCTCTCGCCGTGAAAGAAGCCGCGCAGCGTCTTGTAGCGTCCGCTGCGCGTCTGGCGGAAGTGTTCGCGGACTTGCGCATTGGGCACACCCAGATGGCGCAGGGCGTGCGCGGCGAGCACCATGCTCGTTTCCAGCGTTTCCGGGACGACCTCGGCGGCGCCAGCGTGCAGCAGTGCGTCGAGATCCTTTTCGTCGAGCGTGCGCACGATGATCGGCAAGTCGGGATTGATCTGGCGAGCGTGTTCCAGCACGCGCTCGGAAACCCGCGCATCGGCAAAGGAAATGATCAGCACGCTGGCGCGGCTGACGCCGGCCGCAATCAAGGTTTCGTGCCGGGCCGCGTCGCCATAGATAACGTTTTCGCCGGCCGCCGTTGCCTCACGGATGCGCTCCGGGTCGAGGTCGAGCGCCAGATAGGTGACGTCCTCCTCTTCCATGAAGCGCGCCAGATACTGGCCGGTTCTACCGTAGCCGCAGATCACCACGTGTTTTTCGGTGTTCATCGATTTCGCTGCCAGCTGCGTCATCTGCATCGAACGTATCAGCCACTCGCTGGCCGCGAAGCGCAACACGATCTGGTTGCTGTACTGGACGATTAGCGGTGCCAGCAGCATCGACAGGACCAGCGCCGCCAGCACCGCCTGCAGGACCATTGGCGGCAGCAGCTGCAGATGGCGCATTTCCGAGAGCAGGACGAAGCCGAATTCGCCGCCGGCGCAGAGCCACAGGCCGGTGCGCATGGCGCCGCCGAAAGTCGAGCCGAACAGCCGCGAAAGACCGAGCACGAGGGCAAACTTGGTCACCAGCAAAGCGCCGAGCACGCCCAGCACCAGTGGCGCGTTGGCGAGCACCAGCGGGATGTCGAGCATCATGCCGATGGTCACGAAGAAGAGTCCCATCAAGACGTCGCGAAAAGGCTTGATGTCCTCTTCGACGTGGTGCCGGTACTGCGTCTCCGAGATCAGGATGCCGGCCACAAAAGCGCCCAGCGCCAGCGACAGTCCGGCCACTTCGGTCAGATAGGCGAGTCCCAGGGTAATCAGCAGCACATTGAGCATGAACAGTTCGGCGGACTTGCCGCGGGCGACGATGAAAAACCATTTGCTCATCAGCCGCTGGCCAAAAAACAGCACCAGCGACAGGACGACCACCGCCTTGAGCATCGCCAGGCCCATCATCGTCGCCATGCGCTCGGGCGACTCGGAAAAGGAGGGAATGAGGATCAGCAGCGGCACTACGGCGATATCCTGGAAAAGCAGGACGCCCATCACTTCGCGGCCATGCGCCTTGTCGAGTTCGAGACGCTCGGTGAGCAGTTTGGTGAGCACCGCCGTAGAGGACATGGCCAGCGCGCCGCCGAGCGCGACACCTTCCTGCCAGCTGAGCTTCAAGGCAGTGACAATGGCGGTGACCACGGCGATGGTCACCAGGACCTGCAGCAGGCCGAGACCGAAGACGATGCGTTTCATCGCGTACAGCTTGGGCAGCGAGAACTCGAGGCCGATCGAGAACATCAGGAAGACGACGCCGAACTCGGCCAGATGCTGCATGCCGCTGACCCCGCCGACCAGATCGAGCGCATGCGGGCCGATCACCGTGCCGACGAGTAGATAGCCGAGTACCGGCGGCAGGTTGATGGAACGGAAAATGATGACCGAAACCACCGAGGCGCCAAGCAGCATCACAATTGTGGGCAGCGTTTCCATCATCCGTTCCCTTGGTCTTCGCGGGCGCTGTTTCGCCAGACGCGTTGCTCGGCTCGGCGATGAGCGCGCCTAGGCCTTCTGTTATACTTCGCCGATGATAACCGCTGTGTTCCGATGAACCAAATCATGCCATCGTCGAAGGCGCTCGACCTCGCCCGACAGGTTCTGCGCATTGAAGCCGACGCCGTGATGGCCTTGGCTGAGCGCATTGATGGGGCTTTCGTGCAGGCGCTGGCACTGATTCTCAATTGTCACGGTCGGGTGATCGTCAGTGGCATGGGAAAATCCGGTCATGTCGGGCGCAAGATCGCCTCGACACTGTCAAGTACCGGCACCCCCGCATATTTTGTCCATCCTGCCGAAGCCAGTCACGGTGATCTCGGAATGATCACCCGCGACGATGTGCTGATCGCGATTTCGAACTCGGGTGAAAGTGCCGAGCTGCTGATGATCGTGCCGATCATCAAACGCCTCGGGGCCAAGCTGATCAGCATGACTGGAAACACCCAGTCGTCGCTGGCCGTCGAAGCCGATGTGCACCTCGATGCCGCGGTCGCGCTGGAAGCATGCCCGCTAAATCTGGCGCCGACCGCCAGCACCACTGCGGTTCTTGCCCTTGGCGACGCGCTGGCGGTGGCGTTACTCGATGCGCGTGGTTTCGGTGCCGAAGATTTTGCTCGCTCACACCCGGGTGGCAGCCTCGGTCGTCGCTTGCTGACGCACGTTCGCGATGTCATGCGCGCAGGATCGGCGCTGCCCGAAGTCGTTCCCACGACCCGCGTGCCGGATGCGATTCTCGAGATTTCACGTGGCGGCATCGGTATGACCGCTGTGCTCACTCCTGAACGCCGGGTGATCGGCATTGTCACCGACGGCGATTTGCGGCGCGCCTTTGCCAAGGGCCTCGATTTGCGATCGCTCGTGGTCGCCGACATCATGGGCCAGAAGCCGCACGCCATCGGTCCGGACCACCTCGCGGTCGAAGCGGTTCAAATGATGGAGCAGTACAAGATCAATCAGCTGCCCGTCGTCGATGAAAGCGGCATTCTGCTTGGCGCGCTCAACATGCACGACCTGTTCAGGGCAAAGGTCATCTGATGGCTGTTGACAGCGTCGCGCTGCCGCCGTCGTTTTCACTTTGCCTGCCGGCGGGGTGCGGGCAATGAAACAGTGGAGCAGCGCAGCGCTGCCGCTCAGTATCCTGCTGGTTCTGGCGGCACTGACTTTCTGGCTACGCTACGTCACCGATTTCACCGAAAAACCGGGCGATGGCAATCTTCGCCACGATCCTGACTACATCGTCAATGGGGCGACCCTGCGCAAGATCGGTGAGTCGGGAAGCCTGGAGTACACGCTGATCGCCGACGAGATTCGTCATTATCCCGATGACGATACGACGCGCATGGATAAACCCAAGCTTGTTTACCTGCAGCCGACCAAGCCGCCGGTGACGCTGAGTGCCGTACACGGAGTGATGGGCCCGAAAGGTGAGCGGGTGGATCTCAGCGAGCAGGTCGAAGTGCACCGTGCGGGTAGCGACCAGAACCCGCCCTTGCTCGTCGAGACGGCCGAATTGACCGTGTTGACCAGTGAGGAAAAGGCGTTTACCAAGAGCCCTGTGCTGATCACGCAGGGCAACTCATGGGTGCAGGGGGTGGGTATGCAGGTCGATAACAAGTTGCAGACTTATTTGCTGGAATCCCGCGTCAGCGGGGAAATTGAAAGCCATTCGGCCAAGAAAAAGAAACCACAGACATGAAGAAGATATTTCGCCTGGCCTGCACGAGCGTCCTCCTGGTGCTCTTGTCGATGCCTGCTCAGGCCGAGCGCGCGGACAGCGAGAAACCGGTGCTGCTCGAAGCCGACCGCATGAGCATCGATGACCTCAACAAGGTACAGGTTCTCGAAGGCAACGTGATCCTGACCCAGGGCACCTTGCAGATTTTCACGGATCGCCTGGTCGTCATCCAGGATGCCGATGGTTTCCAGAAGGGTACCGCTTTCGGAGGGGCGGGCGGGCTTGCCCGCTTCAAGCAGAAGCGCGAGGGGAAAGACGATTACATGGAAGCCGAGGCCGAGCAGATCGACTACGACGCGCGCGCCGACAAAAGCGAACTCTTCAGGCGCGCCTGGGTGAAGAGCGGGCTCGACGAAGTCCGGGGCGCCTACATTTCCTATGACGCCCTCAATGAGAAATACCTGGTTACCACCGGCGCCGGCAAGACCACGAGCGCCACTGGCGCCAGCCAGGCGCGGGTGCGAGCAATCATTCAGCCGCGCGGCAAGAACGTGAATCCTGAGGCGCAGAACGGTGCGCCACTGACCCTGAGGCCTGCGCCAGTTGGCAAGTAGGGCGCCGAAGGCGCTCCCTGGCAGCATGCGCAGAGGCTGAGCGACGCAGCAGAAAATGCCTTTTCCGGTTCCCGTGAAGTGCTGCAGATACGACAGAAACTCATATAAACCAGACATGTGCAGAATTTGTTGCGGCGCACAAAAAACTCTTGACAAGTTTTGGTAAGAGTTTATAATTCTGCTCATGGTGCAGTGCAGCAAACGATCCAGGTGCCAAGAAGGGCGGGATCAATGAGTTTGACATTGCACGTGTTGTGCCCCCATCTTTTTTAGGAGATTGACCATGTTTACCAAACCCGAGCAATTTGCCGCCGCCAACAAAGCTTCTGTTGATGCCATGCTGACCCTTGCCAATACTGCTTTGGCGAGCGCCGAGCGCATCGCCGCGCTGAATCTGAATACCGCTCGCTCGATGCTGGAAGACGGCGTTTCCAATGCCAAGGCAATGCTCGGTGCCAAGAATGCGCAAGAGCTGTTTTCGGTGCAAGCCTCGCTGGCGCAGCCGAATCTCGAAAAGGCTGTTGCCTACACGCGCAGCGTCTACGAGATCTCCGCACAGTCAAAGGAGGAAATCTCCAAGCTTCTCGAAGCGCAGTTTTCCGATTTCCAGAAGCAGGTCTTTGCGCTGATGGAACAAGCCGCCAAGAGTGCACCGGTCGGTTCTGATGTTGCCCTTTCCGCCGTCAAGTCAGCCATCGCTTCGGCGACGTCGGCCTTCGACAGCATGAACAAAGCTGCCAAGCAGGTTGCCGACATCGCTGAAACCAATGTCGCCGCGGCGACCAACGCAACGGTCAAGGCGGTTGGCGCCACCGCCGCGGCTGCCAAGAAATAGGTTTCTGGCCACGCCTTGATTATCTACGGCGGGAGCAGAGACGCAGCGTGTCGCCGCGTCTCTGTAACGCGCCTCATTACTGCCAAACACGGAGATATACACATGGACACCATCGATCTCGAAAAACTGGCCGAAAGCCAGAAAGCCAACGCCCAAGTCATGATGACTCTGGTGCGCACGGCCTTCCACGGCATGGAGCAACTTTCTGCCCTCAACCTTGCCGCCAGCCGCGAGCTGTTCAACAACAGCGCCAACGGTGCGCAGCAGTTGTTGGACATCAAGGATCCTGCGCAGTTGAAGAGCCTCGCCGGTTCAATGGCCCAACCCAATGTCGACAAGCTTCTCGAGTACTCGCGTGGCCTCTACGATCTGTCCGCCAACATGCAGCGCGAAATCACGTCGGTGATGGAGCAGCAGTACAGCAGCATGGCTCAGAAAGCGGCCGACCTGGTTGGCAAGGGAGGCGTTCCGACGCCGATCGCCGGTGACGTCTTCGGTGCCGCCATGAAGCAGATGATGAACGCTTCCAGCGCAGCTTTCGAAAACATTTCGCAGATGTCCAAGCAGATGACCGAAATCGTCGACACCAATGTCAAGGCCTTGAGCACAGCCACGACCAAGGCCGCCTCAGCGCTGACCCCAAAGGCTTAAGTCAGTAGGCTGCACAGGACCCCGGCTACGGCCGGGGTTTTTTCGTTTACGGTCGCCGCGTTTTGTCTGTTGTCAGTGCTGTCAGTGCCATCGCTGTCGTCAGCGGTCGCGCTCTATGGCCGCCACTGCCAGTCGATGCCGCGCCGCTCGACCTCCAGGCGGATACGGCTCATCGCCTGATCGACCAGCGCGTGCTCGCCTTCGACACCCAATTCGAGGTGCCGCCTTTGTCCGTCCGGCGATATCGACGGCAGGCTGAACAGCCGCAGCGTCGGGAAGTCGGCGACGATTTCTTCCATCAGATCGAGCAGCGCACTCTCGTAGCTGTTGGCACCAGTCAGCAGGAACGCTTGCTCAACGCTGGCCAGGGAATCGAAAAGATCGCTGTAGAAGGTTTCGAGTGCCCATTCGACCATCGGATGCGCCATTTGTGGAAATCCGGGCACGAAGTAGTGATCGCGAATGCGAAAGCCCGGGATGCGATTGAACGGGTTCGGAATGATGTCCACGCCGCGTGGGAAAGTGCCCAGCAGCAGGCGAACATCGTTGATCTGGTCGCCAAAACGGGCGCGGATTTCGCGTTCCGCATCGGGATGCAGAACCAGGTCCACGCCCAGAGCTTCCGCCGCGGCCTGCCGCGTCCGATCGTCGGGCGTGTTGCCGATGCCGCCAAAGCTGAAAACCACATCGCCAGCGGCCAGGCTGCGGCGCAGCGTGGCCGCGATACGCGCGCGCGTGTCGCCCAGGTATTCGACCCACGACAGGCGCAGCCCACGCGCGGCGAGCAACTCGGCGACCTTGGCAAAGTGTTGGTCGACGCGTTTTCCCGACAGGATCTCGTCGCCAATGATCAGCGCCCCGAAGCTCCTCATTTCACCTCCTCGATTTTCGGCTGCTCGTCAATCACCGCCACCAGCGCGCCCTGGCGCAAACCCCGCAGGGCTTCAAGGCAGTAGTGGGAATAGGCCAGCGCAGCCAATGTCGGCGTCAGCAGGCCGAGCAGCGGGATGTGCGCCAGCAGCGCCAGGGTGACCCCGAGCACCAGCAACGGGATGCCGTGCTCACGCCTGAGGGCGCGCCATTCCTGGTCGGTGGCATGTACAGTGAGCGCATCGAAGGCAAAGGTGCGTCGCGTCAGCCAGGCCATCCACAGGATCGGCAGTACCAGTCCCAGCCCGGGCACCAGCCATAGCGGCAGGGTCAGCAGCATGCCGACAATGTACAGCAGCAGCGCAGCGACACTGTTCCAGGCCCCCGCGACGACGCTGTCCTTGCCGACTCGTGCCAGTTCGGGGTAGTCGGCCAGGGCGACATGATTGAGCAGCAGTGGCATCACGAAAATCGCCGCCAGCAGCATGGCGGTGATGAATGCCGCCGCGAGAATCAGCAGCCAGCCGCCGAGCACGGCGCCGAGCTTGGCCAGCCACACCGCTCCCCAGCCAGCCAGCCAGGTCATCGGTGGTTGCTCGACGAGGGTCGCAATCAGGCTTTCCAGCGCAAACACCATCAGCGCTATCCAGATCACCAGCGCCACCGCTGCCGGCCCGAAAAACATTAGCCAGACGCGTCCACGCCCAAGCGTGCGCAGGCTGCGTCCCAGCGCCAGAACAATTTCAGTCACTTGCTCACTCTCCATCTCTTACGATCTGATGATCGTTTGGCGATCACTGGATACCCTCCCACATTTTCTGCAGCCGCTTGCTCGACACCGGCACCGGTGTGCGTAGGGCCTGCGCAAAGAGGTGCACACGCAATTCCTCAAGCAACCAGCGGAACTGTTCGACCTGCGCGTCGCTGACCCCCTGCTTGGCCAGCACCGTTGCGCGTCGTTGATAGGCGGTCGCTAGCGGCAGGTACTCCTCGGTCAGCAGTCGGGCGTCGCGAGCCGCGCCATGGGCGCCGCCGGTCTTCAGCTTGTCCAGGCGCACGGCGATGGCGTTCAGGTAGCGCGGATATTGTTGCAGACGTTCGAACGGCGTGTCGACCACGAAGCGCTTGCCGATCAGCCGCGCCAGCTGTCCCTCGATGTCATGCACGGTGCTGCCGTAGGCCTTGAACGCCGGCAGCTTCTTGTGCAGCGCCAGCCAGTCGCCGAGAATCTGGCCGACCAGGCGGCATACCTCCTGCGCCAGCAAGCCCAGCCGCGGTTTGGCTTCCACACAGCGGGCGTTGAAACTCGCCGCGTCGGTTGGCCAGGGCTCGTTCAGGCAGGCGCGCGCGAAAGTCAGCTCCAGCAACTGTCGTCGCAGTTCGTCGAGGGTGCCCAGCGCCATGAACTGCATCGCCATCTGGGTCAGTCCCGGCAGGTTCTTTTCGAGGTACTTGATCTGCTCGCGAAACTGCAGCATGAACAGTCGCAGCAGCCCCCGCGAATGCGCCTGCAGCGCCTCCTCGGGCGAATCGAAGACGCACACCGAGACGCTGTCGCCGTCGTCGGTCAGTCCCGGGTAGCCAAAAACCGTCTGGCCACCGCCGACCTCGACTTCAATCAGCTCGGCCAACTCGCCGAAACTCCAGTCGGTCATTCCCGAAAACTCGGCGGGTGTCTGGTGCAGCTCGGCGAACTCCTGCTTCGCCTCGCGTCCCCATTCGCTGCGCAGTTCGCTCAAGCTGCGGCTCAGGCCGAGCTGGCGGCCGTTTTCGTCGACCAGGCGAAAATTGAAGCTTAAATGAGCCGGCACCGCGTCGGGGCGAAAAGCATCGGGAGTCACGTCCCAGCCGCGCGCGTTCAGCCCGCGTGTTTGCAGGATGAAGTGGACCAGTGCGTTGACCAATGGCTTGTCCGTCGGCGGTAGTTGCTCAACGAACTCGCTGGCGAAGTCAGGTACCGGCACCAGCTTGGCGCGAATCCGCTGCGGTAGGGTTTTTACCAGCTGCTGCACTTTTTCCTTGAGCAGCCCCGGTACCAGCCACTCGCAGCGTGCGCCAGGAATCTGGTTCAGCTGCGCCAGCGGCAGGGTCAGCGTCACGCCGTCGCGAGCGCTGCCGGGCTCGAAGTGGTAGGCCAGCGGGTAGTCGACGCCGCCGAGTTGCAGTTGATGCGGAAAAGCCTCGCTGGTGATGCCGGCAGCTTCGTGGCGCATCAAGTCCTCGCGCACCAGGTGCAGCAAGCGCGGTTGCTCGCGCTCGGCGCCGCGCCGCCACTTGTCGAAGCTGGCGCCGCAGTAGATTCCCTCGGGGATGATCTGGTCGTAGAAGGCAAAAATCAGTTCGTCGTCGACCAGCACGTCGGGTCGACGCGACTTGTGCTCCAGGGTCTCGATGTCGAGCACCAGTTGCTGATTGTTCTGGAAAAAATCCCAGCGCCGAGCGAATTCTTCACTGACCTCGCCGGCGACCAGGGCCTCGCGGATGAACAGCTCGCGTGCCGCCGGTGGGTTCAGCGGCCCGAAGTTCACCCGTCGGCGAGGATCGACCACGATGCCGTACAGCGTGATGCGCTCGAAAGCCACCGCCTGCATCGCCTTCTTCTCCCAGTGCGGGTCGAAATGACTGCGCTTGAGAAGATGCGCACCGACCACTTCCAGCCACGCCGGTTCGATGCGCGCGACGCAGCGGGCGAACAAGCGCGTGGTTTCGCTGATCTCGGCGGCGACAATCCACTTGCCGGCTTTTTTCTGCAGGGCCGAGCCGGGATGGATCAGCATCTTGATGCCGCGTGCGCCGAGGTAATGCGCCGAATCCTCCGACTTGTACCCGATGTTGCCGAGCAGGCCGGCGAGCAGTGCGCGGTGGACGGCGTCGTAGGTCGCCGGGACCTGGTTCACGGGCCACTTCTGTTCGGCCGCCAGGGCGTGTACTTGGCCGTGGATGTCGCGCCATTCGCGCATGCGCAGCGCCGATAGGAAGTGCTCGTGGCAAGCCTGCACCAGTTTGCGCTGCGACTTGCGATGTTCGACTTCGAGCTGGTACCAGTCCCACAGCTTCAGCCAGGCGAGGAATTCGGATTTCGGGTCGGCAAACTTGCGGTGTGCGAGGTCGGCGCTGCCCTGTCTGTCCTGCGGTCGCTCGCGCGGATCATGGACGCTCAGCGCGGCGGCAATGATCAGTACTTCGCGCAGGCAGCCTTCGTTACGGGCGGCAACGATCATTCGCCCGACACGCGGGTCGAGCGGCATCGTCGCCAGTTCCTGGCCGATTGGCGTCAGCGCATTCTCGCTGGTCACCGCGCCGAGTTCGAGCAACAATTGGTAGCCGTCGCCGATGGCCTTGCGCGGGGGCGCTTCGAGGAAGGGGAAATCCTCGATGTCGCCTAGACGCAGCGCCTTCATGCGCAGGATCACCCCGGCCAGCGACGAACGGAGAATCTCCGGTTCCGAATATGCCGGACGGAGTGCAAAATCCTGCTCTTCGTAGAGGCGGATGCACACTCCCGCCGCGACCCGCCCACAGCGCCCGGCGCGCTGGTTGGCGGAGGCCTGCGAGATCTTCTCGATCTGCAGTTGCTCGACCTTGTTGCGGTAGGAATAGCGCTTGATGCGCGCCAGCCCGCTATCGACGACGTAGCGGATTCCCGGCACGGTCAAGGAGGTTTCGGCGACATTGGTCGCCAGTACGATGCGTCGGCCAAGGTGCGGCTTGAAAATCCGTCCCTGCTCTTCGCTCGACAGGCGGGCAAACAGCGGCAGAATTTCGGTATGCGGCGGGTGATGCTTGCGCAGCGCCTCGGCGGCCTCGCGGATCTCGCGTTCGCCGGGCAGAAAGACCAGCACATCGCCCGGCCCGGCACGATCGAGCTCGTCACAGGCGTCGACGATCGCGTCGCAGAGATCGCGCTGGTCGTCACCGCGCTCGCGGCGCCCATCACTGTCACCGCCAGCGTTGCCCGTTGCACCGCCCTCGTCTTGCTGCACGGGTCGATAGCGCAACTCCACCGGATGCAGTCGGCCCGAGACCTCGATGACCGGTGCGTCGTCGAAATGCTGGGAAAAACGCTGGGCATCGATCGTCGCCGACGTGATGATCAGCTTCAGATCGCGGCGTTTGGGCAACAGCTGTTTAAGGTAGCCGAGCAGAAAGTCGATGTTCAGGCTGCGCTCGTGCGCTTCGTCGATGATCAGCGTGTCGTACTGTTCGAGCCCGGTGTCGCCCTGCGTCTCGGCGAGCAGGATGCCGTCGGTCATCAGCTTGATGAAAGCATCGGGCGTGGTGCGGTCGCTGAAACGGATCTTGTAGCCGACCAGTCGCCCGACTTCGCTCTGCAGTTCCTGCGCGATTCGCACCGCGGTCGACCGTGCGGCGATCCGGCGTGGTTGCGTATGACCGATCAGGCCGGTGGTGCCGCGACCGATTTCCAGGCAGATCTTGGGGATCTGCGTCGTCTTGCCCGAGCCGGTTTCGCCGCAGACGATGAGTACCTGGTGCTTGGCAATCAGCGCCGCAATTTCGGCACGCCGCCGATTGACCGGCAGATCGTCGGCAAAGACCGGCGTCGGCAGGCGCGCCCGCCGGGCGGCCACTGCGGTGCGGGACTTCGCTATCAGGTTGTCGAGCTCGGTCTGCAGCGCGTCGCGCTTGGCGCCGAAGCCGTGCCGCAAAGCGCGCGTCAGCGCGCGCAGCTGACGCTGGTCGAGTGCCAGGCAGTCGGCGAAAGGATTCTGCGAATGGCTTGCGGTACGGGCGCTGGTAGGGGTCATCGGTCAGGAAAAGCGGGGTGCTGGCAGGGGCCGTCGGAGTGCTTCGGGCACAGCGGACCATCGCGCACAGAACAGCACAAAAATTGTGCGCCGTCGCGTCGCCCTATAAGGGGCGCCATTTTACCCCAGAGCGTCGAGCGGACTGTGTACTACTGCATGGCTGGCTGTCCTGTTGCACGCCCTTGTTGAGCGGTCGCGTGCCGCGGAAGAATTCGAGACCCCGAAGCGTGCCGTTTCGCAGTATGGTTGCCGCTGCAGTTTCCAACGGGAGAGGGCCGATGCCACTGCAAGACATTACGCCAATCAACAGCGTGCTCAGGGAGTTGAAACCCTTCGACCGACGGCCGATCGATTGCCAGGAAGCGGCATGAGATCACACTTCTCGATTGTATTTTCATGCCTGCTGTTCGGTGCCTCAGCGTTTGCTGCGCCTGCACCCTGGTATCTCTGGCGCAGCAAGCTTGATGGTCAGGTATTCTGCGCTCAGACGCCGCCAGGCGTCGGTTGGCAGCGGGTCGGCGGGCCATACCGGGATGCGCGCTGCGAGAACACGGGTGTGCCCGGCAAATAGTCGTTGGCCGCATCTTTCCTGCGAACTTTTCTTGACCGGAGTAAGTCGGAAGACGGGGCGCAAGCCGGGATTGAGCGGTCGCGATTTACGATCAACCTAATGATTGGGTTTTGAGCATGGGTAAAAAGAAGAGCGGCCTGGTCTTTGCATACATTCTCGACGGGGGGGCCGGCAAAGCGATGAACTGGGATCGGATCAGCAGCTGGGAACCGGGCCAGGGAATCCTGTGGCTGCATCTCGATTATGCCGATGAGGGCGCCAAGCAGTGGCTGGTCGAAGAAAGCGGACTCGATGAAGTGGCGTGCGCCGCCTTGATGGCCGAAGAAACCCGCCCGCGGGTCCTGTCATCCGGAACTTCGCTGCTTTTGATTCTGCGCGGCGTCAACTTCAACGCCGGTGCCGATCTCGAAGACATGGTCGCCATCCGCATGTGGTTCGACGAGCATCGCATCATCAGCATGCGGCATCGGCGGGTGATGGCCATGGACGACATCAACAAGAGTATCCAGGCCGGCAAGGGGCCGGATTCGATCAGCGATTTTGTGGTCATGGCAGTCAGCAAGCTCACCGATCGGCTGGCCGACGTGATCAGTGACATCGATGACAGCGTCGATGAGCTGGAGGACACGGTATTGACCGAGGAAAGTCACGAGCTGCGTCCCAAGCTTGCCCATCTGCGCCGACAAACGATCAGCATGCGACGCTATATATCGCCGCAGCGCGATGTGCTGGCACGCCTGCAGAACGAGCGCGTGCCCTGGCTGAACGAAGTCGATCGGGTGCGAATCCGCGAACTCGCCGAACGCACGGCCAGGTTCGTCGATGATCTGGACTCGGCGCGCGATCGTGCCGCGATTACCCAGGAAGAACTCAACAACGCCCTCTCCGAGAAGATGAACAAAACCATGTACGTGCTGTCGATCGTCGCCGCGATCTTTCTCCCTTTGGGTCTATTTACGGGTCTTCTGGGAATCAACGTCGGCGGCATTCCGGGAACCGAAAATAGCTCCGCATTTGCCCTGGTCAGCGTCATGCTGTTTGTCTTTGCCTTTGCTCAGTACATTCTCTTCAAGAAGATGAAATGGATTTGATCGGCAGGGGAGCGGCCACGGGTGGGCGACGCGGTGCTTGAAGGTGGCTGCTATTGCGCCATTGAAAGAATATTCGGCTAAAATGCGCGGCATCGGTTCCCGGCTTGCCGCCATGTCACTCCACGCTGCGCGCCAAGCTGCTGTTCTGGTACCGGTTATGTGTGCAGGTATAAGGGAGCCGTGAATATTTTCCCGTGCCCGACCGGGCGCTCCACGACCAACAGCGGTCCAATTTCAAGAAGGATAATTCAATGAAGCAATACAGCGCGGAGTTCCTTGGGACATTCTGGCTTGTTCTCGGTGGTTGCGGCAGTGCGGTACTTGCTGCCGCGTTTCCGGAATTGGGCATCGGCTTTGTCGGTGTTTCACTGGCATTCGGATTGACCGTATTGACCATGGCCTACGCCATCGGCCATATCTCGGGTTGTCATCTCAATCCGGCCGTGTCCGTCGGCCTGTGGGCCGGCGGTCGTTTTCCGGCGAGCCAGCTCGCACCCTACATCGCCGCACAGGTTCTTGGTGGCATAGCAGCCGGTGCGGTGTTGTACGTCATTGCCAGTGGCGCTCCGGGCTTTGAGTTGGCGAACGGTTTTGCCTCGAACGGCTACGGCGAGCACTCACCGGGAAAATATTCGCTGCTTGCGGCGCTGGTCACTGAAATCGTCATGACCATGTTCTTTCTGCTGGTGATCATGGGCGCTACCGACAAGCGCGCGCCGGCCGGTTTCGCACCCATCGCCATCGGCCTGTGCCTGACTCTGGTCCACCTGTTCAGCGTTCCGGTCACCAACGCCTCGGTCAATCCGGCGCGCAGCACCGGCGTTGCCATCTTCGTCGGCGACTGGGCGACTGCCCAACTCTGGTTGTTCTGGGTGGCTCCGATCATTGGTGGCGTGCTCGGCGCGCTGGCTTATCGCTTCATCGCTGGCGACGAAGAAAGCTGAAAATGGCCACTCCGGGTCGGCTGGTTCTCGCCCCCGATCCGACGCGGCCCGCTTCACCCGCAAGCTTTCAGCCACAAGGAGATCCAGATGCATCTCAACGCATTGCTGCCGCGCTACCCGGTTCCCGCCCTGAATGTGGCGCTGACCTCCGGCGGGCGTTTCGTCCTCGGTGCGTCACCCGCCGAACACTTCGACCTGCTGGTTTTCTATCGCGGCCTGCATTGCCCGATCTGCGCCAAATACCTGCTCGAGCTCGAACGCCTGGCGCCCGAGTTTGCGTCGCGTGGTGTTCAGATCGTGGCCATCAGCAGCGACGGTGAAGAACGTGGCCGGCAAATGGCCGAAAAAGTTGGCGCCAAAGGCGTGCCGTTCGCCTACGGCCTGAGCCTGCGCAGCGCACGCCAATGGGGGCTGTATATCAGCACTTCGCGCGGCAAGACGTCGATCGGAATCGAGGAACCCGAGCTGTTCAGCGAACCCGGCGTTTTTTTGGTTCGCCCCGATGGGACGCTGTACTACGGGGCGGTCCAGACAATGCCCTTCGCGCGTCCGCAGTTCCAGGATCTGCTCGGCGCGGTTGACTTCGCGATCAGCAAGGACTACCCGGCGCGCGGCGAATTCACCGGCGCAGTCTAGCAGCCGGGCCAGCTGGCAAGCTGGCAGTTCGCGCCTCGTCGTCAGCGTCAGCCGGCGGCAGCCAGTCGCCTGAGCACCTCTTCGCGCGGGAAAAGGGCGACCAGGGCATCGACCGACGGCGTCTGTTCCTGGCCAGTGAGCAGCACCCGCAGCGGCATCGCCAGCTTGGGCATTTTCAGCCCGTGCGCGGCGACGCTGTGCTTGATCAGGGCGCCAATCGCCGCCGGCTCCCAGGCGCTGTGCGGCAGGCCGGCGACGAAGTCGGCCAGCGCCGGCAGAGCTTCCGGCGTCAGATGCTTGACCAGGAGTTCGGTTTTCGGAGTGATGTCGATGTAGAACACTGCGGCCGCGTCGGCCAGCTCATTGAGGTTGGCGACGCGCTCCTGGTAGAGGCTGATTATCGCCGGCAAGGACGGTGTTGCGCTCACCGTCACGCCGCGCGCTTGCAGGCGCGGCAGGACCAGCGCCGCCAGTCGCTCAGGCTCGGCGCGCTTGAGGTAGTGCGCATTGAGCCAGTTGAGTTTCTCGGTGTTGAACTGCGCTGCCGACGGAGTGATGTGGTCGAGGTCGAACCACTCGCAGAACTGCGCCATCGAGAAGATTTCGTCGTCACCGTGCGACCAGCCCAGGCGCGCGAGATAGTTGAGCACCGCTTCGGGCAGATAGCCTTCGTCGTCGTACTGCATGACGCTCACCGCGCCGTGGCGCTTGGACAGTTTCTGGCCATCGTCACCGAGAATCATCGACAGGTGCGCGTATTGCGGTACTGGCACGCCAAGCGCCTGCAGGATGTTGATCTGCCGCGGCGTGTTATTGACATGGTCGTCACCGCGAATGACCTGCGTGATGCCCATGTCGAAGTCATCGACGACGACGCAGAAGTTATAGGTCGGTGTGCCATCGGCGCGGGCGATGACCAGGTCGTCGAGTTCGGCGTTGGCAATTTCGATGCGCCCCTTGACCAGGTCGTCCCAGGCGACAACGCCGTCGCTCGGATTGCGGAAGCGAACCGCCGGCGAGACGCCGGCCGGCGGCGTCGGCAGGACCTTGCCCGGCTCCGGCCGCCAGCTGCCGTCATAGCGCGCTTTCAGTCCTTGCGCACGTTGCTCCTCGCGCAGGCGATCGAGTTCTGCGGGGGCCATGTAGCAATGGTAGGCCGTGCCGGCAGCGAGCATCTCTTCGATGACCACCTGGTAGCGAGCCATGCGCTGCGTCTGGTAGAAGGGCCCTTCGTCGTGGGCCAGGCCCAGCCAGTTCATGCCGTCAAGAATTGCCTGCACGGCTTCCGGGGTCGAACGCGCCAGGTCGGTGTCCTCGATGCGCAGGATGAAGCTGCCGCCGTGGCGACGGGCATAGGCCCACGAGAAGAGCGCGGTGCGCGCGCCGCCAATGTGCAGGAAACCGGTCGGGGAGGGCGCAAAACGGGTGCGGATCATGGCTGGGGGTCGCAGTCTGGCAAAGCGCCCATTCTAACCCTAGACCCGCCGCCGTCCCGCTGCCGTGCCGGCGGCTCTCAGCCGCGCTGTTCGCCATCGTGAAAGCGAATGAAATTTCGCCCGGCCTGCTTGGCTTCATACATGGCCGCATCGGCCCACTGCAGGATCTCGTCCTGGGTGGCTTGATGACCGATGAACAAGGCCACGCCGATGCTCGCCGAGCACTGGTGGGTCAGCGTCGTGGCGCTTTTTCCTGCCGACCGGATGCTCAGTCGATACGGTTGCAGCAGGGCGATACGAATCTTTTCGGCGATGATGGCGGCTTTGTCCATTGACGCGTACTTGTCCGCAGCCAGCTCGCTGATCATCACCACGAACTCGTCGCCACCGAAGCGGGCGACGGTATCCACCTCGCGGACACAGCTCTTCAGACGCCCCGCCGCCTCGACCAGGAGCTGGTCGCCGATGACGTGCCCATGCGCATCGTTGAGCGGTTTGAAGTTGTCCAGGTCGACGAACATCACCGCAGCATGGCAGGGTGCTCGCGCGCTGGCGGCCATCGTCTGCTGTAGACGGTCGTTGAGCAGGCGGCGGTTGGGGAGCGCGGTCAGTGGGTCATGAAACGCCAGTTTGCGCACCTGCTCCTCGGCGTGCTTGCGTTCGGTGATTTCCCGGCTGACGCCGTGATAACCGATGATCGTGCCCTGCGCGTCACGTTCCGGCGTGGATAGGACTTCGAGCCAGATCAGGCTGCCGTCCTGGCAGAGCTGTGGCAGTTCGAAGCGGGTAATCCCGCTGTGCACGCCACGCCGCTCGGCTTCTGCGCGTAGCGCCTGCTTCTCCTTGAGAATGGCGATTCCCTCGGCGGTCAACACTTCTGTCACGTGCCGCCCAATGACCTGCTCTGCCTTGTAGCCGCGCAAGCGTTCGTCTGCCGGGCTGATATAGGTGAAGTAATGATCGCGGTCCTGTCGCCAGACGATGTCGGAGACATTCTCGGTGAGCAGCCGGTAATGGGCCTCGCTGGCGCGAAGACGTTCAGCCGCAAGATTTTGCTCGATGGCGATGCTGGCCAGGCGGGCGGATTGTTCGATCAGCTCGATATGGGTCGCGCTCGGGCTATGCGGGTGACGATGATAAATGGCGAAGGTGCCGAGGACTGTTCCCGGCGATGAGCGAACCGGTTCGGACCAGCAGGATCTCAGGCCGGCGCTGGCCGCCAGCGCTCTGGCGCGCTCCCAGTAGGGATGCGTGCCGATATCTTCGACGATGACGCGCTGGCCGGTAAATGCCGCCGTTCCGCAGGAACCGGCTGCGGCGCGGATTTTCATCCCGTTAACCGCGGCGTTGAAGGCGTCGGGCAGGCTGGGTGCCGCACCGGTAATGAGGCGCTGGCCTTCGTTGTCGACCAGCAGGATGCTGCACAGCATGCCCGGATTGAGTTCCTCGACGCCCTGCGCCAGCGCTTCAAGAATACCGCGTAGCGGCTCGCCTTCCGCCAGCAGTTGCAGGATGCGGCCACGAAACTGCTCGTATTGCTCGGCTCGCTTGAGGGTCGTGATATCGCTATGCGTGATCACTACACCGCGCTCGATGTCGGGACCCAAAGGCATGACGGTCATCGTGAACCAGCGCTGTTCTTGCGGCGAGTGGCAGGCGTATTCGAGACTGAAGGAGGGCAAGCGACGTTCCAGAACCGCTTCGATTCCGCGCCTAGGGTCGGCTGTAGCGTCGGCCAGGGCGGCAGCGTCAAGCGTGCAGAAGTCGAGGTAATTCACGCCGGCTTCGGTATGCGCTGCGGGCTGCCCTGGTTGGCTGCTGTTCTCCCGCGAAAACAGCCGCCAACGCTTGTTGACCGCCTGTATCACGCCATGCTGATCGAGGACGACGATTTCGGCAGCCATGGAATTGAGGATGGTGTTCTTGAAGGCTTCGCTTTCCTGCAACGCTTTTTCGCGATTTCCCAGGGTTTCGACGAGGCGATTGAAGCTGGCGATGAGTTCGCCAACTTCGTCATGGCGGGTTATCGGCAAGGGTTTCGGGAGCGGCTGCGTAGCCGACAAACCGGAGAGCAGCTTGGCGGCCGAAAGCATCGGTGCAAGCTGCCGACCCAATATCCACCACGTTGCGGCGGCTGCCAACAGGGTCAGCAGCAGCGCCGCCAGCAGCATGCGCTGCTGCATCGCGAGAATCGGGGCAAAAGCTTCGGAGGTGGGAAGTATCGCCACCAGGTCCCAGCCTGACACGGCTATTCTCTTGGCCGAGGTCAGTATTTCCGTGCCAACGGCGCTGACGTAGACGATGGGCCCCGAGAAACCTTCGATAAAGCGATCAATCGTCGGATTGACGCCTGGTGCGGGAAAGCTGGCCATGACGCGGCGCTTGTCGGTCGCCGTGATGATCTGGCGGTACTGCGGCGCAACAAGAAGATAACCACCGGTTTTGCCGTAGCGGCCGTCGGTGATGTGGTCGAGAAAGTTGGGTATGGCCAGATTGACGACCCCACTCACGGCGCCAATCACATTGTCACGTGGGTCACGAATGGCTACGCTCATGCCAAAAACCGGCGCCTGCAGTTTCTTCCCTATTACAGGCCGGCTGATCGTCGATTTTCCCAGCTGCAGCGCCGTAGCGACGCTGTCGATGTCCATGTAATTTACCCCCAGCCGCCCCGCTTCGGGAGGAAATTCGGCGACCGCTGTTCCGTCGAGTCGATGGGCAATGATGCCGCCGTTGAATGGCTCTTTTTCGAGAGTCAGGCTCTGCTCCAGGAAGGCCTGCAAGGCGGTGTTGTTGGCCAGCATCTCCGGAGTAATTCTGCTGGCGATTCTCGCCAGAATTGCCAGACGGTCGCCCAATTCGTGATTCAGCTCGTCGGCCAGCAAGGAAACCGTCGACAATTGCTGGTCACCCAGCAGACGTCCCATATCTGCCCGCAACATCCGGCTGCTGTAAAAAGCCAGTGACCAGATGCTGACAAGGAAGATGGTCAGCGTAAACAAGGTGATTCTCGTCTTGAGCGAGCGCTCTCTAAAGCGAGTCCAGTTCACGAGGTTTTCACGCAGTCGATAACATTTTTGAATTGGCGATAGGGAAGCTTAATACATTTTCTGCCAACATGGTTTCTCAAAAAAACTTCCCTGGCAGCGTCTGCCTGTGCGCAGGAGGGCCTACAGGTCCCTGGAACGGCTGGAAAACTTTGAGGCGGCGCCTTGTCGGTCGCCAGGCTGCGTGGAACCACCTTGCGTGTCGGCTGCCAAAGCTTCGTCAGTCGCGGCAGCGCCGAGAGGGCGCCAGCACGATAATTTAACAAGAGCTCTCGGTCGGACGCTGGGACTGAAATCGGGAGTGGCGCCGGGAATGGCGGCGCTTGACAGGGCGGGCACGCGAACAGATACTGCCCTGCCGTCGACTGCATTACCGACGAGTCTCCCACGTTTGGGGTTTCAAGCTGTTTGTGTCCGTAAGGAGAGAACGCATGAAACGTACTCTGCTTGCCGCTTTGGCGGCGACGCTTATTCTCGGTGCTGGCTTCGGTGTTTTCTACCAGCGCGGCAGCAATATCGGCGACGCGTATGCGCAAGGCGCAGCGGCTGCCCCGCTTGCCGCTCCCGCCGAACGAAGCCTTCCGGAAGCGTCGATCATCGACCAGGATGCTCCGTATCACGAAGCTTGCGCTCGCGAAGGACTGAGTGATTCGGAATGCGTCGGACGGCTGATCTGGTTCAAGGCCACTGCCGGTAACGACCGCTTCCATACCTATACGCTTCAACAGCGCATTGGTGTCCTGGTCGACTGGTTCCGCGTCCTGCGATCCGATCAGCGCGACGATCGTTTCTGGGCCTGGGGAATCATCAACGATCCCTCGTGCTGCAAACCTGGCGATCCCGACTGCCCGGCAAAATCGGCCGCCGAAACTTATGGCTTCGACTGGTGCCCTGGCGATGACGTACTCCTGAAGTACGTCGGCAAGCCGGGCTACATCGACCCCGCCTGCGGCCTCAAGGATGCGGCCCTCGACCCGGACGACCCGCACAGCCAGGGCGGCAAGCTCGACCAACGGCACTCGGCCTGCGATCTCAAGTTCGGCACCTCCACGGGTGCCCTGGGGATCCGCAAGTTTCCCAATCCACGCTTCGACGCCGCCAAGTGGCAGGCCTTGAATGGCGAGCCGGGAAGCTGGTCGGGTTTTGACCGTCCACTGATCGACAAGACCGGCATCGCCTCCGATCAACGGGTGAGCCGCTTATCCGATGGCTCGGTCGAGCCGCCATTCCTGATCGGCACTTCCTGCGGTTCCTGTCATATCGCGTTCGACCCGCTCAATCCGCCGGCCGACCCGGCGCATCCCAAGTGGGAGAATCTCAAGGGACTGATCGGCAATCAGTACACGCGCATGTCCGAACTGCTCGGTTCGGGCCTGCCAATGAGCAGTCTCGAGTATCAGATGTTCGCGCACGCCCGTCCCGGCGTCACCGACACTTCGGCGATTTCGCATGACCAGGTCAACAATCCGGGGACCATCAATGCCCTGATCAATGTCGCTCAGCGGCCGGTATTCAAGGGCGAAGTGGTGACCAAATGGCGCAAGGCGGCGAGTTGCGGCAGCGAAACCGACGCCAGCAAGTGCTGGTGCGAACCAGGTCGCGACAACAAGTGCTGGCTGCGCAGCACCCGCGACGACGACACCACGCCGGTCAATCTCGGCGGCCAGAAAGTTGTATTGCCCGGCGTCCATCACATCCTCAAAGGCGGCGAAGACTCGACCGGCGCGCTGGAAGCGATCCAGCGCGTGTACTTCAACATCGGCTCCTGTTCCGAGCAGTGCTGGGTCAATCATCTCGCCGACATGCGCGAGGTGGACCCGGAGCAACGCGGTTTTGGGCAGACGCCTTTCGATATCGGCCAGTGCCGACGCGATTGCCCGAACTTCCGGGCCGTCGAGGACCGCTTGCAGAATGTGCTTGATTTCTTTGCCTCGGCCGAGTCGGATCAGACCGACCTCCACGCGGCGCTGGCCAATGTTCGCCAGGCGGGTTCGACCGGGGTGGCCTACACTCGCGCCGATCTGGTCCGCGACCTGGAAAACGAATTCGGCGCCGGTGCTGTCGGCCGCGGACAGCTGCTCTTCGCCGAGAACTGCGCGCGCTGCCATTCGAGTATTCCGGAGAGCGAAGGCGGCTCGTTCAAGAATCGCGACTTCGCCGCCGCCAGCGAAACGCATCCGCGCCAGGTAAGAGCCGACTTCCTGGGCAACGATCAGGCGACACCGGTCACCGAAGTCGGTACTTTCCGTTGCCGCTCGCTGCACTCCAACCACAAGGCCGGCAACCTGTACATGGAATCGGCGTCGGACACCCTGCGCCAGCGCGAGGTCGTTGCCGACATTCCCGAGCGCGACGAGCTCAAGGATGCCGGTCGCGGCTACCTGCGCAATGTCTCGCTGGTCAATATCTGGGCGACCGCGCCGTTCATGCACAACAACGCCATCGGGCCGGAAATCTGCGGCAAGCCCGCGAACAAGGCCAACGATTTCCAGCGCGCCCGCTATGTCGATAGCGGCGGCCAGCTGCTCGCACAGCAGCCCGATTGCCTGCGCTACGACCCGAGCGTCGAGGGCCGCTTCGAACTCTACAAGCTGTCGATGTTCGAGCTGCTGAACCCGAAGGAGAGAGGCACGAAGCGGACCCTGACCAACGCCGACCTGATTATCGACGTCGGCATCCGACCGCTCGACGGCAAGACCGAGAAGCCGCTGTTCGGTTTCGGGCAGGTCACGATTCCGGCCGGCACCAGCGCCGGTTTCCTGAATGGCCTGATGCACAAGCAGCTGATCGGCGACCTGTTCCTCGCCAAGCGCCACCCGGACAAGCTCGAAGCCGCCGGCAAGGCGAGCCTGTTGCCGACGCTGCAGACGATCGCCGACGAGATCATCAAGAATCCGTCACGCTTCGTCGAAATTCTGCGCGAGCAACGCGATTTCATCAGTGCCAATTACCAGACCTGCACCGAGGAGATCGAAAACCAGGGTCACCGCTTCGGCGAGGATCTTTCCGAGGCCGACAAGAAAGCGCTCACCGCTTTCCTCGCCACGCTGTAAGGAAACGGGAGATCACATCATGCGACTGCCGCACACCTTTGCCCTGAGCCACTTGCGCGCCGCGCGCACCCTGCGCACCCTGCGCAGCCAGCGCACAGACCGGATGTCACGCTTTGCGCTTGGCGCGCTGGCGACGCTCACCGCGCTTGCCCTTGCCGCATGCAGCAAGCCGGAACCCCCGGATATCAAATTCGCGCCTTACGCCAAGAGCTACCAGACGAAAATGAGTCTGGCGCAGGTCGACTACCAGTATCCGATTCCGCCCGCCGAGCTGGCGAAAATCACGCCCGACTATCTGGCGACGCTGGACGAGGAGCAGATCGACCAGATCTACGCGCGCCTGACCGCCGGTCCGATCCCGGACGGCGCTTTCGAAGGCCGCATCCTGCTGCCGCGCGGCAGCAGCGGCAAGTTCCGGCTTTCGGAGCTGGTCGGTGGTTTTGGCGGTACCGTCCTGCACCTCAAGGGCCTCGTCGTCGAGGAGATCGGCGAAGTGCTCTGGCGCGGCAAGGTCTTCTTCCGCGACGAAGGTGTGCTGCGCAACCGCATCGAGGATCTGTCACTGCTCAAGAAGCTCGGCCTGGTCGAAGGCGAGCCGAAGAAGATGAACTACGCGGGCAAGGAAACCTGGCTGCTGTTCCCGGCCAAGCTTTATTGCGGCCAGAGTCTGCTCGACTCGCGGCGAGAGTCGATCATCATCGACTACTTCTTTACTGACGAAATTGCCGGCTACCAGGAAAACCCCGACTACCTCGCCGGCCGGCGCGGGCTCAAGGTGCGCGACGAAATCCGCATGGTCCGTCCCGGCTTTTACCTTGGCCGCGCCTATCTGGACCGCGGCTTTGCGCTCAATTTCACGCTTTACGACAAAGCCACCGACGAGAAGGCGCGGGCGAATTTCGTTGCCACCGGCAAGGTGCAGGAAGACTGCTGGCCGGGAACGCAGCAACGCACTGTCGTCGCTGCTGCTGGCAAGCCTGCCAAGCCCTGAGTCTGGCGCAGCCGGGGCATGGAAGCTGACAATGCGTCTGCCTGCGATGTCGCTGGCGATCCTGCGACGGCTTGCCGCGGGCCTGGCAGCGGGCTTGGCAGCACTCGTCGCCATGCCGGTGCTGGCGACTGAAGCGCGGCCGACGGGGGCGGTGCCGGTGGCCGCGCTGCCGGTCGTCAATCCGGCCGACCCCGGCGAGCATCTCCCGAGCCAGGGGCGTTCGCTTTTCGAGCAACTGTTTGCCGTGCGTCGCGGCGCGTCGGCGGAGATCGAAGTGCCGTTTCCCTTCGAAGCTCTGCTGGCCCGCATCGATTCGCAGTTGCTGCGCGACCCGGCGAGCCCGCTGCCGCCTGCCAAGCGCGTACTGATTCCTCTCGGCCGCTCGCTGCAGCGGACGGCGGCTGCACCGGACTACTTTGCCTATCCGCGCGTCCTGGTGGCCGTCGACAGCCCGCCGGTCGCCGCCGGCATGCCACTGCTCAAGGACCGCCTGTACATCGGCTACCAGGAGCAGTCGGCGGTCATCGAGATCATCAGTTACAACGAGGCCGCCGGGCGCTTCGAATTCCAGTTGCTCAAGGATTACCACGCCGGCAGCAAGCCGCGCCTGGTCTACGCCAACCGCAGCATCTGTTTTGCCTGCCACCAGAACGGTTCGCCGATTTTTTCGCGGGCGCTGTGGGACGAGACCAACGCCAATGCCAAAGTGGCGGCGACGCTGCTGGCCAGCGGTCGAAGCTTCTACGGCATTTCCCCAGACCGCGGCATCGACGTCCCCTACGCCATCGACAATGCCAGTGAGCGCGCCAACGGCTTTGCCCTGACCCAGCTTCTGTGGCGCGCGGGCTGCGGCGGCAATTCGGCCGCGGCGCAAGGCTGCCGCGCCGGCCTGTTCGCCGCCGCCTTGCGACACGCGCTCTCCGGCGGTCAGACCTGGACCCCTGATGCCCGCTTCATGCAGGCGGTTGACAAGCGGCTGCGCGAGCAGGCGCGGCGCCGCTGGCCGGGCGGCCTGAGCGCCGGTAATCCCGACATTCCCAACCGCAACCCGCTGCAGGCGGTTGACAGCTGGCCCGCGGATAGCGCTGCGCGGGCGGCTGTGGCGGCGGTGCCGGCGCGCTTCGATCCGCTCTTGCCCCGCCCAGCCGGGGCGCTGTGGCGACCGGACGCAGCGGATGCGCTGCGGCAACTGGTGGCTGGCCTGGCGGAGTTTGTCGCCGACAGCGACCGGCGGCAATTGGAGAGTGCGCTGGCGCGCTTGGCGCCAGCTGTCACAGAGCGCCTGAGCGTGTCCTGCCGGATCGACAGCAAAGTCGCTTCGCGCTGGTCCTTGCGCTGCACCGCTGCGGGCGGGAGTCTGCTCGCCGGAACACTGTCGATGCAGGCGGGAAAACCGAGCGGAGGGCGGCTGGCACGGCTGACGCTGCCTGCTGGAACGGCCTTGAACGGCGTCGATCTGACGCTCCTTGGCGAGGCGACGCCGAGCGGCGCGACGCTGCTGCCGCAGGTCGGGGGCCTGCCGGCCCGCACCGCAGCCGGCAGTGCCATCGGCAGCATTGGAATTCGCCGCAATGCAGGCGGCGGTGTTGGTGTCGATGGGGCCGACGGCGAGGTGACTCTGGAAATCCGCCACGACTTCAGCGTCGTGCAACAGGCGATCGATCGCCTGGCGGCGGGGCGCGACGCCGCGAATCTGTTCGGCCCCATGCCTTTCCCGCGCGAAAGACTCTTCGCGGCCCTGTTGGCCGAGCTTGGCATGCCGGCCGCGCCAGCGTGCTGCGCGGCCGCCGAGCATTTGCCACCGGCGCAGCTGGAAGTCGCTGCCGTAGCGCCGGGTCAGACGCCGAGCAGCGCCGGCGATCCGCTGCTGCGCAGCTTTCAACCCTATTGCGCCGCCTGCCACCAGACCGCCGAAACTTTTCCGCCGAATTTTCTGCAGGGTAGTCCGGCCGAAGTCGATGCCAGGCTCCGCCACTGCGCCCCGCGCCTCTACGTGCGCCTGGCCATGGCCGATATCCCGCCGGCGCAGCGCGCGAAGACGCCAATGCCGCCGGAAAGCATGTTGCCGGCTTTTGCCAGCGACGCTCAAGCATGGCGCAGCAGCCCGGTGCGCGCCGCACTGCTCGCGCAGGTGACGCAATGGCTGCGCGCCGAAACCGGTCAGTCGCCGCAACTCGAAACGCTGCTCGCCGCCGGCTACGAGGCCCTACGCCCGTGTTTGCCGGCGCACTGAGAACCAGCAAGAGGGGAACACAGCATGAACGAACTGAACGGACAGCAAAAAATAGCGAAAAGCCCCTGGAAGCGACGCTTCATCATTCTCTTCATCCTCACCGTCGTCTTGCCGATGCTGGCCGTGGTCTGGCTGGTACAGCGCTTCGGCGGCGACGTGCCGGTGGACTACGCCAGCCCGACCGAGCACTTCAAGTACGGTTCCACTGGCGGCGAACACGAGATGGGTTTCCCTTACTGGATCTGGCGGGTGCTGCCCGACGTCTGTCCGCAGTATTTGCCCGGCAAGGGCTACCAGTCGCTGGGAATGGTGTTCGAGAAGAACGCCGACGGCAGCGACCGCGACCTGCCGGTCGGCACTTCGCAGCGCCGCTACCAGGGAATCGACCGCGTCTTTGTGAACTGCGCCGTCTGCCACACCAGTACCGTGCGCACGGCCGCCGACCAGCCACCGACGATCATCCTCGGCATGCCGGCCGCGACTTTCAACATGAAAGGTTTCGAGGAGTTCTTCTTCCGCTGCGCCGCCGATCCGAAGTTCTCCAAGGAATTCATCCTGCCGGAGATTGAACGTCAGGGCGGCCAGCTCGATCTGCTCGACCGCTACGTGGTCTATCCGGTGGCCATTGCCATAATGCGCGACCGCGTGCTGGCGCTTGCCGGGCGCTTTGACTGGGTCTTCAAGCAGCACGAATGGGGGCCGGGGCGCGTCGATACCTTCAACTCGGCGAAAGTGATCTTCAACTTCCCGATGGCGCATCTCGACCCCGCCGAGTTCGACGCCCCGGCCGACTTTCCTTCGCTGTGGCGGCAACGCCAGCGCAAGGAGCCGCACGAGATGCAGTTGCACTGGGACGGCAACAACACCACCGTCGAAGAGCGCAACAAGAGCGCCGCCTTCGGCACCGGCACGACGCCGCCGACCATCGACATCGAACGCATCAGCCGCGTCGAGGACTGGATCCTGGACGTCACGCCGCCGAGCTTCAGCCAGTTCTTCCCGGTCGACGCCGAACTGGCCCTGCGCGGCGCGCCGATCTACAAGGCCTATTGCGCCAACTGTCACGGCGCTTCGGGCAGCGATTTCAGCGGCGAGCTGGTCGGCAAAGTGACACCGCTGGCCGAGATTGGTACCGACCGGCGCCGCCTCGATTCATACACCTACACGCTGGCGGTGAACCAGGCCACGCTCTACGCCGGCTACCCGTGGCGCTTCACGCACTTCCGCAAGACTCACGGCTACGCCAACATGCCGCTTGACGGCGTCTGGCTGCGTGCGCCCTATCTGCACAACGGCTCGGTGCCCAGCCTGCGCGAGCTGCTCGAACCGGCGGCGGCACGGCCCGCGAGCTTCTATCGCGGCAACGACGTTTATGACCCGGTCAAGGTCGGCTTCGTCTCCGATCAGCCGCAGGGCAACGGTCCGTCGTTTTTCCTTTTCGACACCAGCGCTCCCGGCAATGGCAACGGCGGCCACACCGGCAAGGCCTACGGCACCGAGCTGAGCGCCGACGAAAAGACCGCCTTGGTCGAATTCATGAAGACCTTCTGAGGAGCCGACGATGAGCATGCGATCCTGCAGGAACTGGTTCCGCGCCATCGGCGTGGTGATCATCGTCACGATCATTGTCGGCGGGGTGATCGGCTACGACCGCGGCTTCCGCGAACGTCCACAGCCCGATTGGGTAACGGCCGATTTCGAGACGCGCTTCAAATACGGCTCGATCGGCGCCGAGCACGACGCCGGCATCCCCTACTGGATCTTCTACGTCCTGCCGCGCGTCTTTCCCGAAAAACTGACCCAGGACGGCAAGGTCCTTCCCGGTGGCTACGCCTCACTCGGCGTTCCCTGGGAGCAGGGCCAGGAACTGCCGGCGGGTTTCAGCAAGAAAACCATCGGCTTTCCGCGCGTGGCCAACAACTGCGCCGTCTGCCACACTACCAGCTACCGCGAATCGCCCGATTCCAACCCGGTCTTCGTCGTCGGCGGTCCGGCGCATACCACCAACGTCGAGGCCTTCTTCCGCTACCTGATCGACTGCGCCAAGGATCCGCGCTTCAATGCCGACATCCTGATGGCCGAAATCAATCGCGTCACAAATCTCGACCTCATCGACCAGCTCCTCTACCGCTTCTTCGTCATCCCGATCACCAAAAAACGCCTGCTCGAACGCGAGCAACAGTTCGCCTGGATCTACCGCCCCGACTTCCCCGACTGGGGCCGCGGTCGCGACGACGCCATGAACCTCACTAAGTACTTCATGATCGGTGCTCCCATGGACGACACTTTCGGTCCCACCGACATGCCCTCGGTATGGAACCTCAAGAAGTACGTCTGGGAGAAAGGCCACCGCATGAATTACGCCGGCGACAGCAGCGACGCCTACTCGGTGATCATGGACTCCGCCCTGGGCCTGCTCGGCGCTGCGCCCGCCAACAAGCAGGAGTTCGTCGAGCAGGTGCAATGGCTGCACAGCTACCTCTCCGAATTGCCACCACCGAAATACCCCTTCGCCATCGATCAGGCAAAGGCGGCCGAGGGCAAAGCCCTGTTCGACGCCAACTGCGCCAACTGCCACGCCAGCGAACTCACCGGCCGGCCGCTACCCCTCGCCGAAGTCGGCACCGACCGTGGTCGTCTTGATTCCTGGAACAAGGGCGCTGCGATCAAGGCCAACCAGGTGGTCAAGGAAATGGGCCTCGAACGCCGCGGCCTGGTTGAGGAAGATCTGATCGGCTATGTCGTGCCTTTCCTCGACGGTATCTGGTTAAAGGCGCCGTATCTGCATAATGGCTCGGTGCCGACGCTGAGGAATTTGCTGGAGCCGGTTGGGCAGCGGCCGACGGTTTTCTGGCGGGGTTACGATGTGTATGACCAAGTGAGGGTCGGGTTCGTTACCGACACGCCCGCGGCCAAGCGCGTGGGGACAATGCTGGATACTAGCAGCAAGGGTGGCAGCAACCAGGGGCATGAGTTTGGGACGGGGTTGCCGGAAGCCGACAAGGAAGCGCTGGTGGAGTATTTGAAGACGCTGTGATGAGGGATCGGCGGCGGAAAGCTTGAACTAACTCGTCGAATCGCGGAGTGGGGGAGGCTAAGTGTACTTCGACAAGTGTCCTGCGAAGGGCAACGATTGATCGGGCCAGGCGTAGCGCATGGCCTAATGGACATACCAGGTTCGTTTCCTATACTGTACTGTAAGTGTTTGAGGCGGACGCGATCTCGAAGCTGATCGAGAAGCGTGAGCTCAGAAGGTGTGTTTTTCGACTCGTCAGGTGCGTAAAAATCTTACTCCCCTCTACAAATCAGGTTGTTACAATTTTCCGACCGGATTATGGGCCTTGACATGCCGGGATATACACCGAAATCGGTGCCGACTAAACGTAGGCCGCAGGTCTCGCCGCCGCTGCCACACGTTGACGTCGACGCCCTTGAGGAGATTTTGTCGATGACACAAGCGTTCCTTAGCTACATGCTGACTGTTGCCTCGATTCTTCTACTGAAGCTGGCGCTTGTCTGGGCCGGCGTGAAGATCGTTCAGATGGGCAACGATCTATTAAGACGGGGAGTTTCCGGTGAGTTCAAGTTCAACGCTTCCCTAAGTGGCGCCAAGGCTGACCTAGCAAGCGCATCTCCCGGTCTCCTCTTTGCCTTGCTTGGAGCCATCGTGCTTATCGCCGCAGTTGTCATAGAAAAGCCCGCTTCAATTTACATTGGAGCAACGGGTGAGCAGACCGTTAATAGCGGTGCGGCATCGCCACCAGAAATTTCTGAGAGTCCACCGACGCTAAAGGAGAGGCAGAAATGATCCACATTACTAGTGCTGTTGCAGCGGCCCTACTTATCGGTTCGTCTTTGGTTTTCCATACATCGGCACGTGGGCAGGGTCAAGATGAGCTTTGGACTTTAGGTGCGGCCGCCTACAAGAAGAAGGATTACGTCGATGCACTGAAGTACTTCTTTGCTTACAAGATACTAGTCGGAGAGAAACTTGACTCTGACGCAGCCAGCAAGAAGGAACTAACGAATGCCATCGCGTACTCGGAGAGAATGCTACGAGCATCGGTGCTTATCGGAACATCAAGTGTTCTCTCCGACAAGAAGATCCAGATCGAGGGCGGATTCAAGGTTGCGAATCCCTGGGCGAAATTCGATACGACGACGGTCGTGGACGTCACAAAGGCAAATGCACTTATGCTTGAGAAGTAGTGCTGCAGCCTAACGAATAAGGATAGATCGTGCGCAGCCGCGATCTGATCCGTTGTGCGCCCAGCATGGGCGCGATCTTGGCGGTGAAAGTCCTCCCGTAAGTTGGCCACAGCAAACGAAGTGAAGCGCAACGGCACGAGGGCGACGGAGTGTGGGGAGGCAGCGTGGAGCGAAACCGCGAGCCGATGGCAAGAACCAGATACGCGCTCATGGTGCTCTCGCCGTCTCTTTATTGACTATGCAAGAGGAAGCATTCGACAAACCTCCTCGGTGACTGCCTGAAACTCCAGGTGAGGTAGCTCAACTGCCTGTCCGTCGATGAGTACATCGGGAAATACAACAACAATGGGGGTTTCCTTGCCGATCGCTATGGGCGCGGTCTTTACAAGATAGCGCCGCGTTCCGCTCAGGCGCTGGCCAAACATGGCTCCTTCATGCAAGGTGTCGTTGGCTCCGCGAAACGCCAATAGTGGCTCGAAGACGTAACGATCAACGCGGGCAGTCATTCCCGGACGCTTTGTTCGCGGTCCTTCGACCGGTGATTCCTCGGACGACGAACAGATGCGGGTCCCGGCCTGAACATTGCACCAGACTTCGTATTCAATGCTTGCGATCTCCACCATTGCCGGCTTCATGGCGCCAGCGGTGAGCTGAATTCTTCCGTCCAGGAAGCGCATTGTCGAGTTGTTGGCCAGTTCGACCGACATGCACAGTTGAACCGCGCTTCCCGGCGCTGGCAGGTACTTGTCGCCGCAGAATGCGATCATCGCTGATGCCTGGTCGCCAAGCTTCAATCCGGCGTAGCCGGGCAGTTGTGCGTAGGTCTGCACGTACTTGCGGCTGTCAGGCGTTGGCTTGTAATACGATGCCACATGACAGCTGGAACAACCGGTCAGCAGAAAGGCGAGAACCAGCAGCTGTGAGCGAAGGATCATGGATGGTCTCTTTTTCCGGCGTGAAGGGGCCCAGGTTCCGGGTTCAATCCGCAACACGCAGGGCTAGGTCTTGACTCTTTCCCAAGGCACGAGGGTAGACCTGGCACCGCGCTTCGCGGCGAGAATGGCGGGCCTTTTCTGCCTCGTGTGCGGCCTCGCCCGCTATCTCGGCAAGCTCGCTCGATGCGACGAGCAGACTCATGCGCACGGGCACAGGTCAGCGGGCTTGCGCCGGCTGACTTCCTCCCAGATCGCGGATGAAGCGCTGAAATTCCTGGTTGCTCAGCAAGAGCTCGCGACCGGCAGCGATCAATTCGTCGACCTGCGCCTCTTTTAACGAAAAGCTGGTCGGAATCTGGTTCAGGAAGAGTTTTCGCTGAGCTTGCGGGACGTTCTTGAAGTCGATGTCGACGAAATAGGATTCGACGGCTTGTCCGGGTGTTGACAGTTCCGCCGCCCAGCCCTTGATGCTGCTTTGCATGAGGGCCATCGTTGCCGCGTTGGTGCGATGCAACTGGACGTCGGTCACCAGGTTGACGGTATCGGCCATCGACGGCGGGGCCTTGCTCAGTTCCATGCCGTATTGCGGCGACGTCGAGGCATTAACCGAGATGACGATGAAACGTCGTCCGGGTATGCCGCCAAGCGAGCCGAGCAGATTTCTTGCGCCGCCGGCCAACTCGATCATTTCATAGACCGCCAGCAGGCCCAGGTTGTCGGTGATGCCGCCGTCGACCAGATGGATATAGCGGCGCTGGTCTTTGAGCGCGTAGCTGTTGAGGCCGTCGACGACATGCGCCAACTGCGGTGAGCGGTTGGCACCGGTCTGCAAGTCGGTCAGGAAGGTTGGTGCGCGATCGCCACAGCCTTTGCGATTTTCGAGCACCAGCGGATGGAACAGGACCGGCACGGCGGATGAAGCAGTGACTGCGCTGGCAATCGGAAACGAAGACAGGTCGGAGCACAGCAGATCAAAGTAATCCTGGAGGAAGGAAAAGCGTACGCCCCGACCGAGGTCGGTGGCATTGATCACGATCAGCGGCCCGTCCCCCTGCTGCAGGTCAGCGAAGGTCGCGCCCTTGAACACATTGCCGTCGTAATAATTGGCGGCCATCTCGGTACGGCCACGTTCGGAGAGCAACATTGCCGGGTCCAATAGTCCCTGCATCAGTTCAACGGAGATGTTGCGGCGCAGGAAGTCCTTCTCGAAATCCGTAAAGATCTTGTCGCCATACAAGCCGAAATACGCGGCCGTGAAACTGCCACCCGATACCGAGCTGATGGTGTCGATCTCGTCCAGCAGCCGTTGCGATTGTCCACCGAGTTCGATGCGGGTGTCGCGCAGCGCCTGCAGAACGCCGTAAGCCAGTGCGGCGGCGCGGGTGCCGCCGCCAGAAAACGCCAGGATCATGGTTGCTTCGTCCGAGCGGCCGGAATGCACCGCTTGGGTGATCGAGTACCTACCGGGTGACTCGTCTTCGGCGAGGATGGGTTCGTTGCTTATCTTGCCGTAAGACGCACAGGCCGAAAGCAGCGGCAGGAAAAGTGCCAGCAAGACGGCGAGGTGCTGGCGGCCGAAGAAAGAACTGTCCATTGGATCCTGTTGAGTTTTTTGCTGCCAAGGAGAAAAGCAGCGCTACGGACGTTAGCGCTGAAGTGACGGACCAGATTGCGCCGAACTTTCCGTCGTATTCAAGGCGCAAGGTGCGACAACCGGGGCATGGTCGACGCATGTAACGGATGTCGCAACACGGAATACAGAATACCGACGAAAAGATATACAAGATGAGTTGTCATTTGGCAGAACGCGCCTTGGGGCCCGGAACGGTGATCGGCACCCGACCCGGGGAAGCGTACTGCGCTGCAGCGAACATGCCAAACCGCGGCGCGAATACCGCAGGGGGCCTGCCGACATAGAAGTTGAAGGGTAGCGAGTAGGTCGTCAAGCGATCGCCCGCCCGCAGCACCGTCTGTACGGCGAAATGCAGGTGCGGCCCGGACGAGTAGCCAGTCGAGCCCGACAAGCCGATTTGCATGCCGGCTTTAACTCGCTGTCCCGGGAAAACATTCACCCCGCCGTGCGCCAGGTGCGCGTAGAGGGCAATGGTTCCATCGCTGTGCTGTATGCGCACTGCGTTGGCCCTGCTCATCAGGTCCGGGTGTCGGCCACCATAGCTCTCACTGGCTTCGGTGTAGACCACGATACCATCGCGGGCGGCGACCACGGGCGTGCGCTCGGGCATACCGATATCGACGGCAAATTCGCTGTCGGGCGTGCGGTGGGTGCTCAGCGGGCCTCCGGGTGCCTGGCCAATGTGGAAGGCCAGTCCGTTGGCGTAGGGCAGGCGATAGATGGCGCCGGCACTTTGTCGCGCATGGTAGTCGCCAAGCATCCATGATGTCTGGGTGCGAAAGCTGTAGCTGGCGCCCGTCGCGGCCGGCCGGATACGCGCCAGGGAGATGTTTCCGCTACCCGGGGGAACCACCGCGTAAAGAGGGAAGGGGCTGTCCGGGGCGGCGTTACGCGAGTTGGCGAGAGAAATTCTGACCGAGACCGCTGCCGCGCCACGATTGCGCGCGACGATACTGTGACTGTTACCCTCCTTGATGCTTTCGAGGGTAAAGGGGTAGTTCTGCTGCTCAGCGGCCATCAGCTTCAGGCTGCAGAACACGACTACGAACATGAGCACGGCTTGTTTCGACACGATCAACACGACATTCCCGGAAATTTTCGTCGAAGCTGATGATACCGCAGGGATCCGCATGCATTTCTCGCTCACGACTCCGCTCAGCTTTCCGCTGACGGCGCCCTAATTGCGATTGACCACGATTGAATCGGCCAATTATACTTTTGCGGCTTGCCGGCCAATGTCTCTGGAGAGCCATAGCGCGCTCATCTGGCCAACGATGGTAGCAGGAGGATCAACAACTTGAGAGTCTTTCAGCTCCAGGATGGCTGGGGCATGCATGCAGCACTTGCAGATGGCCAGCCGCCCCGATCGGCAGCCCGGGCCGGTCGACGCGATGATGGTGGATCTGGTCTGCCTGCCCAAAGGCGGAATGGTCGAAGTGCCGGCCCATCTTGTTGACGAACAGGCGACGCTGCCCTGTGCGGCACTCACTGCGTGGAGCGTGGTCGTCAGCTGCGACGCCAAGCTCAAACCCGCCAAAGCGCTCGGTGCGGACGCCGCATCACCTATCGGACGACACCGAATGGGCGAAGCTGGCGCGCGCTCACCGCTCACCGCTGACCGTGGCTTCGATAATATCGTTCAACTTGGCGGCGAGAGAACGCTGCCGCAGCCCTTGCGCTACATTCGTCCGGGCCGAACCTTGTCGATGATTGGTGTGCTGTCGGGTGCCCGTTTGGCGGCACCGCTGGGACTGGTCGTCACCCGCCTGGGACGTCTGCTCGGCATAAGCGTTGGCTGCCGCAATGGCTTCGCGACGATGCTGCGTGCGATCAACCAGCATCGGCTGCCGCCGGTGATCGATCGCGTTTTTGCTTTCGAGGAACGCAAGGCCGCGATGGCTTACCGCAAGAGCGGTGCCCACTTTGGAAAGGTCTGCATTCGGTACTGACGTGGCGAGAGCGCTTGCCGGCCGGCGATGGCCTGCGTATTAGAAGGCAAACGGGCGGCGTAGGGGGCGCCGCTTTTGATAAGATGCACGGTGACAGTGTTGTCAGCGCCGTGCCGTGGCATTGTCGATGGAACGGCAAGCCTAGTTTCGTCAGTATCCGGGCTGCGGGCGCTTCCGACCGTCGTGGTTGAACAGGGCGTGGAGATGTTCAGAAGACTAGTCGTGCCGGTACGGAAACTGCTGCGGCGGACCTTGAGAAAGCTGTTCAACATCCTCCCCCAGAAGAGGCGTTTTGCTGTCTATCGTAACTTCGTCGAGTGCAATCCAGCACCCAATGAGCGGCTGGTCTTGAAGATCGCCGATACTAAAGAGGAACTGGAAGCCTGCTTTACGCTGCTGCACGATGCCTATGTCGGCAGTGGTTTCATGACCCCGGATCCTTCCGGAATGCGCGTCACGATCTATCATGCCCTGCCGACGACGACCACCTTGTGCGCGAAATATGATGGTCAAGTGGTTGGCACGCTGTCCTTGATCCGCGAGAGCGTGTTGGGTTTCCCGCTGCAGAGGATTTTCGATCTGACTGCGGTGCGTGAGGAAAAAGGGAACATCGCCGAGGTTTCGGCGCTGGCGGTGCACCGGAAATTCCGCCACACGGGCGGCAGTATCCTGTTTCCGCTGATGAAGTTCATGTACGACTATTGCCACACGTTTTTCGACACGCGGCACATCGTCATCGCCGTCAATCCCGGCCATATCGAGATGTACGAATCGCTGTTGTTCTTCCAGCGTCTGACGCAGAACGTCGTCGAGAATTATGATTTCGTCAATGGTGCGCCAGCCGTTGGTGCGACGCTGGATCTGCGCGCTGCCGACGCGATCTTCGAGAGGCATTACGGGTCGAAACCACCGAAGCGAAATCTGCATGCTTTCTTCTTTCGGCGCAAACTAGCCAATATCCAGTTGCCGCAGCGTCGTTTCTACACCACCAACGACCCGGTGCTGACGCCGGAATTGCTCGACCACTTTTTCAACGTGCGGACCAACGTTTTTGCCGAGCTTAGCGATCGAAAAAAGTGCTTGATGCACACGATCTACGATCTGCCTGCCTATCAGGCGGTGCTGCCGGCGGTCGAGGAAAGCGGGCAGGACGATAGCGGGCGGCGGCATCGGCATCGGCATCGGCGTTTTTCGGTGCGCTGCCCGGCGAAGTTCGTGATCCCCTCGGCAGACGGTGTGGCGAGCAAGATCAGCCTGGAAATCATCCAGCTTTCGCGCTACGGCTTTCTGGCACACGCGCTGGTCTCCGTGCCCATCGGTGTCTGGGGTGAAATCACGATTCAGCTTGGCCCCGCGGAAACCTCGCAAATAAAGGTCGCGGCCTCGCGGGTGTCGGAGGGCGGCATCTACGGCTTCCGTCTCGGCGAACCGGATTTGATCTGGCGCAAGTTCGTCAATGCCCTGTACAGCGGCAGCACCCATGCGGACCTTGAAAACGCGACGCGCTTTATGACCGACCGTTGAGGCGGCATCGTTCCAATCCACGTCCCCACTATCGGGACTTCCGCCTGCCATGTGCCCGAGCGCTGCGGTCGGCGCTCTGGGAGCCGATCTGGCGCTTGCTCTATTTCGCTACGCCGTCTGGCGGCGCAGGCGACGCCGCGGCGCCCTGGCGGCGTTTGCTCGGCCCCTGCTTACCAGCATCGGCTGCTGCGTGCAGCCGCCGTCGATAGTGCGCGGGCGCCATGCCGGTCCAGCGCACGAAGGCGCGGTAGAAGGCGGTGGTGTCGGCGAAGCCCAGTTCGGCGGCGATCTGGGCCAGTGCCTGTTTGGTCTTGGCCAGACTGTTGATGGCCAGGTCTCGGCGCAAGGCGTCTTTGCTTGCCTGAAAGCTGGAGCCCTCGTCTTCCAGCCGGCGATGCAGCGTGCGTGGCGACAAATGCAGTTGGTGCGCGATGGCAGCCAGCGACGGCGAAGCGGGCAGGGCATCGCGCAAGGCGCTGCGAACGCGCAGCACCATTTCGCGGTCGCGGCGGTAGAGCGTCGTCAGCTTGCCCGGCGCGCCGTCGAGGAAAGTCTGCAAGCTCGCTTCGTCGCGGCGAATCGGCCAGTCGAGCAGGTTGGCAGCAAAGCTGGCGGTGAGCGCGGGGGTATCGAAAGTCGAGTCGGCCGTGAAGATCAGGGCGTAGTCGTCGGCGTGGCGTGGGCGGGGGTAGGGAAAGGCCACCGCATCGAGCACGATGGCGCGCCCGATCAGCCACGACAGCAGGCCGTGCAGCAGGCGCAACAGCCATTCGAAGGCGAACACGCGCCCGATCAGCAGTGGGCGAGTCTCGGCGATGCACAGGCGGGCCTGCTCGCGGGTGGTCTCGAGGCGGACGCTGAGATCGGGCAGGACCAGGCGCAGAAAGCGGATGCTGCGTTCGATGGCCTCGGAGAGTGTGGCGGCGGTGATCGTGCTGCGACAGAGGAACTCGAAAGCACCGCAGCGCATCGGCTGCGAGAAAAGCCCGAAGCCTTCGTCGTCGAGTTGCGCGTTGATGAGGTTGTAGAGTGCGGCATAGCGGTCGACGGGAATACGTGCGCCCGGGTCGTCGAGCAGTGCCGGGGCGATGTTGGCACGTTCGAGCAGGGGCGCGGTGGGGCTGCCCGCATGCTGCAGACCGGCGAGCATTCCCTCGAGGAAGGCAATGGCCACCGTCGCCCGGCCGCTGGCGGACCCTCGGGGCGCGGCGGTGCTTGTCGGCAGGTGCTTGGCAGTCTTCTCAGGGTAGCGCATGCTCGTCTTCCAAGGCCGTGAATTGATAGCCTATTTCAAGTTGGCGATATTTACACTGTTCAAGGCGTGTCGGGTAATAGCTTTATCGCGGTCAAGTTTCTACCATGGATGTCCCCGTGAAATTCCCGACCACCGAGACCCCTTCAATTTTCGTGGAGCACAAACGCCATGACCGATCTTTCGATTGCCAAGAAGCTTCTACCGTACAAACCCAAGCACAAACTGCGCTTTGTTACAGCGGCTTCCCTCTTTGACGGGCACGACGCGTCGATCAACATCATGCGCCGCATTCTGCAGGGAACCGGTGCCGAGGTCATCCATCTCGGCCACAACCGTTCGGTGCAGGAGATCGTGAACGCGGCGCTGCAGGAGGATGTGCAGGGAATCGCCATCACCTCGTACCAGGGTGGCCACGTCGAATTCTTCAAGTACATGATCGACCTGCTGAAGGCGGGTGGCGGCGAGAAGATCAAGGTCTTCGGTGGTGGCGGCGGCGTCATCGTGCCCAGCGAAATCGCCGAGCTGCATGCCTACGGCGTGGCGCGTGTCTATTCGCCGGAAGACGGTCAGTCGATGGGTCTGCAGGGAATGATCAACGACCTTGCGGAAAGCTCCGACTTCGACCTCTCGGCGCTGGCGCCGCAAGATCCTGAAGTAGTCCTGGCGACGCTCAGGGCCGGCGATCGCCGCCATCTGGCGCAGGTGATTACGGCCCTGGAGAACGGTGTCTATCCGGAAGCGCTGCGCAGGAAGCTCGTTGATGCGGCCGCCGGGCTGAAAGTCCCGACCCTGGGCATCACTGGCACCGGCGGCGCCGGCAAGTCATCGCTGACCGACGAACTGGTGCGCCGCTTTCGGCTCGACCAGAGCGACCGCATCAAACTGGCGATCATTTCCATCGACCCCTCGCGCAAGCGTACCGGTGGCGCGCTGCTCGGCGACCGCATCCGGATGAACGCCATCGAGCACGAGAACATCTACATGCGCTCGCTGGCGACGCGTGAAACGGGCTGCGAGCTTTCTGCCGCCCTGCCCGAAGTGCTCGCCGCCTGCAAGCTGGCCGGCTTCGATCTGGTGATTGTCGAAACCTCGGGGATTGGTCAGGGCAATGCGGCAATCGTGCCGCTGGTCGATGCTTCGCTGTATGTGATGACGCCCGAGTTCGGCGCCGCGTCGCAGCTCGAGAAGATCGACATGCTCGATTTCGCCGATTTCGTGGCCATCAACAAATTCGACCGCAAGGGCGCCGATGACGCCTTGCGCGACGTGCGCAAGCAGTATCAGCGCAACCACGAGGCCTTCGGTCAGCGTACTGCGGAAATGCCGGTCTTCGGCACCATGGCTGCGCGCTTCAACGACGACGGCGTCACGGCGCTTTATCAGGCGATGCTGCCGCGTCTGCTTGAGCTCGGCCTGCCGCTCAAGAAAGGCAAGCTGCCGCTGGTTTCCGTTCGCCAATCGTCGAACCAGCGCGCGATCGTGCCGGCGCAGCGCGTGCGCTACCTGGCCGAGATTGCCGAGAGCGTGCGTACTTATCACGCACATAGCGCCGAGCAGGCCGAAGTGGCGCGCGAGCGGCAGTCGCTGCGCACCGCCAAGAACCTCTTTCAAGCCTGCGGCAAACCGGCTGGCAGCGACTTCGACGAGCTGATCGAATGGAAGGATGGGCAGCTCGACGCGCGCGCTCGCAAGCTTCTCGACATGTGGCCGAAAACCGTGGAGCTGTACGCCCAGGACGAGTACGTCGTCAAAATCCGCGACAAGGAGAAACGCACTCGCCTGACCAGTACCTCGCTCTCCGGGTCGCGCATCCGCAAGGTGTCGCTGCCGACCTACAAGGACGAGGGTGAAGTGCTGCGTTTCCTGATGCGCGAGAATGTGCCTGGCTCCTTCCCGTTCACCGCCGGCGTCTTTGCCTTCAAGCGCGAAAACGAGGATCCGACACGCATGTTCGCCGGCGAAGGCGACGCTTTTCGTACCAATCGCCGCTTCAAGCGCGTCTCCGAAGGCATGCCGGCGAAGCGTTTGTCGACCGCCTTCGACTCGGTCACCCTCTACGGCTGCGATCCCGATGCCCGCCCGGACATCTACGGCAAAGTCGGCAACTCCGGCGTCTCGATCGCCACGCTCGACGACATGAACGTGCTTTTCGACGGCTTCGATCTCTGCGCGCCGACGACTTCGGTTTCGCTGACCATCAATGGTCCGGCACCGATCATTCTGTCGATGTTCTTCAACGCCGCGATCGATCAGCAGATCGCCAAATTCGACAGCGAGAACGGTCGCCAGCCGACCGAAGACGAGATCGACAAAATCCGCGAGTGGGTGCTGGCCAACCTGCGTGGCACCGTTCAGGCCGACATTCTCAAGGAAGATCAGGGACAGAACACCTGTATTTTCTCGACCGAATTCGCGCTCAAGATGATGGGCGACATCCAGGAGTTCTTCGTCCATCACAACATCCGCAATTTCTACTCGGTGTCCATTTCCGGGTATCACATTGCCGAAGCGGGCGCCAACCCGATTTCGCAGCTGGCTTTCACCCTGGCCAACGGCTTTACCTACGCCGAGGCCTATCTGGCGCGCGGCATGCAAATCGACGACTTCGCGCCCAACCTGTCGTTCTTCTTTAGCAACGGCATGGACCCCGAGTATTCGGTGATCGGGCGCGTCGCCCGCCGCATCTGGGCGGTGGCGATGAAGAACAGGTACGGCGCCAGCGAGCGCAGCCAGAAGCTCAAGTATCACATCCAGACGTCGGGGCGTTCGCTGCACGCGCAGGAAATGTCCTTCAACGACATCCGCACGACGCTGCAGGCGCTCATCGCCATCTACGACAACTGCAACTCGCTGCACACCAACGCCTACGACGAAGCGATCACCACCCCGACCGAAGAGTCCGTTCGCCGCGCCATGGCCATCCAGTTGGTGATCAACCGCGAGTGGGGTCTGGCGATGAACGAGAATCCCAATCAGGGTTCGTTCATCATCGACGAACTGACCGATCTGGTCGAAGAAGCGGTGCTCAAGGAGTTCGAAGCCATCGCCTCGCGCGGCGGCGTTCTCGGGGCCATGGAAACCGGCTATCAGCGTGGCAAAATCCAGGAAGAGTCGCTACATTACGAGCACAAGAAGCACGACGGATCCTTCCCGATCGTCGGCGTCAATACCTTCCGCAATCCGAAGGGCGACGCCCAGATCGAGATTGAGCTGGCGCGCTCGACCGAAGCAGAGAAGCAGTCGCAGCTCAAGCGCCTGAAGGACTTTCAGGAGCGCAACGCCGAAGCGTCGGAGGCGATGCTCGAGCGCCTGCAGCAGACGGTCATCGAAGACGGCAACGTTTTCGCGGTGTTGATCGACGCCGTGCGCGTCTGCTCCTTGGGGCAGATTACCCATGCGCTTTACGACGTCGGCGGCCAGTATCGTCGTAGCATGTAGCTTGCAAGCTGGGTTTGCCGGGACGCGCCTTGCCCGCGCGCCCCGTGTGCACCTTTTGCGTGCGTGGCACGGTGCCAGAAAAAAGAGCGTAGTCGGGAGGAGGTCACTCCCGGGATACGGTTTGTTGGCCAACAGCAAGGAGGGGATGGAGCATGTCGGACATTTACCAAAGGATCTACCAGAGCAAGAAAATGACGGCAGCAGAGGCCATGGGTCTGGTCGAGAATGGCGATTTTATCAGCGTGCCAACCGGTGTTGGCGAACCGCCGACCCTGCTGAGTGCGCTCTCCGAGCAGCGCCAGCGCTTTCACGGGGTGACCGTGGCGCAGATTCTGCCGCTGCGAAAATTCGCCTATATGGACCCCGAGACGGTCGACAATGTCCGCCATCTCGCTTTCTTCTACGGCGGTGCGACTCGCCCCGGCGGGCTGGAAGGATGGATCGATTATCTGCCAAGCTATTTCTCGGAAATGCCGTCGCTGATCAAGAACCGGCAGATTCGCGTCGACGTGGTGTTCACCATGGCCTCGCCCATGGACGAGCACGGCTACTTCTCGATCAGCCTGGCCACTGACTACACCATGGCGGCGATCAGTAGCGCGCGGGTGGTGATCCTCGAGGTCAATCCGAACGTACCCTTCACCAACGGCAATTGTCACGTGCATGTCTCGCAGATTGCCGGCCTCGTCGAGAGCGAGGACCCGGTCCTCGAGGTCGGCCTGCCGAAGATCGGCAAAGTGCAGGAGGCGATCGGCGAGTACGTCACCGACATCATCGAGGACGGGTCGACGCTGCAAATCGGTTATGGCGCCATTCCTGACGCCGTGGTCATGCAACTGGTTAACAAGCACGATCTCGGAATCCACACCGAGATGATCGGTGACGGCATCCTCAAGCTGCTCGAATGCGGTGCGGTCACCAACCGCAAGAAAACCTATCTGCCGGGAAAAATGGTCGCCACTTTTGCCCTCGGTTCGCAGCCGCTCTATCGCTTCATGCATCGCAATCCGACGCTCGAAATGCATCCGGTCGATTACACCAACGATCCTTTCCTGGCAGCGCGCAACGACAAGCTGGTGAGCATCAACGCGACGCTGCAGGTCGATCTGATCGGCCAGTGTTGTTCGGAAAGTTTCGGTCCGCAGTCCTACTCGGGTACCGGTGGACAGGTCGACTTCGTGCGTGCGGCCAATCGCTCACGCGATGGCAAGTCTTTCATCGTCCTGCCGGCAACGGCCAAAGGCGATACCATTTCGCGAATCGTGCCGACGCTGACCACCGGCGCGCATGTCACGACCAGCAAGAACGATGTCAACTACGTGGTCACCGAATATGGGCTTGCGCAGTTGCGTGGCAAAAGCGCCAAGCAAAGGGCGCAGGCGCTGATCGGCATTGCTCACCCTGATTTTCGTGGCGAACTCAGCGCCGCGGCGCACAAGTTGAAGTTGCTTTAATGTGAAAGTCGCGCAAGCGACTCACGAAACTCCCTTCTCCCCTCGCGGGAGAAGGGCCGGGGGTAAGGCGGGGAATTCAGGGAGCATGCTCCCCCGGCCCGGCGAACGATTCCGGCGTGCAAGCCGGAATGCGCACTGCAAGTGAGAGGGGGCGGTCATGACTTTCATGATCCGGAGTATATCGACATGTCATGACCGTTAGCGCCGCCACCAGCGAGCACGGCGTCACGGACTCGGGGGCAGCCGTCCCGTCAAGGCTGCCGCGGTTTCGTGATCGCCTGTGCTTGCCGCCAATCTGGCGACGGCCGCGGCGTTGCGGCGTGCGAACTCAGGAACTTAGCGTCTTTCGTACACCAGTTCGACTTTGCGCATGGTCTGACGACAGGCCTCGCTGTCGCAGGCCTCCTTGTTGCTCTGCTCGCTGCCGAGCGGCAGGCGCCGCAGTTGGTTCTTGGCCACGCCGAGCGAGCGCAGCTTGTCGTTCACCGCTTCGATGCGCTTGTCCGCCACCGCCAGGTTGTAGGCCGCGCTGCCGAGATTGTCGGTATGGCCGACCAGGGTCACGATCAGCTGCGAATCATTTTTCAGGCGCAAGGCATTCTCGCGCAGGACGACGACGCCCTCGTGGCCTATCCGTGCCTCACCGAAGCCGAAATAGACCGTTCTCTTCTCGGGTTCGTCGGCGAAAGGCGTGTTCGGGACGGCGGGCGTTACCGGCACTGGTTCGCGAACCGTGACCGGCTCGCTCACGGGTTGATCGATGGTGCTGCAGGCGCTGAGCAGTATGGCGCCGGCAAGGCAGACGAGGCGAAGACGAAGATAAGGAGGCATTGTTGATGCACCTGCAGGTCGAGACACGGCCACTAATGCGGGAGGTGACGCCCGATTCGGAAGATCACTTCCCAGGCGCGAGCCTGCTAGTTTAGCAATGATTCTCCCTGGATGGTTGTGCTGGCGCGTGGTCAAGTTCATCTATATGCCTTGACGGGCTTCTGCCGCCTCCCGATACTGCGCCCTTCGCAACCACTGTCTGCTCCCATGCCTGCCCCTCGCCGGTATCTCTTTCTTCTTGGCCTGTTCAGCTCGCAGCTGCTGGCCGTTCCGGCGCGAGCAGCCGTCGTTGAAAGCGTCGCTTGCCACGTCAGCTACGGCGGCAAAACCCTGATTTTGCAAGTGCAGCCGGTTGTCTCGCCCTATGGCGTCGCGGTCGAGAAAGTGGGTTCGTATTTTCTCTTCCGCGTCGTTTTTCAGAAAGAGCCTGCCGATCTGGCGACGATCAAGGTCTATGTGCTGGCCGCCAAGGACAGCGGCCCGACGCCGATCCATCAGGCGACGCATGCCTATCCACCGCCGCTGGTGAAAGCTGCGCCGTGGGGATTCACCGGGCTCAATCACGTCTATGAGCCGCTCAGGGACGGCGAATTGAGCTACTGGTGCGAGTGGTCGGGTGAGCTGCGGGAGTCGCGCTCCGAGGGCCAGCAGCAATGAGCAGGGGACGCCGTCTTCTCGCCTTGCTGGCGCTCGCTTTCGGCCTGGCGCTGGCCAGCCCGGCTGGCGCCGAGAGCGTGCGCCTGGTCTTCGTCGGCGACGTCATGCTCGACGACGGGCCGGGCCGTCTGATTAGCCGTGGCGGCGATCCGCTGGCGGCGTTTGCGGCGCAGTTGCGAGATGCCGACTACACCATCGGCAACCTCGAATGTCCGATTGCCACGCAGGGTCAAGCCCTGGACAGCAAGATCTACAGCTTTCGCGCCGATCCGCGCGTGGCGCCCCTGCTCAAGGGCCGCTTCGACGCGCTGGCCGTCGCCAACAATCATTCCGGTGACTACGGGCAGCAGGCTTTTCTGGAAACACTCGACCATCTTTCCGGGCAGGGAATCGCCGCCTTTGGTGGCGGCCACAATCTCGAGGAGGCGCACCGGCCCCTGTGGATCGCACGTGGCGGTTTGCGCATTGCCGTACTGGCCTACAACGAATTCAAGCCGCGTTCCTTCGAAGCCGGGGCCGAATGGCCGGGCATCGCCTGGAGCGAGGACAGCCAGGTCGTCGCCGACATCCGGGCCGCGCGGGCGGCCGGTGCCGACCTGGTGATTCCCTTCATGCACTGGGGCTGGGAGCGAGAAGAGCAGCCGAGCGAGCGGCAGCGGCAGCTGGCGCGGACGATGATCGATGCGGGCGCCGATGTCGTCGTCGGCGGCCACCCGCACGTCACGCAGGGCGCCGAATACTACCGCGGCAAGCTGATCGTCTATAGCCTGGGCAATTTTGTCTTCGACGGTTTCGACAATGCCGCCACGCGCACCGGTTGGTTGCTCCGCCTGACCCTGGACAAGAGTGGGCTGATGGCCTGGGAGACCCTGGCCGCGCATATCGACGACGACGGCAGTCCGCAGCCGAGAGCCGGCGTCGTTACTCCCTGCGGTCGCGCCGGGGAGAGCGTCGTCGGCGAGTGCGTCAACAATCCCTGACCTTCGCCGCGGGGCGGCCCTGGGCGCTGCTCAGCGCGAAGAGCAGGACCCCGGAGCTTCCCTTGTCGAGGCGGTGCACCGCGTAGACGCGCTGGCCGAGCTGATCTCGCAGCATCTGCAGCGCAAAGCGTCGCTCGCTGCGGTCGATGCTGCTGCGGTGGACCAGGAGTCCCGCCGGCTTGTGGATGGCGACCAGGTGCTGGTTTTGATAAATGATGGGCAGCACGGCGCCACCGGCCTCAATCATTACGGCTCACTTGCTGCTCGTCGCCGCAGGGAATTCGCCATCGACGTAGTACCAGCGACCGGCTTGCTGCACGAAGTGGCTGACTTCGTGCAGACGCTGCGCGCGGCCGCCGACCCGGTAGCGGGCGACGAATTCGACGATCGCCGTTTCCGGTCCGGTAGTCACGTGGCGGCGCACTTGCAGGCCCAGCCACTGCGGCGCCAGGGCGCCATCAGGATCGACTTGCGTCGGCCGGGTCGATGGGTGCCAGGTGGAGAGAAGGTAGGCTTCGATGGCCAGTACGTAGGCGCTGTAGCGCGAGCGCATCAGCGCTGCCGCGTCGGGTGCTGCGGCCCCGTCGTGCAGGGGGCCGCAGCATTCGGCGTAACGAAGCGCGCTGCCACAGGGGCAGGCACTCTTCGAAGTCTGTTTCATGACCGACTTGTGAGCGGAGTTTGCCATGGATCAAACCGGGGCGGGAGTGGCACGGTTGGCACAATTGGCACGGGCGTCGGGCCAGGCCGCCGCCCATCGCCATCAGCTGCCGCGGCGTGCCGGGCCGCGAAACAGTGCCGCCGTGGCGGCGCCGCCATCCGCTCGTGGACGTTGCGGTGCGCGCGGTGGCGGTGGGTTATGCGCTGCGCTCGGATTGGCACGGGCGGGGGACGAAGTCGCTCCCGGCCGCGCTGGTGGCGTTGCCGCCTTGGCCGGCGTGCGAGCGCGTCCGTCGCGAGCGGGGGCCGCACCGCGGCGGTTGCCGTCGTGGCTGCCGCGCGGCGCTGGAGCGCTTACCGCGGGCGCAGGAGTCGTGCCCGGCTCGAAGCCTTCGACGACCTGTTTCTCGATGCGCCGGGTGAGCAGTTTCTCGATTGCCGCCAGCAGCGGCCGCTCTTCGGCACAAACCAGCGACAGCGCTTCGCCGGAACTGCCGGCACGGCCAGTGCGGCCTATGCGATGCACGTAGTCTTCGGGAACGTTGGGCAGCTCGAAGTTCACCACGTGTGGCAGCTCTTCGATGTCCAGACCGCGCGCGGCGATGTCGGTGGCCACCAGGACGCGCACCGTACCGTTCTTGAAGCCGGCCAGGGCGCGCGTGCGCGCCGGCTGGCTCTTGTTGCCGTGGATGGCGGTGGCTTCGATACCGGCCTTGCACAGGTACTCCGAGAGGCGGTTGGCGCCGCTCTTCATGCGCGTGAAGACCAGCACCTGCTTCCAGTCGCCCGAAGACACCAGATGCACCAGCAGGTCGCGCTTGCACCAGCTATCGACCGGGTGCACGCGCTGCGCGACGAGTTCAGACTCGGCGTTGCGGCGTGCCACTTCGACCATCGCCGGGTTGTGCAGCAGGCCGTCGGCGAGCTTGCGGATTTCTTCCGAGAAGGTCGCCGAGAAGAGCAGGTTCTGGCGTTTCGCCGGCAGCAGCGCGAGAACGCGGCGGATGTCGCGGATGAAGCCCATGTCCAGCATGCGGTCGGCTTCGTCGAGCACCAGGATTTCGACATTCGACAGCTCGACGGTTTTCTGCTGCAGGTGATCGAGCAGGCGTCCGGGCGTCGCCACCAGAATGTCGACGCCGCGGCGCAAGGCGTCGATCTGCGGGTTGATGTTCACGCCGCCATAGATCAGCGTCGTCTTGAGTGACATGTACTTGCCGTAAGTGCGCACGCTCTCTTCGATCTGCGCCGCGAGCTCGCGGGTCGGGGTCAGGATCAGCGCCCGCACGCGCTGGCGTGGCTGCGCGTTGGCGCTGGCACGGGCAGGCATGGTGCTCAGGCGTTGCAGCAGCGGCAGCGTGAAACCGGCGGTCTTGCCGGTGCCGGTTTGCGCACCGGCGAGGACGTCGCGTCCTTCGAGAATCAGCGGAATCGCCTGCGCCTGTACGGGCGTCGGCTCGGTGTAGCCTTGTTCGGCGACAACACGGGTGAGCTCGGCCGACAGGCCGAGCGCGGAAAACGATTGGGTCAAGGTGAATCTCCGGTGAACGACCTGCTGCGGCATGATGCCAACAGAGCCGGTTCAGGCGCTTGGAACTAGGGGGCTGGGTGTGCTGCGGGGCGATCGGCAAGTGCCGATGGCGGATCAACCGCGAGAGGACCGAGCTGCCGACCGGATGAAACGCGGCTCGGTTCTGGGCGGCACTATACACGCTTTGGCACAGGATGACGAAAAAAGCCGCTCGCGTCGGCCAAGGGCCGAGCGCCAGCGGCTCGCCGTGACGGAAGAGCAGCATCGGCTGACGTTCACTTTATTCCAGGCCACCGCACCCGTAGGTTGGGGTGAGGAACGAACCCCAACATGGTTTTGAGCGGTGATTGCGTTGGGTTTGCAGGCTCACCCCAGACTACCTGAGCTGTCGTGCAACGCGGGACCGCGGTACTTTGGTACGGCGCGGCAGCCCGACAAAGTCGCGCTGCCGGGCCGCCACAACGCCAACGAACAGCCTGCCGCCAACTACATCGGCAAGTCCTTCGGAAAGCCGACCAGCTCGTCGTGGTCGAGCTTCTCAATAGCCTCCGGCCCCAGTTCGCGGCTGTTCCACGCGTAATTGAGCTTGGCGTAGATCGTCGGCATCAGTTGCGGTAACAGCTCGTCGACCGCTTCCGGGTCGGATTCCAGTTCGCCGATCGCTTCTTCCAGCTCTTCCATGGCATCGGTGAGAGTGGTGAGAACCCATTCTGCGTCCATTTTCTGTTCCTTCAAGTCTGGTGTGGAGGCGAATCTTAATGTGAAAGTCGCGTAAGCGACTCACAAACCTCCCTTCTCTCCCGGCGGGGGAAAGGCAGGGAGAAAAGGTGAACGGTCATAATTTTCATGACCCTTAATCCGGGAAATCTCGCTTGGCGACGGACGGGGGCAGCGCATGACGAGTTTGCTTCCCCCTAACGGGCATGACATGTCGAGACACCCCTGATGATGAAAGCCATGACCGTCCCCCTCTTCCCCTGACCCTTCTCCCACGAGTGGAGAAGGGAGTTTCGTGAGTCGCTTACGCGACTTTCACATTAAAGATACTCGATCCGGAACGACATCCCCCTCCCTCTTTTTTACCCCTGCGAGAAACGTCGCTGCCGGCGCCTGATGGCGACCCATTAAGCATGGCTCCGTCAGGCGGCCGGCGTCAGCATGGGGCCGGTGCCGCGCCATGGCCTGCGGCGGTGAGCTCGCATATTGCAAGCGCTGCCGTTTTCTTTCATTATCTCAGCGGCAACCTGGTTCGCCCTTTGCTTTTATGCTGTGCATTTTGCATCGTTGCGCAGCTTTCTCATAATCTGTCTGAGGACGCACAATGAGTACAAAAAACAATAACCCAATCATGGACGAAGGCGAAGGTCCACAGGCCAGTATTCCCATTTCCCGAACGCGACTAGCGGCTATTGTCGCGGGGCCGGTGCTGATGTGCGTGTTGCTCGCACTGCCAGCACCGGCAAGCTTGTCGGCAGAGGCCTGGCGCCTGGTCGCACTGGCAGCCTGGATGGTGACCTGGTGGATGTTCGAAGCCGTACCGGTTCCGGTCACCGCGTTGTTGCCGATTCCGGCGATGCCGCTGCTTCATATTGGCAAGGAAGGCGCCGTTGCCGCCAACTATGGTAACCCGCTAATTTTCCTGTTTCTGGGTGGCTTCCTCATCGCTACTGCGATGCAGCGCTGGGGGCTGCATCGACGAATTGCCCTGAACATCGTCAATGTTGTGGGCACCAGCCCGGGAGGCATCGTTGCCGGATTCATGCTGGCGACCGCGGGCCTGTCGATGTGGATCTCCAATACTGCGACCACGGTGATGATGTATGCAGTGGGTCTTTCGGTGGTCGAGTTCGTGAAAAGTCACTCGGATAACGCCGACCAAACCCGTCGCTTTGGTCTTGCCTTGATGCTTGGCATTGCTTACAGCGCCTCGATTGGCGGTGTAGGGACGCTGATCGGGACCCCGCCCAACACCTTGCTGGCGAGCTTCCTGTTGGAGAATCACGGTATTCAGATTAACTTCGCTACCTGGATGTTGCTCGGTGTGCCAGTGGTCGTCGTCCTGCTGCCTTTGACCTGGGTCTTGTTGTGCAAACTCGTTTACCCGACCAAGGACCTGAAGCTTGCCGGCGCGCACGACATCATTAGCCAGGAACTGAAAAGCCTTGGCGTGATGTCGAAGGGCGAACGAATCGTGCTGGTGGTCTTCGTCATCACGGCGCTCCTCTGGATTACCCGTTCCTTTTTGGTCGATCTGACTGGATTGAACATCTCGGATACTTCTATCGCCTTATTTGCGGCAACGCTTTTGTTCGCCCTCCCCGCTTCGGTGGAGAAGGGCCAATTCACCGTCGATTGGAGTGTCGCCAAGAACGTCCCCTGGGGCGTCCTGCTGCTGTTCGGTGGCGGCTTGGCGTTGGCGGGTGCGTTCAGTAGCACGGGCCTGGCCACGGCCATCGGCGATGCGGTGGGTGGTTTGCACGGAGTCGAAATCGGGGTGATCATGTTGGTCACCATCACGGCCATGGTTTTTCTCACGGAACTGACTTCCAATACCGCCACCACGGCAACCTTCCTGCCCATACTGGGAGCAGTGGCTGTCGGCATGGGGGTGAGCCCCTTGGCGCTGACCATACCCGCGGCACTGGCCGCTTCGATGGCTTTCATGATGCCAGTGGCGACGCCGCCCAATGCGATTGTCTTTGCCTACGAGGAAATGCGCGTTCAGGATATGATGAAGGCGGGACTCTGGCTGAATTTCGTGGCAATCGCCGTGATTTATGGGGCGATGCTTTATCTGGCGCCCATGGTGTTCGACTTGGGGATAGGTTGACGGACGGGGTAAGCGGATCGACCGCAAGCGTTCCGTGTCGCATCGGCGCCTCCCACCCGTGACATGGCCAGGTTTGTGGCCGGGTTCAGAATAGAACAAGAGCCCGGCCGCCCGATTGCTCTGGCGCTGATTCACGTCGCTCGCCTGCGGCAGCGGTAAGGCGCTCGGAGAGAGCTGCTAATGCCGTTTGTTCCAAGGAGAACCATGATGCTACCGCTATGTTTCGTACTCATGCCTTTCGGCAAGAAAGCCATTCCTTCCGGCACGACGGTCGATTTCGACGCCGTATTTCATGAGCTGATTGCTCCGGCGATAGAGGCGGCGGGCATGGAGGCGCTGCGTGCCGATCAGGAGGTCAGCGGTGGGGTGATTCACAAGCCGATGTACGAACGCCTGATTCTCTGCGACTTTGCCGTCGCCGACCTCACCGGTGCCAACGCCAATGTCTTCTATGAGCTTGGCTTGCGCCACGGCGTGCGCCCTGCGACCACCGTCCTGCTCTACGCGGGCAGCGAACGCATGTCGTTTGACGTCGCACCTTTGCGTGCCTTGCCCTACCAGTTGGGCGCGGACGGCAAGCCGACCGATGTCGAGGGCGCACGCCAGGCCTTGTCCAAGCTCCTCGAAACCGCCAGGGCTGCGCGCGGAGAAGCGAGTACCGACAGCCCGGTTTTCCAGTTGCTCGAGGGCTACACCGCGCCCGATATCGCCCGCCTGAAAACCGATGTCTTTCGGGATTGTGCGCACTATGCGGTCGAGGCGCGCAAGCAGCTCGCCGACGCCCGGCGCGCCGGCAAGGACGCACTCAAGAAGGCGGCGGGTGAACTCGGCGAGGTGCAGGATCTCGAAGCGGGGGTGGTCATCGACCTCTTTCTCTCGTATCGCGCGCTCAGCGACTGGCAGGCGATGGTCGATCTGGTGGCGCAAATGTCGGCACCGCTGGCGCGCAGCGTGCTGGTGCGCGAACAGCTGGGCTTTGCCCTCAATCGTCTCAAGCGTCGCGACGAAGCCGAGGAGTTGCTGGTCGAGCTGATCAAGGAGCACGGGGCGAGCAGCGAAACCAATGGCTTGCTCGGGCGGGTGTACAAGGACCGCTGGGACGAGGCGCGTAACGCCAACGAACTGCTCAAAGCAAAGGGCTCGTTGAGCAAGGCGATCGACACCTACCTGAAGGGTTTCGAAGCCGACTGGCGCGACGCTTACCCGGGCATCAACGCGGTGACGCTGATGGAGCTGAAGAACCCGCCCGATCCGCGCCGGCTTGAACTGCTGCCGGTGGTCAGCTATGCGGTCAAGCGACGTCTGGCGAACGGCACTCCGGACTATTGGGACCATGCGACGCTGCTCGAACTGGCCGTCCTGCAAAAGGACGAAGACGCGGCAATGGAGGCTGCCGGCAATGCGCTGGCCGCCGTTCGCGAATCGTGGGAGCCGGAAACGACGGCGCGCAACCTGGCCTTGATCCGCGCCGCGCGGGCGGCGCGCGGCGATGAAGTCGCCTGGGCGGCAGTGATCGAGGACGAACTCGACAAGCGCGCGGCCGGCTGACAGGCGCGGTGGCGCTGGGCGAAGCTTCGCCATCCCCTTACCGTTGCTGCCGCTGCCGCTGCCGCGGCGTATCGCGGCTGGTGCCTACTTCTGCCCGGCGAGGGCCGCCATCGCGGCGGCGTGCGTCTTGTCCGCTGCCGCCTTGCGTGCGGCGACATAGGCCTGCAGCGTGTCGTTGATCGACTGACCGGTCTTGCCATAGGTATCGAGGGCCGCGAGCAGCTCAAGCTGGCTGGCCCTGATGTGGGCGGCGTCGCGCAGATGACCGGCGTAGCGTCGGCAGGCCGCGAAAATGGCCGTCGCGTCGTCACCGCTGCGCTTGCTGACCTGCTCGAGCATTACCCGCGTCTCGCTTACGACCGGATCGTCGGCGGCGACTGGGTGATCGAGCGACAGCGAAGTCATCTCCTGGGCAACGCTATCGGTCGACATCGCGGCGGCGCCGCCGCAGCTCATGGCGAGCAGCGAGGCCAGGGAGATTAGGGCGAAAACTTGTTTCATCGAGCGGGAGGCTTTCCGGTGAGTGGCAGGCATCAGTGGGCTTGGCGAGCTTCGCGCAGCCGTTTTTCGATGCCCACGACAATATAGGCGAACAAGCCGACCGCGGCTATTTCCAGCCATTGGCGGAGGCCGATCGGGGCCGTGGCGAAGAGGCGGTTGAGCAGCGGCAGGTAGGTCAGCAGCGCCTGCAGCACGGCCATGGTCAGCACACCGTACCAGATGGCCGGATTGGAGAACAGGCCGACGTGCAGCGCCGAGCGAGTCAGTGAGCGGCAGTTGAAGAGGTACATCGCTTCGACGACGACGAAGACGTTGAGGGCGACCGTACGCGCTTCGGCGAGCGGATTGCCAAGCGACAGTTCGCGCAGGAAGAGGCCGAAGGCACCGGCGAGCAGCAGCAGGCTGACCAGAACGATCCGCCACACCAGCGCGCTGTCCAGAATCGGGGTCCCCGGTCGGCGCGGGCGGCGCTGCATGACATTCGCCTCGATCGGTTCGAAGGCCAGCATCAGACCGAGGAAAACGGCGGTGGTCATGTTGATCCAGAGGATCTGCAGCGGCGTGATCGGCAGTGTGGCGCCGGCGACAACCGCCGCCAGGATCACCAGGCCCTCGCCGAAATTGGTGGGTAGCGTCCAGGTAATGAACTTGACTAGGTTGTCGTAGACGCCGCGTCCTTCCTCGACGGCCGCTTCGATGGCAGCAAAATCATCGTCGGTGAGCACCATGTCGGCGGCGTCCTTGGCGACCTCGGTGCCGGCCTGGCCCATGGCGATGCCGATGTCGGCCTGCTTCAGCGCCGGCGCATCGTTGACCCCGTCGCCGGTCATCGCCACCACCTCGCCATTGGCCTGCAGCGCCCTGACCAGGCGCAGCTTCTGCTCGGGTTCGACGCGCGCGAAGACGTTGACCTCGGTGGCCACCCGGCGCAGCTCCTGATCGTCGAAAGCCGCCAGTTCGACGCCGGTGAGGGCCGTCTCGCCCTCCTTGATGATCTCGAGTTTCCGGGCGATCGACAGCGCGGTGACGGCATGATCGCCGGTGATCATCTTGACCGTTATGCCGGCGGCGTGACAGGTGGCCACTGCGGCGATGGCCTTCGGGCGCGGCGGGTCGATCATTCCGACCAGGCCGATGAACTCCAGGCCGGCATCGGCGCTGTGCTCGTCGAGAGCTGGCAGCGTGTTCGTGGTGGTGGTGAGGCGGGCGATCGCCAGAACGCGCAGGCCTTCCTTGGCCATGGCGCGCGCGGCGTTCTCGATCTCCGCGATCTCCTCGGGGCGCAGCGCCACCGGCTGTCCGGAGGCGTCGAGCATCTGTTGCGAGCGCGGCAGCAACTGTTCGAGAGCTCCTTTGAAGTACGCCAGGCGCTGGCCTTCGATTTCGTGTGCCGTGGCCATGTACTGACGCGTCGAATCGAAAGGGATTTCGTCGCGGCGCGGGAAGCTCTTGTGCAGCGCCGCCTCGTCGAGACCGGCCTTGCGGGCGACGACGATCAGCGCTCCTTCGGTCGGGTCGCCGACGATCGTCCATTGTTCGCCGTGTTCGCGCAGGTCCTTGCCTTCGCTGCCGGTGTCGTCCTCGCTCAGCGCGGCATCGTTGCACAGTACGCCGGCGAGCAGGCACTCGCGCAGGGCGCCGGCGATCTCAGCGCCGTCGCCGACCTTGCCTTCGGGCGCGTAGCCGCTGCCGCTGACCGTCGTCTGCACGCCGCCGGCGTAAAGCTCGCGGACGGTCATCTGGTTTTCGGTCAGGGTGCCGGTCTTGTCGGAACAGATGATCGTCGTGCTGCCCAGGGTTTCGACTGCCGGCAGCTTGCGGATGATTGCCCGCCGTTTGGCCATCCGCGCGACGCCGATGGCCAGGGTAATGGTCATCGCCGCCGGCAGCCCTTCCGGGATGGCGCCGACCGCCAGCGCGACGGCAGCCATGAACATTTCGAACGCCGACGAACCGCGCCACATGCCAACGATAAAGGTGAGTACCGCCAGCAGGCCGATGGCGATCAGCAGCCAGTTGCTGAAAACCGCCATCTTGCGCGTCAGTGGCGTCGTCAGGTCCGGTGCTTCGGCGATCAGTTGCGAGATGCGGCCGGTTTCCGTGCGGTCGCCGGTGGCGACCACCACCCCGGCACCGCGGCCGGTGATCATCACCGTGCCGGCATAAGCCATGTTGCAGCGGTCGGCGAGAACAGTGGCTTCGGGGAGGACTTCGCCGTGCTTGGCGACCGCCGTCGATTCGCCGGTCAGTGCCGATTCGATGGCCTGCAAGTCCTTGGCGCGGAACAGACGCAGGTCGGCCGGTACCTTGTCGCCGGCCGCCAGCAGCACCACATCGCCAGGGACCAGTTCGGTCGATGGCAGACGTTGCTTGCAGCCGTCGCGCAGGACGGTGACTTCGCTACTCACCGAGCGCGCCAGCGCCGCCAGCGCATCCTCGGCGCGGCCTTCCTGGATGAAGCCGATCACCGCGTTGATCAGGGTGACGCCAAAGATGACTCCCGAATCGACCCATTCGCCGAGGACGGCAGTAACCACGCCGGCCACCAGTAGCACCAGCACCAGCGGCTGGACGAACTGCAGAGCGAAGCGCAGCAGAGCCCCCTTGCCTGGCTTTTGGGTAATCCGGTTCTCGCCATGCAGCGCGCGGCGGTCGAGAACTTCGCCAGCGGCGAGCCCCTCGTCGTAGCTCGCTTGCAAGCGCGTCGCCGCTTCGTCAGCGGCGATGAAATGCCAGGCGACCCGTTCCGGAGATCTCTCGTTCACGGCCTTGGCCACTCCGGGTGCGAGCGCTGATCGGCAGGGGCGATCAGCGTGGAGCCGAGTACTGTCGCCGCGGGTAGTCGATATCTGTCGTTCATTTTTCCCCCTTTGCCATGACCGCTGCGCGGGCTTCTGTTCTTGGCAACTGCTTTCTTCAGAAACGCGTTCAGGGCTGTGTTGAAGATTATAAAGCAGCCCTGGACGCGTCGTCGCGGATGTCGCCTGGACAAGCCGGGGGGCTGTGCCGTCGCGCATCCGTTCGCGTAGGTGGCCGAGCAGGTGTGGGTTGGTGCCAAACGATAGTGTCGGAATATTTGACAGTGGATAAGCGGGCGCTTCGAGTTTTCAAGAGAAAACTCTGATTTAATGGCAGATTAAGTACAGGCACAGTCATTGCTTAGGTTTTCTTTAATGTTACGGATCCTTGGCAAAATGGCAGCTTTCAAGCGACCGCATGGGTTCTTCGGCCTTTTGGCCGCGGTCCTTGTTGCAACCCAGGTCGTAGCATATCCACTTGATGACGATCATCTGGCAGCGCACGGCGCTGTCAGTCGCGACGCGTTTGCGGAGTTGCCCGCGGCCGTGAGCGCTGGCGCCTGGTCGACCGAGTCCTTGCCCGGCCTCGACCACGCGGCTTCTGTCCACTTGTTCGTCGACCCGTCGCCGGCTGCGCGTCAGGACGTGGACTTTGCCAAGCCTGCGCAAGCTGACCCGCTCCGCCGGGCGCTGCGAGCGGTGGTCAATGTCACTGCCAGTCGGGAGCGGGGAGCTTCCGCAGCAGCGGTAGTTTTGCCTACGGAACAGCTCGACCCGTTTACCCCCATCCTGGGAGACGAAATCACCGCGGCGGTTTTGAGAATGGAGGAAGGGCTCGCCGAAGTGCTTGGCGAAGCCCTCGACGCGCGTGTCGACGAGGACGGTCGGGTCACTTTTTCCATGGCTGGCGTGGAAGGCTTTCACCTCAGCGCTGGCAACGGGCAGGTGTCGCTGGGGCATGGCGATACGGTGTTCGCTTTCAGCCAGGACAGGAGTGCCCAGCTTGGGCGGCGGATCGCGGCGCTCGATGCGGTCCGCGACGCCGAGCAGGGAGCGCTGCCAAGCTCTTCCAATCTGCTGCGTGATCTGCTTGCGCTCGGCGTACGCGTCGTTCAGTATCCCCTTTTCTGGGTCCTGGTTTCTATGGCGCTGATCGGCAAGATCGCGCTGGTGTTTGCCACCCGGCACAAACGTCGGCGTTTGCCGCGGCTCAAATCGAACGCACAGCCCAAGGTAAAGCAAATCCGCACTCGCGCGCGCATCAAGCTCAAGCGCGTGCGTACCCGAATCCGGCTGCGGCAGTCCGCGTAGCTGCTGGCGGCGCTGCTGCCTTGTGGGAGCTGTGTGCTCTGCCACGGCACGCCGCGCATGCTTGGCGGAGGCAGGCGAGGCCCAGCGAGCTCTCGTTGCGACGACTATTCCTCGTCGATTCCTCGTCGATTCCTCGGCGATCCCGGTCAGCGGGGCTTGGGGGTATACTGGCGCGGATGTCGCGGGTTTGTCGCTTGTCCCGATTCCTGCGACCTGGCTTCTGACCTTTCCACTCCCCAGGAATCCATCATCATGCTGCAGAAATCTGCTTCTTTCCCTGGTATTCAGGGACCTATCGTAACCATCGTCATGGACGGTTACGGGATCGCCAAGTCCGACGTCGGCAGTGCCATCGCCGCCGCCACAAAGCCGACCCTGGATCGTCTTTTTGCCAAGTATCCGAATATCACCCTGCGCGCGCACGGCGTCGCGGTCGGCATGCCTTCCGACGACGACATGGGTAACTCCGAAGTCGGCCACAATGCCATCGGCGCCGGCCAGGTCTACAGCCAGGGTGCCTCCCTGGTCGCCGACGCCATTGCCGCCGGCTCGATCTGGCAAGGCGCTGCGTGGCAGGAAGTCATCGCCAGCGTCAAGGGCGGGGGCGGCGTGCTGCACTTCCTCGGCCTCTTTTCCGACGGCAATGTGCACAGCCACGTCGACCACCTGCGGGCGATGATCGTCCGCGCCAAGGAAGAAGGCGTCAAAGCGGTGCGAATTCATATCCTGCTCGACGGCCGTGACGTTCCCGAGACCAGCGCGCTTGACTATGTACTGCCCTTCGAAGCTTTCCTGGCCGAAACCAACGATGACCGCTTCGACGCCCGCATCGCTTCGGGTGGCGGGCGCATGAACATCACCATGGATCGCTACGAGGCGAACTGGAACATGGTCGACAAGGGCTGGCACACGCACGTCCTCGGTGAAGGCCCGCAATATGACAGCGCGGCTGCCGCGATCGAGGCCCTGCGGGTGGAATTCCCGGGCACGATCGACCAGGATCTGCCGGCGTTTGTCATCGGCAGCGCCGGTGTTCCGGTCGGAACGATCAATGATGGCGACGCGGTGGTCTTCTTCAACTTCCGCGGCGACCGCTCGATCGAGATCACGCGCGCTTTCGAAAATGCCGATTTCGACAAGTTCGATCGCCTGCGCGTGCCCCGCGTGACCTACGCCGGCATGCTCCAGTACGACGGCGATCTCAAGCTGCCGAATCGCTTCCTGGTCGATCCGCCGGCCATTCTCGACACCATGGGCGAATGGTTTGCCAAGGCCGGTATCACCCAGTTCGCCTGCTCGGAAACGCAGAAGTTCGGCCATGTGACCTATTTCTGGAACGGCAACCGCTCGAACAAATTCGACGGTGAAACCTACCAGGAGGTGCCCAGCGATGTGGTGCCCTTCGAGCAGCGGCCGTGGATGAAGGCCGCCGAGATCGCCGACGCGATGATCGCCGCCCTGAAAAGTGGCCAGTACAAGACGCTACGTTGCAATTTCGCCAATGGCGACATGGTCGGTCACACTGGCAGTTTCCGCGCCGCGACGATGGCCATCGAGGCCGTGGACCTGGAACTGGCGCGCATCCTGCCGGTCATCGACGCGCTCGGCGGCGTGGCCTTGATCACTGCCGACCATGGCAATGCTGACGAGATGTACGAAATCGACAAGAAGACCAAGCAGCCGGCGAAGAATGCCGATGGCTCGTTCAAGGCGAAGACCGCGCACACCCTCAATCCGGTGCCGTTCATCCTCTACGACAATGTTTCGGGCGGCAAGCTTGGCCTGCAGGCGAGCGAGACTGCCGGCCTCTCGAACATCGCGGCGACGATTGCCAACCTGCTCGGCTTCGAGAAGCACGCCAAGTGGGACGACAGCCTGCTGGTCGTCAAATAGCGCAGACGACTTGCCTCAGGAAAGTCCGCACGGCCGCCGCAAGGCGGCCGTTTTTGTCAGGGCAGGCGCTGCTCCAGTGCGTAGAGTTCCTCGGCGCTTTCGCGGCGGCGAACGAGATGCGCCTGCTGGCCATCGACCATCACTTCGGCGGCACGTGGGCGGGTGTTGTAGTTGGAACTCATGACCATCCCGTAGGCGCCGGCGGAGAGGATCGCCAGCAAGTCGCCTTCGGCCAGGGTCAGTTCGCGACCGTGGCCGAGAAAGTCGCCGGATTCGCAGATCGGTCCGACGATTTCCCATTTTGCCGTGTCGCCTGAACGTGCTGCCACGGGAACAATGTCGTGCCACGAGCCGTACAAGGCAGGTCGGGAGAGGTCGTTCATCGCCGCGTCGACGATCGCGAAATTCTTCACTTCGCCGGGCTTCAGATACTCGACGCGGGTGAGCAGCACGCCGGCATTGCCAACCAGGCGGCGACCGGGTTCGAGAAGGATGCGCAGGGGTCGCCCCTTGAGCTTTTCGAGCAGTGGCTGCAGGTAGGCGTGCACGCTGGTTGGTACATCAGCGTCGCTGTAACGGATACCTAGACCGCCGCCGAGGTCGATGTGCTGCAGCACGATACCGTCGCTGGCCAGCTGGTCGACCAGTACCAGCAGCTTGTCGAGAGCTTCGGAAAATGGCGTTGCGTCGAGCAGTTGCGAGCCGATATGGCAGTCGATGCCGCTGACTTCGAGGTGCGCCAGTGCGGCGGCCTGCCGGTAGAGTGCCCGTGCTTCGTCGTAGGCGACGCCGAATTTGTTTTCCTTGAGGCCGGTCGAGATGTAGGGGTGCGTACCGGCATCGACGTCGGGATTGACGCGCAGGCTGACCGCCGCGGTCTTGCCAAGCTGGCCGGCGACGGCGTTCAGGCGCTCGAGTTCGGGAGAGGATTCGACGTTGAAGCACAGAATGCCGGTGTTCAGCGCCAGTTCCATTTCGGCGGCGGTCTTGCCGACCCCGGAGAAAACAATGCGCTGCGGATCGGCGCCAGCGGCCAGAACGCGCTTGAGTTCGCCGGCCGAGACGATATCGAAGCCGGCGCCGCGGCGGGCCAGGACGTCGAGCACGGCGAGGTTGGAGTTGGCTTTGACGGCGTAGCAGACGAGGGCATCAAGCCCGGCCAACTCGTGTTGGAACTCGTCGAGTGCATTTTCCAGCGCCTGGCGCGAGTAGACCCAGCACGGCGTGCCGAACTCGCTCGCGATGTCGCTCAGAGCGACCGACTCGGCGTGCAAGACGCCGCTACGGGTGTGGAATGGGCTCAAGGAGTTTATCGGGCGGGGCGTCATTTGCTCGACTTCTCGGTGCTCTCGGGCGCCGTGCTGGTGCTAGAATCGCTCGCAGCCGTTGCCGGACTTGGCGACGGTGTCGTGGCCACGGGTTTCGGGGGTAGCGTCAGCCCACCTTTGCTGCCGCAGCCGGCGAGCGCGAGGGTTGCCAGCAAAGCCAGCGCGAGATATTGCCGCATAGGTCGAATCGCCAAAACGGGAAATGTTAGCACAGGATGAATGATAGCGAATTCAACGCGCTTGCCGACGCAGCGCTGCAGGAGATCGAGGCCGGGCTGGAGCGTAGCGGCGCCGATCTGGACTTTGAAAGGATCGGCGACAACGTGCTCGAAATCGAGTTCGCCGACGGCGGCAAGGTCATCGTCAACCGCCATGATGCGGCCAGGGAAGTTTGGGTGGCTGCCCGGTCCGGCGGTTTTCACTACCGCTGGGACGGCAGTGGTTGGCAGGATACCCGTGGCGGCGAGGAACTGATGACCGCCCTCTCGAAGCTGCTTTCCGAGCAGGCGGGGGAGTCGGTATCCCTGCGCGAGTAGTGTAGGGCTGCTTTGAGGGAGTGGTGGCGAACGAACACGCTACAAATTCCCCTTGTTGATGAAGCGCACGGGCTGTGGTCCTTGTTTGCCGGCGCAGCCGCTGCAGCCGCCACAAGCGCTTTTTGAGCGGGCCGCGGCGCGTCGTTGGCGTAGCGCCACCGCCTCGGGATCGGCTTTCGCAAAGCCCAGGCCTAGCGCCATGGTGGCCGAGTGCTCGGCAAGCGAGAAACGGGCGCCTGCCGGCAGCAGGCGCCAGCCGGCGTAGAGAGCGGCACAGGCGACCGCGGCGTACACAATCAGATCCTCAAGCATGGCCGGCTCCAGTCAGGAGCAGCGCCACCCGATAGGTGATGAAAGACGCGAGATAGGCCAGGGCGAACAGGTAGCCGGCCATCAGCAGCGGGTAGCGCCAGGAGTTGGTCTCGCGCTTGACCGCGGCCAGCGTGGCCAGGCACTGCGGCGCGAAGACGAACCAGGCAAGCAGCGAGAAGGCCGTTGGTAGCGACCAGCCGGCTGCCAGCAGCGGGCCGAGTTGCCCGGCCACGTCGTCACCCGTCGCCGAGAGAGCGTAGACCGTACCCAGCGCACCGACGACGACTTCACGCGCCGCCATGCCGGGGACCAGGGCGATCGAGATCTGCCAGTTGAAGCCGATCGGCGCGAAGATCACTTCCAGTGCCTGGCCCAGCATGCCAGCGTAGCTGTACTGGATGGCCGGGCCGGTAGCGCCTTCCGGTGCGCCGGGAAAAGTCGACAGGAACCATAGCAGTACGGTCAGCGCGAGAATGATGTTGCCGACGCGCCGCAGGAAGATTTTCGCGCGTTCGAGCAGGCCAATCAGCAGGTTGCGGCCGTGCGGCAGGCGGTAGGATGGCAGTTCGAGCAGCAGTGGATGCTGCAGGCCCTTGCTGACGGTCATTTTGAGCACTGCGGCGACGCCCATCGCGCTGACCACTCCGGCAACGTAGAGAGCGAACAACACCAGGCCCTGCAGATTGAAGACGCCGATAGTTGTCTGCGGAATGAAGGCGCCAATGAGCAGCGCATAGACCGGCAAGCGCGCCGAGCAGGTCATCAGCGGGGCGATCATGATCGTCGCCAGGCGGTCGCGCCAGTTGCTGATCGTGCGTGCGGCCATGATCCCGGGAATGGCGCAGGCAAAACTGGAGAGCAGCGGGATGAACGAACGTCCTGAGAGGCCGACGGTCCCCATCAGGCGGTCGAGCAGGAACGCCGCCCGCGGCAGGTAGCCCGAGTCTTCAAGCGCCAGAATGAACAGAAAGAGAATCAGGATCTGCGGCAGGAAGACCAGCACTCCGCCGACGCCGGCGACGATGCCATCGACGAGCAGACTGCGCAGCAGGCTTTCCGGCATATGGGCGCTGAGGAATGCGCCAAAGGCTTCGACACTGGCGGTGATCATTTCCATCGGCAGGCTGGCCCAGCTGAATACCGCCTGGAACATCAGGAAAAGCGTGGCCGCCAGAATCAGCAGCCCCCACACCGGGTGCAGGACGACGCGATCGATACGTTCGTCGAAGCGCGTGTCGATCGCCGGCTCGCGGACGCTGGCGGCGAGAATGCGGCGCACTTCGCGTTGCGTGGCGGTGACGTCGGCGACATCGGGGGCCAGCCAGGCGGCCGGTGGCGGCAGCTCGGCGGCAGGGCGAGGCAGCCGCGCGGGTACGCTCGCTTCGAGCTGGGCCAGCAGTTCGCTGGCGCCACCGCGTCTGACGGCGATGGTATTGACCACCGGCATGCCTAGTTCGCGCTGCAGGGCGGCGACGTCGATGGTGATGCCGCGCTTGCTGGCCAGATCGGTCATGTTCAGCGCCAGCATCATTGGCAATCCCAGACGTTTGACTTCCAGCACCAGGCGCAGGTTGAGCTTGAGGTTGGTGGCGTCGCTGACGCAAACGATCATGTCCGGGCGTTGCTCGCCGGCGAGCGTGCCGAGAACCACATCGCGTGTGATCTCCTCGTCGATACTGACGGCGTTGAGGCTGTAGGCGCCGGGCAGGTCGAGGATACGGAACTGTCGGCCCGCCGGCGTCGTCAGCATCCCCTCCTTGCGGTCTACGGTTACGCCGGGGTAGTTGGCGACCTTCTGTCGGCTGCCGGTGAGCAGGTTGAAGAGGGCGGTCTTGCCGCAGTTCGGGTTGCCCAGCAGGACCAGGCTCATGGCTTCACTGGCGCTGCTCATGCGGTCGCTCTTCCGTTACGCAGTGGGGCGACCAATACGCGCTCGGCTTCGAAGCGACGCAAGGCGAAAATCGTGCTGCCGACGCGTACCGCGATCGGCTCGCCTCCCGGGAAGCCGCGCGCGACGACGCGCACTCGCTCACCGTTGACAAAGCCGATTTCGTACAGCCGCAGCGCCAGCTCACGCTCGGCAGCATCGTCAGCTGTGGTCAGGTCGTCGCTGCTGACAGTCCCTTCGTGACCCCGCGGAAGGTCGAAAAGGGAAATCAATTCCAATGGGCCATTCATGTCGTCTGCCACCTTCCGGCTAGTGCATCGATATCGCTGCGAACGCTTGCCAGCGTTCAAAAAAGACAGTCAGGTCTGGCCTCTGGGGGGGCGTTGTCGCTGTCAGTGCAGTGCAGCAGCGGCAAGAGCCCGAGTGCACAGGGCTGCATTATACATGAGAATCATTCGCAACGAAATGCCGTGGCGTGGTTATTTCGCAGGTTTCGATGTCGCTGGCGGAGACATGCGCAGGCTGGCGACAAGCGGTGCTGGCCTTGACCTTCCTGCGGCAGATCGCCGCAGTCTCGGCAAGGACAAGGGGCAAGGCGTAAAATTGCTGCTTTCGACCGCTCTCTAGCGCCGCCAATAACGATGTTTCCAGCCTTTCAGGAGCAGCAAGGAGAGGAGCAAGAGCCGGCACCGGCATTCATGTCCGGCAGCGCGAACCCTTTGGCGCGCGTGCTCGTGCTGCGCCGCATCGAAGTGCTGACCCAAGCCGTCGTGTTGCTGTTGGCGGTGGCGTGGCTGAAGATCCCCCTCGACGTCGCGCCGATGATGGCGGTCATCGCCCTGCTCGCCGCAGTCAACCTGCTCACCCGCTGGCGGCTGGTCCGCGGTGGCGCGGCCAGCGAAGGCGAAGTCTTCGCCCATCTGGCGATCGACGTCGCTGCCCTCGGCGTCCTGCTATATTTTGCGGGGGGTTCGGCCAACCCCTTTGTTTCGCTGTTCCTGCTGCCGCCGACGCTGGCTGCGGCGATGCTGCCGGCGCGCTACGCCTGGTCCATGGCAGCGATGACGCTGGCTGCCTACACTTTCCTGATCTTCTGGAAGCTGCCGCTGCCGCCACCGCAAGGCGATCTCGCCCAGTTCGACGCGCTGCTCGCCCGTGCCACCGGCGGCGCCAGCGAACACGCCATCCATAGCAGCGGCTTTGCCCTGCACATTCTCGGCATGTGGCTGAACTTCGTGATCAGCGTCGTCGTCGTTGCCTTTTTCCTGACGCGCATGGCGGCAGCGCTCAAGCAGCGCGAACGCGAACTCGCAGTGGTCCGCGAAGCCGTTCTGCGCGACGAGCAGATTCTCTCGCTGGGCACCCTCGCCGCCGGCGCGGCGCACCAGTTGGGGACGCCGTTGGCGACGATGGCGGTGGTCATCCGTGAGCTTGAGCTCAACCATGGCAGCGGCGACACCGAGCTGCGTGAAGATCTGTTACTGCTGCGCGAACAGGTCGATCGTTGCAAACAGACGATTTCGCAGATCCTCGCCTCTTCCGGCCAGGAGCGCGAGGAAAGTCTGCGCTCGCTGGCGCTCGATGCCTACCTGCAGCACGTGCTCGACGACTGGCAGCTGATTCGTCCGCACGCGCGGCTCAGCGCGACGCTGCACGGTGCGCAACCAGCGCCCTTGATCGCCGTTGACCGCACCCTGGAGCAAGCGCTGCTCAATCTGCTCGATAACGCCGCCGACGCCGCCGACACCAATGGCGCCAGCCAGGAAGTGCTACGCTTTACGGCGTCCTGGGATATCGAGCGCTGTCGCATCGAGATCCTCGACGCCGGTCCCGGGCTGAATGCCGAAGCGCGGCAGCGGCAGGGCGAGGCCTTTTTCACCACCAAGGTTGACGGCGGTGAGCGTGCCGGCGGCCTCGGCATTGGCCTGTTCCTGAGCAACGCCACGCTCGAGCGTCTCGGCGGCAAGGTCGAGCTCTTCAACCGTGAGCCGCCGCAGAGCGGCGCCTGCACCCGCGTCACCCTGCCTTTGGCCCGACTGAAAGCGCAAAGCTGAGAACTGAACTGATGCCTGTGATGACCGAGAAAATCCCGAAACTCCCCGAAGACGAGCGTTCGACCCTGCTACTGGTAGACGACGACGATGTCTTCCGTCGCGTCCTGGCGCGCGCCCTCAACCGCCGTGGTTATGCCGTGAGCGTCGCGGCGACGGTCGATGACGCCCTCGCCAGCGCCCTTGATCAGCCGCCCGAATATGCCGTCGTCGATCTGAAAATGCCCGGGCCGTCGGGCCTGGTGCTGATCGAAAGACTGATCGAGCTGGATCCGAACACGCGCGTGGTGATGCTCACCGGCTACGCCAGCATCGCCACCGCCATCGAGGCGATCAAGCTGGGCGCCATCCACTACCTGGCCAAACCCTGTGACGCCGATCAGGTCGTCGCGGCACTCAACAAAGGCAGCGAGGGCGACTCGGCGACGCCGGTATCCGGCTCGCCGCTGTCGGTCGACCGGCTGGAGTGGGAGCATATCCAGCGCGTCCTGGCCGAGCAGCAGGGGAATATCTCGGCCACCGCGCGCGCCCTGAAAATGCACCGCCGCACACTGCAGCGCAAGCTCGGCAAGCGGCCCACGCGAGAGTAGGGGAGTAGGGGAGTCGTCATGGCAGAAACAGCAGATTTCAGCGCCGCGGCGCGGATGCGCATCGACAAGTGGTTGTGGGCGGCGCGCTTCTACAAGACGCGCTCGCTGGCCGCGCAGGCGATTGCTGCCGGCCACGTCAGACTCGCGGGGCAAGCGGTCAAAGCCGCGCGCGAGTTGCAGGTCGGCGTGAGCCTCGAAATCGCCGTCGGCGACAGCGTCTGGAGCGTCGTCGTGCGCGGCCTCAACGCGCAGCGCCGCCCGGCCGTCGAAGCGCAGCAGCTCTACGAGGAAAGCGAGGACAGCCGCGCGTGCCGCTTGGCGCAGCAGGAGGCCCGGCGTCTGGCGCCGGTCCCGGGCAGCGATCTGCGCGGTCGGCCGACCAAGAAAGCGCGCCGCCTGATTCGTGGCTTCAACGACAATTTCTGAGCGCTTGGGAAGTCGGCCGCCAACCCATGAGCTATCGCTTCCTGGCTGACGCTGTCGTCCTCGCGCATCTGCTGTTCATCGTTTTCGTCGTTCTTGGCGGCGGCCTGGTGCTGCTCTGGCCAAGGCTCGCACTGCTCCATCTTCCGGCCGCCTGCTGGGGAGCTTTCATCGAAATCAGCGCTGGGATTTGCCCGCTGACGCCGCTGGAAAATGCCTGGCGGCAAGCCGCTGGCGAGGCCGGCTACGCCGGCAGCTTCATCGAGCACTACCTGCTGCCGATCATCTATCCCGTCGGCCTGACCCGAGACATTCAGTTCGTTCTGGCGGCGGTGGTGATCGTCGTCAACCTCGGTATTTATGGCTGGCTGCTGTATCGCTGGCGACAGCTGCGAGCCGTTGGCGAGGGAGTTGGAGTAGCTGGAGGGCAGAAGACCACCGCGCGATAGAAGGAAGCTGCCACAGCTTGTTCACGAGGCACGATGGCGTCGTCTGGCAGGCCAAGCCCCAGGCTGAAGGCAGTGTTCAACCGTGTTGCGCATTGCCCAGGACAACGGGCGTTGGCGCGCGCATCCCTTCCGAATAGAACCACGCCTTGAACTTGGCCATCTGTTTGATCCGGTCGGTGTATAGCGTCAGCTTGTCCGACGGCGCGAAGATTTTCGCCATCAGCTTGGCATCAGGCTCACTAACTCTTAGCGCCAGGTAGTTGGCGACTGCGGTGAACAGCGAAGAGTCGAAATCCTTCGCCTCTTGCGAGGCTACGACGAAGGATAGCCCGTACTTACGGCATTCCTTGGCCATGGTTGGAATCAGCTTCAAGCGCGCGGCGCGGTGTGCCTCGTCGAATATCACGGCGTGGGTGATGCGGTTCTGCGTGCCGCGCCTGAACATCGACTGATAAAGGTTGTGCAGAACAAAGGTCGAAAACGCTCGTTGCAGCACTTCATTTTGCGAGCTGTGGATCTGTACCAAAGCGGGAGTCGAACTGTCGAGAAGGCTTGGCGCACCTGCAGTCGCTTCGAACAACCCATAATCCCCCAGTTCTGCCAGCCGGGTCATCAGTCCTTTGTCCGGTTTGGCGTCGGCTTTGAGCAGCTCATAAAACGCGCCAAAGGGCGGGATTTCTCCCCGCTTGCCCAAGGCCCAGCCGCGGTCGGCGTAACTTTGCTTGATCGCCTCGCGCACGCGACCGAGTTGCACGTCGCCCAGATCCGGAAAGATCGCCGCGAAGTTGTCACGCAGCAAGGTAACGTTGTCCATGTAGGCCAGCGGCGCATCACTCACCACTTGCAACGGGTTGAAGCCGAGTCCGGCATAACTCACCCTGTGCAGCGAATGGCCCCATAGGGCGCCGAGTTTCTCGTCAATATCCTCGTGGTAGGAGAACACGATCGGCACGATCCCCGATTCCATCAATTGTCGGCACAGCTGGATCAGGCAGGTGGTCTTGCCCATGCCCGGCAGGCCGACGATGAGCAAGTGTGGATTGCCCTGAATGCTCACTGGCCAACGCACCGGCTCATCGCTCCCATCGCGCTGCCCGAGCAGCAACTCGACGGTTTTCGGTGCCGCCGCCAGATTGTCTCCCGCGGTCAGGAGAAGGTCTGGCGGCGAGAGCTCCTCCACGGCGTTCGCTTCATCCTGCAGCGCCAACGGCGTAGTCGCCTCAAGCAAACTGATCCCCTCCCCTAAGGGCATTGCGCCACGCTGTGTCTCAGGTAGACGCGCCGGGCCAAACAACCAGATATCCGTGCCAATTTCTACCGGCGTGGCGCCGCCATATTCGGGACAGAAGACGAAGCCTACTTTGGCCCGATCGAGCTCGAGCAAAGCCGGCAGTGCGTAAGCGGTACCTTCACGCGCCAACTTTGCGAGTTCCCTTTCGATGAACTCGAAGGCTTCGTTGGTCAGCGTGTGCCGCTGCCCTTTGCGTGCGTAGAAGCGCAACACCCGCGCCAGACGGGCGCGCTGCACGGTCTTTTCGAGCAGCGCGGTGTCCGGTCCAAACAGCTTTTCCCAGCGTTGGCAGGACGCATCGAGCTGGCTTTCGATGCTGCTCAACAAATCGAGCGCGCGGGCGGTCTTGAGGTAGCGACGGAACTTCACTTCCACGAACGAAAACTTCAATCCGCCACGCCGAGCCGCCGTCACATACAGCAGGTCGGCGCGCTGCCCACTGGCATCCTTCTCCTTGTTTTCGCCCACCGGGCGGAACAGTTCCGGTACGTCGTCGAGAGGAACGAAAAAGCCCTCCGTGAGGGAAAACCAGGGCGCACCCTCTTCACCGCCAACGACACAATGGCTTTGCGTCAGCGCCAGTGCCACCATTTCCTGGGCCACCGAGCCGGACTGCGTCAGGCGCAAGGCGAGGCGGCCGCTGAGCGCTTTCAGCGCATCCAGCAGAAAGGTGCAGTTACGAGGGCTTGCCGACAAGCCCATTTCGCCCAGAGCGCTGTCCAGCAGGCGCACAATCTCGTCCAGCGAACTGGTGGAAGTAATGAGCTGCAGGAAACCCAAATCGTCACGCTCAGGCACGCAGTCGATCAGATACGCCTCGTACAGGCTCGGCAGGTCGCGCGGGGAATCGAAATACTCGACGCCGGCATGCCGGTCCACCGTCACCACCCAATCGCACAGACGGTGCAGGGCCGCCAGCATTTCGCTGCGCTCGGGTGATACTTCCGTGATCAACACCGGCCAGTCGTTATCGCCTGCGCCCATGCGTTTCGCAACACAGCGCAGCAAGGCCGAATGCGCTTTGACCAGCCGCTCGGAAAATCCGCGTGCCACCGGATGCTTCTCGCCTTCCGGCGTGGGTGAGATGGACGATCGCCAATGCGGCACTGGCGCGGCCTCGAAACGTCGGTCCGGCGTCAAGGCCAGACCATGGACCTCCAGCGCGCCATTGGGCACGCTGGTCATTGGCACACATTCCACGTGAGTGGTAAAGATGTCGAAGGCCAAAGCCAGATGCGCCGGAGTGGTCGGGGTTTCGCTATCGCGCCGCGCCCATGCCAGGCGTGGCAGGTTTACGCCACCCGGGCGGGTGACGCTGTCCAGCAGCCAACGATCCTCCTCTGGTACCACACCAGCACCACTGCGTCGGCGTTGTGCAGTAGCCGCCAGGAAGCGCCCCAGCATGCTGGTTCGCCCATCGGCAGGGTAAAGATCAAGCACAAAAGCTCGTTTTACACCCTCTTCGCGCGCTTCGCCCTCTTCGTCGACTTCTGTTGCTTCCACCTCGCGCAAGGCGCAGCCCAGGGCACGCGCGGCAGGCATGGCATCGCCGGGGCGCAGGGCGTGCACATGCACGCGCCGGGTTTCCGGGTGCAAATTGAGATAGCGCGCGACTTCTTCGCCCAGCAGTTCGGATGCGCTCCGGCCTACCGAGGGTGCCATCAACTCCTCGCTCTTGGCATCGCCATCGCCCAGCAGGCGGGACAGAAGGGCGACCGTAGCCTTGGGCTCAGGATCGTCGGTAGCGGTCATCGCCACGGTATGAAAACCGAGACTGTCGGCGAAAACAAAGGCTTCGCCCTGTGCGAAACCCGGCAACATCGCCGGATAATGGGCGCCGATCAGCGAGCCCAGCAGCTTCGCCACCTTGATCGGCGGCGTTCCTTCCTCATAGCGGTGACGCCACACCAGCATGTCGAATCCCTGTTGCCAGGCGACGCGCAGCGGATGTGTGGGCAAGACGATCAGGCCGATACGTTGGCCGCTGACGCCAAAAACTTCGAGGGTGTGAATCTGCGTCGCGCGCGCGGAAGTGCCCTCCCACCAGGCTGTGGCGGCGGTCACGTATTCGTTGAACACCGGGCGGTCGTTGTAGAGCACCGCCAAAGGACCCAGGCTCGAACGCAGCAACCAATTGCAGAAATCGCGCGAGGCTCTGATGAAACGTTCGCCCACCCTGTCACCGGCCGGACCAAAGGGAATAAAAACAGGCTCGCCGTCCGGTGAGCCATCTGCCCGGACCTTCAGTCGCCAGCGCCCCGGATCGCCCTGATGTACGGCCCAATCGGTCGCCAGGTCGAGCAGCAGCTTCGGGCACAGCACGCGCGCCGCCTTGCCGTCCACCCGGCAGGCAATGTAGCCTTTTCTGTCGGCGCTGAACGTTTGCCTGTCGCCCGGATTGTCGGCAAGCCGTTTGAATGTTTCGTCGTCTTTCGCCACCTGAATGGCGGCCAATGCCAGGCTGGGGAAAACGTTGCCGGCGCTGGATTTGGCTGCTTGATCAGTGACTCCGAAGCACAGGATGAAGTCCTCGCTGACCGCCTGGTGTGAGTTTGCTTCAGCATCGCCTTCCCGCGAGGTTTCGGCCGTCAGCGCCCGAATTGCCACCTCCGCTTCGAAGCGCTCGTTTCCTTCGAGATCGCCGAAATCGTCCTGAGTAAACACGCACTTCTGTAGCCCCCGGCCAGCATGGGTGACGGTTTTTTCCGCCAGCGCTTCGCCACCAGCGCGGATGGCAACGATGTAGTCCACGGCGCCTTTGGCAAGGGTGGCCGGTTCAACGTCCCAGCGCACTTCCAGCCGGACTCGTTGCTGAGGGTTGTCCACGAGCGCCAGTTTGAAAGTCAGGCGGTTATCGTCATCCACAGCCAGGCCGGACCATTGGTACGGTCTGCCGTTTCTTTGGCGCCAATTGACCCAACGGATGGACTGCAAGGTCTCGCTATTGAATAGGCCAGGGCGCAAACGGTTGAGCCAGAGGGATTCCTGCCCTTCGAGGCGCGCCAGCGCGTCCAGCCGGGAAAGGCTGTCCGCCGCACGCAGGAACTCCGCCAACTCACGCCCGACCGCTGCATCCGTCACCGGCAGTTGCAGGCCATCGACCCGCGCTTCCGCCGATTGCCTGTTGCCCTGGCGGGCCAGCAGACGTTCCACCAGCAGTGCGGATTTTTCCAGATCGCCGTCGTCTGGCTTGTCGTCAACCGCCACCGGCCACAGACCGATCTCCGGCAAGGCCGCCCCCAAATCCTCCAGACTCCGAGTCCCACGACACAAATAGGCGAACTCACGCCAGGGTGACAAGGCTTTGTTACGCGCCAGTCGGCGCGCTTTGGACAGGGCCTTGTCGGCAAAGCTCTTGCCGCCATGCGGCAGTTTGTCGCGCGCCAAGGCCTTTGTTCTGGCGAAAAGTTCTGCCTCGACAATCTCCCGTGCCGCGCTGTAGATACCGTCCATACCCGCTCCAGCATGGACGGCGTCCACCAGCAAGAGCACCGCTTCCGCTTTATCCTCGCGCCACTCCACTGCCTTGTCGGCGGTGATCGAGCGAGTGGCCGCGTCCGTAGCATGGCTGACCAAGGCGATCTGCCAGCCTTGGACCGCGAAGCGTTCGTCTGCCGCCAGTTCTCGCGCGACCTCGCCGGGCAGGCAGCGAATGAACGCCATGCTGCCGGGAAGTGCAGGCCCCAACAGATCGCTCAAGGAACGCGCCAGCGTTGGCGCAGTGTTTTCGATCAGGGGCATGTCAATCTCCGAGGGTGGCATGGGCGTGGCGCAACAAGGCCTCAGCTTGCGCGAGACATTCCGTCAGTAGCGCATCGTTCACGCCGTCGCCAGTAACTTGAGAACAGCGGCACGCCCGGCCTCATGCCGAACCAGACGCTGGATCGCCAGCAAGTTTTCCAGACTCATTCTCGTTTCCGATCAGAAATATAGTTCTGCCGCCCAGAATCTCGGCAAGGAAGGTGTCGCCTTCGTTCTGCTTGTGCTGGAATTCGGCAGCCGACAGGACCACCGGGTTGATCTCCCGGCCGATACTGGATTGGGGTTCATGCAGCGCCCGTACCGCCTCGGCGAAGCCAATTTCGCCTACCAACAAGACATCAACATCGCTCCCCGGTCCTTCGTCTCCACGCGCCACGGAACCGAACACCAGTGCCAGGTCAAGCTTTTCTCTCAAGGGGGACAAGGCTGCCTTCAACACATCGGCGAGTCCCGCTGTCTTGCGCAGGATGCCGGCCAGTTCCGCATAGATGGGGCACTGCCGATTGGCGCCGTAGCGCACCTGGTTGCCAATTTCCTCCCGGGTAAGCACGCCTGCCTGGGCGAGGCGTGTGAGTTCCTTGTGCAAGGTACCGGCACTGGTGCCGGTCAGGCGGGCGATTTCGCGCACGTGGTAACGCTGTTCCGGGTGCAGGAGCAAGCGGGCGAGCACTTTCTGGCGGTATTCGCCGAAGAGAAGTGAGCTGAGCATGGTTGTAGCCGTTTTCGATACGATTGAAGCCGTTCATGCTACATCAAACCGTGCGCGCAATTGCTTCATCGACTCCGCGTCGTTCACCCCGACCAGCAGCCCAAGGTCGCGCAGTCGCCTTTCCAGGCACTGCTTGTTGGCACGCAGCAGGTCCTGGGGAACGGACATCCCCGGGGGTTCGCGGTCCACATGAAGGCCGTAGTGGTCGCGCAGGATGTCCAGGAACCTGCGCAGCGTGAGCGGACGAGCAGCTTTGCCTTCGCCGTCCTTGCGCAAATGGCGATGGACGAGAAAATCCAGTAGCGCGTTGGAGAGGACAATCGAACGTAGGTCTACTGCCTTTCGGGTGCCGGCTTCGCTGCGTGAGACGCGGCGTTTGAAGGCAATGCCATTGGGGCGGTTGGGCATCAGGCTGCTATCCAGTGCCTTCATGAATTGGCCTCCCTGTTGTTGATGCCCGTGCAACTCAACCAAAGCTTCCGCCAAGCGCAAGGCTGGATTGTTCTGGTCGTTACGCAGCGCCCGCGCCACCTCCAGCGCCTCATCCGCCTGTTCCAGATTATTGGCCAGACCGATGCAATCTTCGTCGAGTCTTTCCCTGATCGACTCCGCCCGCTCATGCCGTTCGTGGTAAATGTCGCCAAGCAGATTGAACCAGGCTGTCGGATCGGGCTGCCGCGGCGGGAGTTCATTCTTCAGCCTGGAATGGTGGCTGACTCGATCATCCAGCAACCGCGCCAGCATCATCAGCACCGGCAGGCGCTCGTAGCGGGCCTGGCATTCGCTCATCGCTGCTTCCGAAGCGTTGCGCAGTTTGCTGTCCAGTCCGAGCGAACAGTCCACCAGCAAGGGCATCGGCTTCTGTTCCTTCGGTATGCCGCCGGTGCGCTCCCATTCGGACAAGCACACTGCGGTGGACAACAGCAGGTTGACCATGCCAAGGCCAATTCCCGCTTCGAGCATGGGCAAAAGGGCCTGGCGCGGCAGCGCCGTACCATAGACCTCGATGAAGGTCGCGAGATCACCGCGCAGGCACTTGGCCGCGGCTTTAGTGATGGGCCAGCGATTGGCGATTTGGGACTGCTCCCTACCTCTCAGTCTGTCAGGCGCATGGCCGCAGGTCTGGGCCAGACGTACCGCCAGCAGTTCGTCCACGCCGAGGTCATCCGCGGTTTCCTCCTGGAAATGGTCGGAGCCCAGGTTTGCAGCCGAACCATGCACCGACATGTGCCGGGCAAACTGCTTCAGCAAGTGATTTTCGGCGAAACCGACGCCTACCGGGAAACGGCTCCGGCGGGTCTCGGGCACAAGCGCTTCTCCGTTGTCTTGCCAGGCCAGCAGGACCGTCAGCAGTTCTGGAACGCCGCGCAAATGGGCAACTACTTCTGGCAGGTCAACCCAGCTCGCCAGATAATGCGTTGGGAAAACCCGCTGCACCACCTCCTCATGCCCCAACTCATGCTGCTTGTTTTCCAGGCAATAGCTGAGGAGTAGATCGGCCAGCATGGCCGGGCCGTGTTTGTCGGAAAAGCCATCAAAATCGCCGCCAGCGCGAGTCAGCAAAGCCTTGGCAACGTCGACCATTCGGGGTGGCTGCCGATTACCTTGGGGATCCTGCCGCCCGAAGGCCTCAACGAAGTGCCCCCTGCCTCGGCGCTGACCCCAGCGCGCCATGTACAGCATGGCTGGCAACAGGCTCCCCACCTCGAAGTGCTGCGGGGTGAAAGGCAGCGCCGGGAGATAGTTGGCGGTCCATAAAACCCTGGCGCGTGCCGGAGTCAGCACGCTCTCGACAATGGTCTTGGCGTTCATGCGCGTTCCCTCACCAGTATCTGCCGCCCATCCCGCGCCTCCACGCGAACCCGGAACATGCCGGCTTCATCGCCGGGGTGCCAGCCGTGCAATTCGCGCGCGTCTTCCTGCGCCAGGCGCTGAGTGAAGATTTCAAGGTGGGCGAACACGCCCTCCTGCCCGGCTCCGGATAGCTGAGCGCCATCTTTCAGCGCCAGCAGCAGGTGGAAAAGTTCCAGGCCTATTGGCAAGCGCTCCTCGCCACCCGCCGCGTAGCCATAGATCAGCAGCAGATGGGTATGCAGGCTTTCCAGGCCTTCAGCGGTAGGAGGCAGGCGCGCTTCCAGACGGAAACGTTCCCAGGGCTTGACCACCCAGAAGGCACTTTCAGTGGGGGTTCGCGGCTGGATGCGCAGCGGCAGGCCAGCCTCGCGAGAGAACGCGGCCTCGGGCAGGTCCTCCAGCCGGGCGATGCCCAGACACAACTCACGGCAGAGGCCGGCGCGCTCGCCTTGGTTCATCAGCGGCACGGAGCGGAAACGATCCAGATGCTGGCCACCGAACAAAGGCAGGGCATCGATGGGAAGCTGCAATGCCGCGTAGCAAGCATGATCCCACTCGAACCACGCGCGGCGACGGGCAGAGGCCAGCGCGGCGGCGATGTCGTCCGGGCCATGCGGGGTCTCCCTGAGCAGGTGCCGGTCGAGTAAGGGATTGCTGTCCAGCGCCGGGTCGAAACGGGCGAGTTCCGAGAGCAGCTCGCCCTGCCGTTGCGGCGCGTCGGCGGCGAATGCCCGATCCCAATAGCGGGGTGGCATCAATTCCGGCTCGGCATGGAGTTCGCTACAGTCATGCACGCCAAAGAAGATGAAGGCCAGCGCTGCCCGAAGTTCGCGCGCCGTAATGTGGACTTCGCCGCGCAGATGAGCGGCTTGCAGCACATCCACCATTCGGGCACGCAAGCGCGGGCCGGTATGCAGGTCGCGCAATGTCCGCACCGAATACCAGGCGGTGCAACGGTGTTGGGCGGTGCAGCTGGCGCAGCGCGCCCAGGGATCCGGATCCTGGCCAACGCCAAGAAAGCGGTCCAGCAGGGCATTGAGGAACTCAACGCGCAGCGCGCCATCGGCAATTCCTCCCACCAGGGAACGCTGGTTGAGGTCAATCAGGCGAATGCGCGGGTCGATCACCGGTTGATCGTCCTCTTCGTTCTCGAACAGGGCCGCGTAGAGTTGTTCGCGCAGCGGCGTATCCTCCTGGGTATCCAGCCATTCGAGCAGCTTGCCACTGTTGATCGCGAGAATCCGCGGATGGCGCGCGGCTCCATCGAAACCCAGCTCATGACAGGGCTGGAAAAATTGGCCGAGTAGCGCGTTGGCCGACTGACCCCGCCACGCCGCGGAGCCGTCGAGATTGACTTTCAACATGCGCCCATCAAGCAGACGCCGTTCCTGCACGCGCTGCGAAGAGTGGACATCCGGCATACCCAAGGCCGCCAGCAGATGTTGCAGGAACGCCGTTTTGCCGTCGCCGGCATTGCCAAAAAGGATCGCGAGTTTGACCCGATCGTCTTCGATCTCCTGCCGCAGAACCTCATCCAGACGTGTTTCCACGTAGGTGCTAGCAGCGAAGACGGAGTCGAGGCCGCGCGTTTCGCTGTTCCCATGGCGCGAGCCGGGGTAGGCCGAGAGCAGTTCGGCCAGCCTCGGTGCCGTGTTGGCGGAGAACGTCGGCGTGACCGGCAGGTCGCCGACTTCGCGGGTAGTCGCTCCCGCGAGAAACGAGAGTGCCGCGCGGGCGTCTTCGAATCGTTCGCCCTCGATGGGCGTGGTCGCGCGCCTCATGAACTCCGTTGCTTGCTCGACCCCGGTGATTTCCACGTCTTCCCAATTCAGACCGCGGTTCTTGATGCGCTGCCCAGCGAAGTCAAAGGGAGTCTTGTCGAACAGCACATGGAAGAAACTGGCGGCCAAGGCGAAAAGATCATCGCCTGGCTGAATCGAAGCCGTGCTTTCGACGCCATGGCTGGCGTACAAGGGATTTCGGCTGCGTACCTGGCTGCCGCTTTCAGTGACCGTGTCGTAATCAGTGAGCACCACTTCCCCACCCTGGACGATGATGTTACGCGGGCTGACATCGCCATGCACCAGACCAACCTGATGCAGTGCCCAAAGGGCATTGCTTAGATCGCGCAACCAACGTAGCAGCAAGTCTTGCAGAGTGGTTTCGCCCAACTCTTCAGCGTGCAAGGCGAGTACGCCGGCAAGATCTGACAACGGCATGCCTTCCACCCATTTCATCAAGGCGACGAAGCGGTTTGGCTGCCACTCGGGGGCGATTTCGTGGATGGCGGAAAGGTGCGGGTGAACGGTATAAGCGCGCGCTTTTCGATAGGCGCGCAAGGCGAGTTCGGCATCGCTCTGGTGATGGATCAGTTTGGCGACGTAGCTTCCATAGACTTCATCGGACTGTGCATCCACCTCGATGACTTTGAAGGTCTGGCCGATGCCGCCACGCCCAAGACGACTGATGATCTTGAACTGGGCGCGCTGGAAAGGCACTACCGTGTCTTCGTCCCAGTATTCTGGCGCTGGAAGTTCGGGCTTTGGCTTGGCAAGTGGCGCGGTATTTCGTTCCAGCACAGACGCCAGTTCGGCAAGTGACTCGCGTCCCTCGGGATTCAGAGCACAGCCTTGCTCAAGGAATTCACGCGCATCCCGAGCACGGGGCTCGTCCGGCGGGAACAGCGTCATCAGGCTGGCACACAAGGCAAACACGTCCGAGCGGGCGTCCGCAGCACCCAACCCGCCTTGACGGACTTCCGGAGCAACAAACCGAGTGTCCTCGCCGAAGTCCATGCGGGCCACCGAAATGGTCCGCGCCTGATCAAGGCGGGCCAGACTGAAATCCGTAAACAGAGGGCAGCCGTTGTGACGGACCCGCAGGGTGCGCGGAGTGATGTGGCGATGAAGGATACGCTGCAGCCCTTGGTCGTCAGGCTGATGAAATTTGCCCAGAGCCAAGAGCGCTTCGCGCGCGTAGCGCAATCGGTCATCGAGACTCCAATCCGGATCCTCAGCGCGATGGGCAAGTGTGGGGGCGGCGGGATCAATCAGAGAAAACCAATACAACTCGCCAGGAAAACGTTCGGCGTCCTGAAACGAATCAAGCAAACTGGGCAGGTAGGGCGACTTCTGCCACTGCTGCATGACTTCATACTCACGCCGGGCGCGGTTCTCTGCGTCTTTCTCGTCAGTGGCGGAAAGGTCATAGAGATGCAGGATTACCTTGTCGCGCCGGGTGGGATGCTGGCCGCGATAGGCGCGGTGGAATGGGGCATCTGGCGTTGGCAAGCGCTCCAGATTGATCAGCCCGGCGAAGCTGCGCAGGTCGCCGGTCAGCGCGACCCGCGCTGCCGGTTCCAGGAGCAAGGCGGCACGTTCGATTTTCTCGGGAGCCAGTTGCGAGGCCCCATCGCCATTGACCAGATCATGCAACTCGCTGAGCCCAAATACCTGAACGCCACGCACATTGATGCGCTGTCCTGCCTGCATGCCTTTTCCGCCGCGTGTGAGCAAGAAGCGAGGAGCGACGAAGCCGGGATCGAAGGCGGCTTTCAGTTTCCCGGCGACACGCTTGGCCTTGTCGTTGATGCGATCGGCTTCGTCCTCGGCGACATGAGGGTTCTACCTGAGCCAAGTCGAGTCCCAATGCTTGACCTCGACCACGAACACTCCCTGGGGGCCGATGACGACCTGATCGATCTCGTCGGAAAGGCGCATGGCATGGCTGGAATGGCTGATATTGGAGAGCAGCACCCAAGGGCCTTGGAGGCCTTGTAGCTTGCTCTTGACTTTTTCGATTGCGAGCCCCTCGCTCGCGTTGACCGGCGCTCCGCAGGGAATGTGTCTGAAGCCTGATGTTGCCATTCCGCCTCCGGAAACATTGGTGCTCAACCCGGATGGATTGTAAGCGGTGGCGTTAGCGGGAAGTGGACGGACAGAAAAAGAAAGGGAGCCTTGTTCGTCGGGCAAGAGCAGCATTGCTCCACTGAGCAGGGCGATGTATCTGCGGCACCACCTTTCGCGGCAAAGGCGCGGCCTCCCGCCGACTCCCCGCTCAGTATTGCTTCGCTAAGGTCGCTTTCGGACGGTCGGCACTAATCCGTCTTCCGCTTCGCGCGCGGATGCGCCTTGTCGTAGACCGCGGCCAGGTGCTGGAAGTCGAGGTGCGTGTAGACCTGCGTCGAGGCGATGCTGGCGTGGCCGAGCATTTCCTGGACGGCACGCAGGTCGCCCGACGATTGCAGGACGTGCGAGGCAAACGAATGGCGCAGCATGTGCGGGTGGACCCGTGCCGGCAGGCCTTGCACCAGGCCACGTCGTGCCAGTCGCAGCTGAATCATGCGCACGCCGAGACGCTGGCCGCGCTGGCCGACGAAGAGAGCGGCTTCGTCAGCGCTGGTCAGGCGATGGCGCTGTTCGACCCAGATGGCGACCGCTTCCCTGGCCTTGCTGCCGACCGGCACGAGGCGCAGCTTGCTGCGCTTGCCGAGGACGCGCACTTCGCCGGCCAGCAGGTCTTCGAGGCATGACAGATCCAGTGCCGCGAGCTCGGCCAGGCGCAGGCCGGAGGAGTAGAACAGTTCGAACATGGCCTGGTCGCGAATCGCCAGCAGACTTTCATCGGCCACTTCGAGCAGGCGATTGGCTTCGTCGGGGGAGAGGGTCTTGGGGAGCGCCTTGGGGCTTTTCGGTGGGCGCACGCTGTCCACCGGGTTGTGCGTGGCCGACCCGCGTTGTCCGAGCCAGCGATAGAAGCCGCGCCACGCGGAAAGCGTGCGTCCGAGCGAGCGGCCGCCCAGGCCACGCGTGTGCAGCTGCGCGACGAAGCGCCTGATGTGATGGGTCTGGATGGCGTCGAACGCGACGTCGGAGCGGGTGTCTGATGGCGCTGCATCGCCGGTTGCTCGCGGCAGTTCGCCGATCAGGCGGCAGAGCGACTGCAGGTCACGTCGGTAGTTGTCGACCGTGTGCGGCGACAGCCGCCGCTGCTGCGCCAGTTCGTCGAGGTAGGCGCCGACGCTGGCACTGCGCTCGCTGGCTGTGGACACGGCGATGTCTTTCAGCGCTTAGCGCAGGACGCGCGCCAGCGCCGCCGACGCCATTTCACCGAGGCGCTCGAGGTAGATCGTTCCCATGCCGTTGTAGAAACGTTCGCCGTCCTCGCTGCCCATGGCGATCATGCCGATCGTGCCGCCGCCGTTGCGCATGGCGATCAAGGCTTGTGAGCGAATGTGCAGGGAGGCTTCGCCGAACCATGACGAGGTCTCGAAGCCGGTGGTCGAGCCGCAGTAAGGGTGCCCCAGGGTTTCGGAAAAAGCCTGTAGTTCCTTGCTGACCTCGGTGAATTCAGGGAGCTCGTCGCTTTCGGTGGGGCGATCCCAGAGGCGCACGGCGACGTGGGGAACGGCAAGATCGTCGCGCAGGTGAAAATTCAGCGTGTGCAGCACCGACTGGAAGCTGTTGGCGGCGATCATGCCCACCGCCAGACGGTGCATCTTTTCGCTAATGGCATCGTTTTCCTCGCCGAACTGCAGCAGCTCGCCCATCTTGCTTTCGAGCTGCTTGTTCTTGTCGCGCAGCGCGAGCATCTGGCGCTCGGTGATCGAGATCGTCCGCCCCCCATGCGGGTGCGGAACGACCATATTGGTCATCAGCTCCGAGTGCTCTTCGAAGAACTGGGGATTGCTGTGCAGGTACTCTGCGACTTCGCTGGATTTCATATTTCGATTTCTCCCTTGAATACGGTGACTGCGGGGCCGGTCATCAGCACCGGGGTGCCGGGGCCATTCCAGGCGATACTGAGCAGGCCGCCACGCATTTCGACGCGCACCGGCGAATCAAGCAGGCCGCGGCTGATGCCGGCGACGACGGCGGCGCAAGCGCCGGTGCCGCAGGCCAGGGTTTCGCCGGCGCCGCGTTCGAAAACGCGCAGGCGAATCGCCTGTCGCTCGACCACCTGCATGAAGCCGGCATTGACGCGCTGCGGAAAGCAGGGGTGTCTTTCGAGCAGTGGTCCCTGTTGTTCGACGGCTGCCGTATCGACGTCTTCGACCAGCTGTACCGCGTGCGGGTTACCCATGCCGACGGCGGTGATGGCGATTGCATGGTCGGCGATGCGCAGCGTCTGCAGGACATCGTTGCTGGCGCTGATGAACGGTATTTTCGCCGGCGCCAGGACCGGTTCCCCCATGTCGACGCTCACCATGCCGTCGTCCTCGAGGCGCGGGACGATGACCCCGCCCATGGTTTCGACGCGGATCTCGCGCCGGGTGCTCAGCCCCTGCTCATGAACGAAACGCACGAAGCAGCGCGCGCCGTTGCCGCACTGCTCGACTTCGCCGCCGTCGGCGTTGAAAATGCGATAGCGGAAATCGACGCCCGGCTGGCGGGCTGCTTCGACGAGCAGAATCTGGTCGCAGCCGACGCCGAAGTGGCGGTCAGCGAGCAGGCGCAGTTGTGCTGGCGTCAGTTCGATCGCCTGACGAATGCCGTCGAGCACGACAAAGTCGTTGCCCAGTCCGTGCATTTTCACAAATGTCAGTTTCATGCCTGTTCAGGATCCGGCGGCGTGCCCGCCGGCATGCGCTCGGCAAGTGGCGGGGGACGGTGATGACGGTCATGGTCCGGGGTATTGCGACCTCTGATGACCGTTAGCAATGGTTTGGCCATTATAAAGTCGTCCATCACGTAGCCGCCGCCAATATCGACGCAGACCGAGTCACGGACGACGAAGCCCTGTTTGCGGTAAGCGGCAATGGCTTTTTCGTTGCCCTTGTTGACGGCCAGGATCAGCGTTTCGCAAGCGGCCGCCTGCGCCCGTGCGACCACCTGTTCGACCAGGCGACGGCCAATCCCGAGACGCTGTCGCTGTGGGTCGACGTAGAGCTTGTCAAGCTTCATTTCGCCGGCTGTGGCGGTCAGCAGGCAGGAGACGAAGCCGGCCAGCTGACCATCGACGCTCGCCTGGTCCCACCATATCGTGGGCGTGCCCAACTCCTCCTTCACCAGCTGCGCGCGGTAGCGTTGCTCGAGCATGTAGTCGATCTGTTCCTGGCTGATGATTCCCAGGTAGGTGTGTTGCCAGACGCGGCGTGCGAGCGCGGTGACCGCTTCGACGTCAGCAGCAGCAAGGGGTGAGATGAGGACCTTCATTCTGGCTCCGAAGCGATCCGCGCGTCGACCCGGCCCGCGTCGCCAGAGCGCCGGCAGCAAGTTGCCGCCGGCGAGTGGCGGCGAGTGGCGGCGAGTGGCGATCAGTGACGACGCGTGATGAGCGAAAAGGACGAATTGTACCGGCCCAAGGCCCGGCTGGTCGCCTGCACGTGAAGCTCGGAAGCTCTACAGCCTGGCGCTCGGCCGGGCGCTGACGGTGGCGTACCAGCGCAGGGCGTTACTGGCCTCGGCAGGCAGCACGATCTTCAGCCAGCCGGCGAAATCGACGAGCACCAGGGCCATGATGTCGGCCGCGCTGTAGCGATCGCCGGCAAGGTAGTCGCGTCCGGCCAGCATTTTGTCGAGCTGGGCGAGGAAGCGTTCACCGCGCAGCTTGCCGCGTTCGCCGAGCGCCGGGATTTGCGCGTAGTTCTCGGCGCCGGTCAATGCCCGGTCTTTCATTCCCGGCAGGGTGTTGCGTACGGCCTCGGTAATCGCCTGCCAGCCATCGTTCTCGATGTGCCACAGCAGGTCGGCGATCAGTGCCTTCTCGGTCGGCGTCGAGCCGAGCAGCGGCGGATTGGGTACGGTTTCTTCGAGATAGCGCCAGCAGCCCTGCGTCGAGGTCAGTCGTGTGCCGTCGTCGAGTTCGAGGACCGGTACGCTGCAGTAGGGATTGATCGCGCGGTATTCGGGCGAGAGCTGTTCGCCGTTACGGAGGTCTAGCTCGCGGGTCGGGATAGCGAGTCCCTTTTCGGCGATGAACACGCGTACCAGGCGAGGGCTGGGGGCAAAGTTGCAGTCATGGAAAAGCATGGCGGGTTCTCCTGTCGATGGGCCGGTTAACACGATATCGTTGCCGGGGGCGCGGGGTCAATCTGGGCGCAGTTACGGGTTTCAGTCCAGCGCCTCGGCCTGGTACGCGCCGCAGGAAGCAAGGTCGGAGTCGCTGCCCGCAGGCAGCTGCGCCGACAATTCGCGCAGCGCGCTGCGCATGCCTTCTTCGAGCACCGGGTGATAGAAGGGCAGGCGCAGCAGCTCCTGCACGCTGAGTTCGCGTTCGATGGCCAAGGCAAGGACGTGCGCCATGTGCTCGCCGGCAGGTACGCACATCTCGCCACCGAGCAGGCGGCCACTGCTCCGCTCGGCATAGAGGCGCAGCAAGCCCTTGTTGTTTTCGGCGGTGCGCGCCCGGCCCTGTCGCTTGAAGCTGGCTTGCCCGATGAGCACCTGGGCCGCATCGAGTTCGGCGAAGCGCTGGCCGACGACGGCAACATTGGGGTCGGCGAAGACGATCGCCAGCGGCGTGCGGCGTCGGAAGCAGCGCAGCTCGGTGGACGTGGCGTTGATGCCGGCGATGTGACCTTCGTCGGCGGCCTCGTGCAGCAAGGCCGCACGCCCGTTGGCGTCACCGGCCAGAAAGATCGGCAGGTCGGCGATCTGCAAGGTGTTGGGGTTTACCGGCGGCATGCCGCGCGCGTCGAGCTCGATGCCGAGTGCTTCCAGGCCGATGCCGGCGATGTTCGGGCGCCTGCCAATGGCGGCGATCACCCGGTCGACGAGGACGCGCACGGTGCCGCTGCGCACTTCGATCCCGTCGCTGGCCGACGACAGCTCGGCGCTGGCCGTGGTGTGCAACGGGAACTCTTTCTGCAGCAACTCGCGCAAGGCAAGATCGACGGCATCGTCGCTTAGCCCTGCGAGTCGCGGGTTGGCCCCGAAGCCGGTGACTTCGACGCCCAGCCGCGATAGCGCCTGCGCAATCTCGACGCCAATGGCGCCCAGGCCGACGACCGCCATCCGGCGCGGCAGCGTCTCCATTTCGAACAGGGTGTCGGTGGTCACGATGCGCTCGCCAAAGGCGCGCCAGGCGTCCGGGATCAGCGGGTGACTGCCGCTGGCGATGATGATCCGCCTGGCGTGGTAGCGGCGGTTGCCGACGGCAACTGTCTGCGCATCGAGCAGCGTGGCGCGGCCGGCGAGGCTGCGTTCGCCCAGGTCGTCGCTGGCCCTGACAGTGCCGGCGACAAAATCGTCGCGCAGAGCGCGCACACGGCGCAGTACCGCTGGCACGTCGATGCTCAGCGCGGCGCCGCCGCGAATGCCGAAGGCGTCGAAGCTGTGCCGACGATGGAAGGCGTTGGCGGCCTCGATCAGCGCCTTGGAGGGCATGCAGCCCACTCGCGCGCAGGTCGTGCCGTAGGGGCCGTCGTTGATCAGCAGGAAGTTCTCGGTGCGCTTCTGCACCTCCCGCAAGGCGGCGAGGCCGGCAGATCCGGCGCCGATGATGATGACGTCAAGGGTCTTTTCCATTCGCAGGTTCCTCGCTGGGAAGCTTGTGCGGCGTCGCTGGCGGGCTGGCGATGGCGCCAGCGATCAGTCGTGATCGAGCTTCTTGTCAGTGAATAGCGTGTCGCGCAATTCCTTGTCGAAAGTGGCGTCGTGGCGGCGGATCCATTCGAGAACCATCGCCGCGTGCTCCTTCTCCTCGTCGCGGTTGTGCTTGAGGATGGCGCGCAGCTCAACATCCTTGCAGGCATCCATGCGCTGGTTGTACCAATCGACCGCTTCGAGTTCCTCCATCAGCGAGACAATCGCCCGATGCATGTCGCGTGCTTCGTCCGTCAGTTCCGAAACGGGTTCGTGGTAGCCTTCATTTGCCATTTTGCAATCCTCCGACAAGCCTTCGGGTTGAACAATAAATCGAGAATGAATCGGCGCTGGTCGCGTTTCCGGTAATGATCATAGACCAACAAGCGTCATCGCAGAAGCATGATGGGGTGTCGGCACCAGCATCGCGGGAGCTTTTCCGGCACGGCGCCCAGCGAGTCGTCTCCACTTCCCGGAAGCTCGTGCCATGCGCGCACCAAGGGTCGGGTCGATCGGCGAGAACCGCTTTCAGCCTTGTTGGAAAGCGATGGCCCCAGGCTCAAGTCCGATCCGGCGAGATCAGCTGCACGTCGGGAGAAAACGGGCGCTGTACTTTCTTCTCCCGCGAGGGGAGACGGGAGTTTCGTGAGTCGCGTGCGCGACTTTCACATTAACATGTGTGACGCTGCCGACTGCCAGTCTCTCCCTCCACCAACGCAATCATTCAACAAATCGACTCCCTCATGGCGAATTTCCAACTGACTGACGCAGACCGTGCCGTGTTCTCTGCCGTTGCCGCGGCAAAGGCGCCCCCTGGCACCATCGTGCGTGATTTCGAAGCGCTACTCTCTTACCTCGGTGCGGACGGCATCCCGGTTTCGCCAAAGGAATGTGAGTTTGCCATTGCTCGCTTGCCCGAACTCAATAGCCTCTTGACTTATCCGGCGCCGATCGGTCTCAGCCGCGGCAGGCAGGCCTCCTATCCGCATGTAGATGGCTTACACCTGCTGTTGCGCTTCAGTCGGCTGGGGAGGATCGATCGTTCACGCAGCACGCCGCGGATGGTTCTAGATACGGCGATGCTCGCCAAGTGGCAGTTGCTCAATCCCACGGAGCAGTATTTCAGCTTGCTCGAACGCTGGTGGCATCTTGCAGATGGCGAGAACGACTTGTGGGGGTCGGCAGCCGGCAGGTTCGCGGAATACCGTTACGACTTCTTGAAGCGCAAGCGCCCGCACAGCGGGGCGAGCAAGCAGGAATCGCCCGACCCCTTGTCATACCTCCTCGGCAGCAGGCAGATCGCGCTCATGCAACTGTTCGGTCTGCTTGACATCGAGTCGGAAGCGGCCGTTGTCGGGCGAGGATGGAAGATCAAGCGAATGGCCGCGACGCGCTGGGGCTTGTCCGCCAGTGCCACCTATCTTAAGGCTTCCGGCTATAGCACCGGTGCTCTGCTGGAGCGCCTTCTCGTTCCTTCGGTCGAGAACTCGGCCGCGACGGAAGAACTCAGCGACGCGGATGCCGGGTTGTCGCCGTTTTATTCTTGGGCGAAGGTCGTGGTTCCGTCATTTCCGGCCTGGAGGAATATTCTCGGGGGAGTCGATGCCGTCGAGCCATTCCGCGGCAGCATGACCTTCAAGGTTTCACTTGGGCAGAGCGTATGGCGTCGCATCGTCGTGCCTGCGGCAAGCAGTTTCGAGGATCTTGCCGAGTTCATTCTGGATACCTTCGAATTCGACGATGAGCACCTGTACCAGTTTCGCTACCAGGACGAGTACGCAAGCCTGCGTATGCTCGCCGACCCGCGCTGTAGCGACGTCTATGACGATTGCGCAGACGAAGTGACACTGGGAGAGGCCGGGCTGCTTCCTGGGCAGCTTGTCGAATTCCGCTACGATTTTGGCGATAACTGGCGCTTCAAGGTGCTGCTCGAAAAGCGGGACGCGTCGGAAGGCGGAGGGAAGCCCGAGGTTCTCGCCGAACACGGCAAGCTGCCACAGCAATATCGGTGACCGCCCGTTGCGGAATTCTCCGCCTTTGGCGAACGCTGCCCGCGGCCACGGCAGCCCTCGGATGCTTGCCTTGCTGTACGGGCTACGCGTTTCACTGCGAGGTCAGCGAAGAAGAATCTCCCTCTTTGTGATCAGCCAGGCGTCCCTGTGTATTGAGCTGGTATGCCGTGCTGCGGCCATCGCCAGGTATCTTGCGTAACACGCGCCAGAGGAGCAGTTCGTTAATATCGCGCAGCGCGGTATCGACCGCACGCTGCAGGTTGTCGAGGAAGCACCGCAGCCAGTCGGTCACTTCCAGCGCACCCTTTTGCGTACGTTCCAGGATTTCGTAGTAGTCCTGTCGCTCGCGCTGTATTTGCGCTGACAGACTGTAGAAGCGTTGCGGGCTGCCATCGGCGCGGGCGCGAGTCCGCTATAGCCGGTCGGGAACAGTGCCGCGTGCCAGCCAAGCAGGCATTCTCGTGTCAGGCTCGCGGTGCTGCGCGTTGTCGCGTCAAGTACCATCTCGACCACGCCCTCCACGTGGCGATCGACTGCTGCCAGCGCTCCGACGTCCACGCCCAATCGGCGGGCGATGGACGAGCGCACGGAGTCGGCGTCGAGCCGCTCGTCCTCGATTTCGCTGGTCTTGAGGACATCCTCAGTCAGCGTCGTCAGGCTGGCCTGATCGCGCAGGGCAATGCCGACCTCGGCCAGCCGACCGAGAAGCAGACCTTGGGCCCGACTGACATCTGCCAGTGGCCCCGCCAGGGCCGACAGGTCGTAGCGCCACGTCGGCCAGTCAGCGGCCTGCCAGATGTAGGTGTAATCTCCCTCAGTCATGCGGTGATTATGGTCAGCTTTCAGCGCTGCGACAAGGTATTCGCCGCAGACGGCGCGGCGAATGTGTCCTTATTCTCCGCACGACCTCAACCAAGGACGTTTTGAATGCCAACCGCCTCGCTGGCCAAATCATCGAAAGCCAGGCCATCCGACTCCCGGGTGGCGTTCTTTCCGGTTGGTCCTGACAGCGGCGAACGATGGTATCGACGTACTTGGGGTCCAGTTCTATCAAGCTCGCGGACAGGCCAGACTTCTCGGCCGCGATCAACCTCGTTTCAGCACCGCCGAAGGCGTCAAGCACCAAGTCACCCGGGCGGCTCTAATTGCGGATCGCACGCTCGACGAGCTCCACCGGCTTCGTCGTCGGATGCAGATCGTTCTTGACCGACTTCTTGATCTGCGACACGTCGCTCTGCTCACGGTCACCGCAGCAGCCCATTGCGGATCGTTTTCCAGAATGTCGACCAGGACGTTGGTGTCGACCAGCAGCATCATCCCTCGCCACGTAGCAGCGTCATCAGATCGTCGGTGCGCCACTTGACATCGGCCTTGCCGCGGGCCGCCTCGAAGCGGTCGGGCTGCTGGCCCGCCCGCCTCTCGACCTTCTGAATGACCAGCTCCCCCTCGCGATTGACAGCGAAATCCACAGCACAACCGGGCTCGAGCTTGCGCGCATCACGAATCTGCTTGGGGATGGTGACCTGGCCTTTGCTGGTCAGCGTGGTCGACATGGCGATCCTCTTTGTATTACGCAATGCATCAATGTGATACCCGCGAGCATGGCACACAAGCGGCGCGATTCCGGTGAGCGAAGCCAGGCTGTTTCCCGGATAGTTTGTCGAACTGCGCTGGGATTTTGGCGACAACTTGCTCTTTTCCGCCTCATCGCTAACGCGCAGCGTCAAATCGCTGGATTGCCACGTCGGCTGCACCTTCTCGCAATATGCCGGTTTACCCAGGCACCTGTTCATTGCGCGCCTTCCCTGCGGACAGTCGCTCATAAACCTGGCACCCGAGCCACTTGGAAACGAGTTCCTGCATATCCGGCTTACCCATGTAGTCGGTGAACAGCTCTTCATTCAGATCCATGCGTTCGATGAACAGTGACTCCAGGACCTGCCGGAATACCAGTTGGAACTTGTCCAGCGAGTTGACTTCGGCTGCTTGCCGCAAGGACTCGTTCCGGCTGGCTGCCTCGGTAATCTGGTCGAAAAACAGTTGGTCTGCTTCGTTGAGTTCACCACCGAAACGCTGGTTGATGAAGTCTATCAAGCGTGACAACGAAAGGCGTTCCTCGCGCACCATCCCGGAACCCACCTCGCGTGGCCCGTCGAGAGCTTTGGCGTAACCCTCGTTCAGGCTGATTGAGCCTTCGCTGATCTTTTGCAGCCGGTAGTAATCGAGTTCGACTTCCTCGTCGAACTGGTATCCCGGCCCGCTCTTTCGCTTCGGAAGTTTCAACGCGAGGTGGCGCAAGTAGGTGAAGAGCTTTTCCAGATCGCTGTCCTGGTAGGGAATCACCTGGCTGAGGAAGCCGTACAGGTTCCGGAAGGCCTGGAGCTTGCCTCGCCAGAGTTCAGCTTCCTCCTCTTCCGTGTTCTGCAGTTGCTTGAAGCGAGCGACTGCCTCGTCGAGCACCGCGTTCATGGCTTTATGGTCACCGGGGCTTTGCCGCTGCTTGGGCGCAAAGAAAATTCGTGAGAAGTCGTCCACCTCCAATTGCCGGTAGATGCCAGTCGCATCAAGGTCGGCTTTTACCTGATAGAGCTTGTCCGGATCGACTTGCTCACCCATCACCGAGCCTTCGTAGTACTGCCGGAAGGCTTCCTGGATCTCTGCCGGGTCGTTGACGAAGTCCAGCACGAAGGTGTCGTCCTTCAGCGGATGTGTCCGGTTAAGGCGCGACAGGGTCTGCACGGCCTGGATGCCGGCCAGGCGTTTGTCCACGTACATGGTGTGCAGCATGGGTTGGTCGAAGCCCGTCTGGTACTTCTCGGCCACCAACAGCACCCGATAGTCAGGCCTGGCGAAGGTCTCGGGCAGCTCCTTCTCTGTCACGCCGCCGTTCATCGCGACCTCGGTGTACGACTTTTCGGGGGTCTTGTCGTCTTCCACCGTGCCCGAGAATGCCACCAGGCTCTTGATCGGGTAGCCCATCTTCTGAATGTAGCGGTCGAACTCCTGCTTGTAGCGCACAGCCTCCAGGCGCGAGCCCGTGACGACCATGGCCTTGGCGTGGCCGCCGATCTTGTGCCGCGTGAAATGCTGGAAGTGTTCCACCATCACCTCGGTCTTCTGGCCGATGTTGTGCGGGTGCAGGCGCATGAAGCGGGCCAGCGCCTTGGCCGCCTTCTTGCGCTCGACGTTGGGGTCGTCCTCGGCCTTCTTGAGCAGCTTGTAGTAGGTCTTGTAAGTGACGTAGCTCATGAGCACGTCCTCGATGAAGCCTTCGTCAATGGCTTGACGCATCGTGTAGCGGTGAAACGGCTCGCCGTTGCGCCCGAAAATTGCCAGCGTCTTGTGCTTGGGCGTCGCCGTGAAGGCGAAGAAGCTCATGTTGGGCTGCCGGCCACGCTTGGCCATGGAACGGAACAAGCGCTCCAGTTCGACCTCGCCCTCCTCTTCGGCCATCTCCTGGGCCTTCTTGCGCAATTCGGCGCCGCCCAGCACGCCCTTGAGTTCGGTGGCCGTCTCCCCCGACTGCGAGCTGTGTGCTTCGTCGATGATCACCGCGTATTTGCGCGTCGGCAGGTGGCTCCTGCCGCCCTCGCCGCGCTCCTCACTCAGCTTGGCCAGCTGCCCGGAGACGAAGGGGAACTTCTGCAGTGTCGTGATGATGATCGGCACACCCGCTTCCAGCGCCTCTGCGAGCTGCCGCGAGTCCTCGTCGATCTTCTGCACCACGCCCTGGCGGTGGTCGAACTGGTAGATCGTATTCTGCAACTGCCTGTCCAGCACCACGCGATCGGTGATCACCACCACGCTGTCGAAAAGCCGTTGGTCCTGCCCGTTGTGCAGGCTGGAAAGGCGATGCGCCAGCCAGGCCAGGGTGTTGCTCTTGCCGCTGCCGGCCGAGTGCTCCACCAGGTAGTTGTGGCCGACACCCTCCGTTGCGGCGGCGCCCACGATCTGGCGCACGGCTTGCAGCTGGTGGTAGCGCGGAAAGATCAGGTTTTCCTTGCGCAGCTTCTTGCCGTCGTCCGCCACTTTCTCCTCAACATCTACATGCAGAAAGCGGGCAAGCAGGTCCAGCAGGCTGTCACGCTGCAGCACTTCCTCCCACAGGTAGGCCGTCTTGTAGTTGCGACCGGCCTTGTCGGGCGGATTGCCGGCGCCGCCGTCCGCACCCCGGTTGAAGGGCAGAAAGTGCGTTGCCGGGCCCGCCAGCCGCGTCGCCATGTGCGCCTCTTCCGTGTCCACTGCGAAGTGCACCAAGGTTCGCTTGGTGAACTCGAAGATGGGTTCACGCGGATCGCGGTCGTTGCGGTACTGGTGGATGGCATTGGCCACCGTCTGCCCGCTCAGCGGGTTCTTGAGTTCCAGGGTCACCACGGGGATGCCATTGACCGACAACACCACGTCCAACGATTTCTCGCTCTTCGGACTGAAGTGCAGTTGTCGGGTCAGGCCGAGCCGATTGGCCTGGTAGCGCGCCTCCAGCTCCGGGTTAAGTCCGTGCGCCGGGCGAAAGAACGCGACACGCAGGGTCTTGCCGAAACACTTGAAGCCGTGCCGAAGCGTGGCTAGGGCACCATGCGTGTTCAGCCATTTGCACAGTGATTCCAGAACGCGGTCCCCGGTTTGCGCACCGTGCAGGGCATCGAGCTTCTTCCACACGCTCTCCTGGGTGGCTTGGATGAACGCCAGTACCTCCGCTGCGAAGATGCTCCGCTCGCGATCGAAGCCCTGGCCATCGACGGGTGTATAGCCATTGCCCAGCAAAACCGACTCAATGGCGGTTTCAAAGGCGGCCTCGCTGGTTCGGTTCACAAGATCATCCTTTACTCCCTCAACGCTTAAGTTAAAGATGCCAAGATTTCTTTAACTTAAAAGCAACTCAAGGTAACGTTGAAAAGCATAGCGCTGCTCGCCGTGCAGCGCCTCAAGCTTCTCCCGAAGCCTGGCTTGGGCAGTGCGAATGAACCCCGGCGCTTCAACCGGCAGAATCCCCCGATGACGGTCGAAGCCTTTGCCGTCGACCCAATTGTGACCGGCGTCCGGCACGACCGATTCGATGGCGGTTGCGATAGCGGCTTCGCTGGAACGCGTCATGGCTTCTTCCCCAAGACAAACTTGGCCTGTTCGCGCCGCAACATCTCGTAAGGCGTCGTAAAACGCAGATTCAAGCCGCTGCAGACGTTCGGTATCTTGATTCGTTTTGCCGAGTTCGCCGGCACCTCGTGGGTGACAACCGTTTGCCCGCGCGCCAGCGCATGCGCGATGAGGTAGAAGTCCGCCACCTGCAAGAAGGTGTTGATCGCCGCCGGCTCGTACTGCTGGCCGGTGATCCAGGTGCTGACGGCGCCGAATTGCGCTGCGACCGCCGCATCGGTCTTGAGGAACATGCCGTCGCCGTGATCGCGTACCGAATCGGTGAGTTCATCACCGCCGGCGGCGATTTCGTCGCCTACCTTGTCGATACTGGCCACTTTTCCCGCGGCATGGTTTTCGAGCAGCCATTCCCCGAAGGCGGGGCAGAAGTCCAGCCCGTAGTGCAGATTCTTGGCCTGAATGAACACATTCGCATCGAGCAGGTAGATCACAGCATCACCCCCAACTCGCGCGCAGCCTGGTAGAACGTAGCGGATTTGCGCACGCCCAGCAGGCGGAAGGCATCCTGAAACAAGGTCTGCCCTTCCAAGGCGCTGCCTACCAGGGCCCGCGCAAAGCGCTTGCCGGTGCGCGCACCCAGGGTCCGGTAGAAGTCACCGCCGCCGCCAGTGCGCTCCAGCGTGCGCAGGCGTTCGACTTCCTTGCGGTAGTGCTGCCATAGTGTGGCTGCGTTGATCAGGCCTGCGTCGAACAAGCGCCGCAGCGCCACCAGCGTACTGACCTTGAACAGCCGAGCCAGGCGTTGAATTTCCTGTTCAATGGCTGCCTCGCGCTGCACCGCTTCTCGCATGACCGCCAGCGGCATCAGCAACTCAGCGGCGACCTTGTTACACCAGCGTTCGGTAGTTCGCTCAGGCACACGGCCGGCTTCAGCATCCGATATGCCGCTTTGTCCCAGGGCCAGATGGGCCAGTTCATGCGCCAGGCTGAACATTTGCGCTGCTTTGCTATCGCCTGCGTTCAAGAACACTAGGGGAGCTAGGTGATCGGCCAGGGCGAAGCCGCGAAACTCGTCGACATCGAGCTTGCGGTGACTGTTGGCACCGACAATGGAGCTGGCCATCACCAGCACGCCGGCATCCTCGGTGCGCGCGATCAATTGCCGCAGGGCATCGGTCCACGTCGGCAAGGTCTGTCGCTCGGTAACAGACAAGTCCAGCGTATCGCGCAGCTTCTCAGCCACGGCTTCAGGGACATCACCAACGCGGACCTCACCGACGAAGGGTACAGGCGGGAGACCATTGATCTGGGCGTACTCGCGAAACCAGTCCTGGCGCCGCTGGCACAGGTAAACGGTATCCAGCAGGTCATTGCTCGGTTCGCGCACGGGCGCGTCGCGCAAGCTCCGGAAGTCCGGCACCGGCAGTTCCATGCGCGGTGGTTCGGGCAGGAAAAAGTAGCCGAACGGCGTATGGGTCATGCGGGCGAAATCTTCGATTTGCCTCAGCGTCGGTTGCGCCTCACCGCTGAGCCACAGCGGCCACTTGCGAAAACGCTTCACCAGCGCAAAATCGTCCAACCGCGCCCGCTCGGCGGCCCAGCGCAGCACCGGTATCGAGGCGGGTACGGTAAGGTTCATGGCTGCAGCTCCTCAAGCGGAATCTGGCCGGTCACGGCGGCGGTGATCAGGGCGGCGCGACGTTCCATCAGTAGATTGAGTGAGTTTTGAATCTCCGACTGAAGCGGTTCAGCAACATCAAGCGACTTCCTTATATGGGCGCATATTTCCAACTGCTCACCGGTTGGCGGAACAGGAATTCTCATGTTGGCCAGTTGTTCGCAAGTGATTGCCCCTTTGGTACTGCCTGCACCATCGCTGTCGCTGCGAAGAAACGCATAGGCATGACCCAACCAGTGGCATAGATAACCCGGATGGAGCGCGTCGCAGTGTGGCTTGATGAACGCGAGATGCTGATTTATCGTGGCCTCGATGCCCAGCAGTGACGACAAGGCGCGCGTCCTTCCTTGTCCGGTGATGCCGACCAGTACAGCTGGCGGCTGGATCTTTGGCAAGTGGCATTCTTTCAGTGCGGTTTCAGTCACGAACCGACTTGCCTTTATGACGAGCGGCTCATTCACGACGGAGCTGTTCAGCCATGGGTAGCCATCGTCGCTCCAATAGCTGGCATTTTCAACCGAAGGTGTCGAGCCGTTGCCAACGACGGCCAAGTATTTGATGGGCTGAACTTCCCAATGCGCAGGAACCTCGCCCAGCCAATCCTGATCGGAGGGTTTCAGCGGGGCGTTGGGGTCGAGGCCGCGGGTGACGACGCGGCTGATGAGGGCGGCGCGCTTTTCTTCCAGCAGCCCCAGCATGCGTTCCTTCTCGGCGATCAGCCCGTCGATGCGGGCGATTTCGCCATCGAGGTAGTTGGCGATGCGAACTTGCGCTGGCAATGGTGGCAGAGACAGCACCGCAAGACCGATCGAATCTTTTGGCAAGCCGTAGCGTGTGACGCCAGTAGCTTCAAGTTCAAGCTGAAGGGCTACGGGCCGCGACTGCAAGCAACGGAACAGGAATCGCCCGTCGAGAACCTCTTTCCTCGGACGAATGAATGCGAGGTGATAGCCACAAACAAAATCGTCCGCAGTGCCCTCCACATACGCAGGAACGGCGATGTCGTTCCAGGATTCAGAGTCCTTCGTGATGACTACATCGCCAACCTCCAGGTGAAAGCGCTCGATTTCTTGCGGCGTGGCAGTGGCTGCCATCAGTTCCATGTCGGGCGAGACTCGGTCGTTCTTGTATACATCCGTGTAGTTGCACAGACGAACCGGCAATTCGTCGTCGAAGGAATGCTTGTCAACGTTGCTGACAAAAAAATTACAAGTAGCCTTAAGCGGCACGCGTCGCCACCCCTCGGGAAGCAAGGCCAGAAGGTCGGTGCCGTTCACTCCGTTACCTCCCGCAGCAGCTCCAGGATCCGCTGCTCCACGCCAGCCAGTTCCGCATCGATCTCGTGCAGCGGGCGCGGCGGCTGGTACTGGAAGAACACGCGGTTGAAGTTGATCTCGTAGCCGACCTTGCCGATGCCGCCGTCCTGCTCGTCCAGTGTGTCGCGGTCGATCCAGGCGTCGGCCACGTAGGGGCGCACTTCGCGCAGCACGTAGCTGACGATGTCGTCCTTCAGCGAAATGTTTTCGGCGTCCTTCAGCGCCGGGTCGGGTTCGTACTCGATGTGCTTGCCCCTGCCATCGGCATGCAGGCCCAGCAGGGCGTAGAGCGCATCCTTGCCGAGGTCGGCGGGCAGCGTCTGGCCGGGAAGCAGGGCGGCGCCGTCCAGCTGCTCGACCTTGTGATGCTTGGCGATGACCGGCGCGGCCTCGGGGTCCACGATGGTGAAGCAGTCGCGGAAGATCTTCTTCTGCGCCGTGCCCTTGGCGCCCCTGGTCCAAGCTTCGACGTCACTGGGCAGGGTCTTTAACACCTGCTGCACGTCATCCCACGCTCGGTTCCAGTCCAGCTGCGGTTCGCTACCAAGCCGGTCTTGTACTACCTGCAGGGCATCGAACAACTCGGGGCAAGCGTCGAGAAATCGCTCACGTGCTTCGCCGGTGATCTCGAAGCGCAGACGCAGTGGGCGATGGACGGTGATGCGGCGATAGCCGAAATCCGCGTTGTCAAACACGCGGCTGGTCTTGCTGTCCTTCAGCGCGCCATGTTCGCGGGTGATGGTGTCGAGAGCGGCCTGATCCAGAAAGCGGCGCTTGTCGCCGAGGCTGCGCTTCATCGGCGTGTAGCGCTCGCGCGCGTCGATCAACTGAATCTTGCCCTTGCGGTGCGGCCCCTTGCGGTTAGTGACCACCCAGATAAAGGTGCCGATGCCGGTGTTGTAGAACATCTGCTCGGGCAGGGCGACGATGGCTTCGAGCTGGTCACGCTCGATGATCCAGCGGCGAATCTCGCTCTCGCCGCTGCCGGCACCGCCGGTAAACAGCGGCGAGCCATTGAAAACGATGGCGGTGCGCGAACCGGGCTTGTTGCGGTTGCCGGGAGCGTAGTCCTCGAACTTGCTCATCATGTAGAGCAGGAACAGCAACGCGCCGTCGTTGATGCGCGGCAGCTTGCCGCTGTAGCCGCGGAAGCTGGGCCAGCGGTCGATGATCTTCTTCTCCGCCTTCCAGTCCACGCCGAAAGGCGGGTTGGCCAGCAGGTAGTCGAAGTGCTGGTCGGGGAAAGGGTCGTCGGTGAGGGTGTTGCCCAGCACTACCTGGCCATCCTTGTGCCCCTTGATCAGCAGGTCGGAGGCCGCAACGGCATAGGAGCGCGGGTTGTAGTCCTGGCCGAAGACCTTGACCGTGGCCTGTTCGTTATGGGCACGAATCCAGTTCTGTGCTTCGGCCAGCATGCCGCCGGTGCCGCAGGCGGGATCGCAGATTGTGACGATGATGCCGGCCTGCGTGAGCACCTGGGTATCGGGCTCCAACAGCAGGTTGACCATGAGCTGTATGACTTCGCGCGGCGTGAAGTGGTCACCTGCGGTTTCGTTGGCAGCTTCGTTGAAGCGGCGGATCAGGTCCTCGAACACCAGTCCCATGGTGATGTTGTCGACTGTGCGCGGGTGCAAGTCGATCTCGGCGAACTGGGCGACGACCTGATAGAGGCGGTTGGATTCTTCGAGTTTCTCGATTTCCTTCTCGAATTCGAAGCGTTCGAAGATCCTGCGGACATTCTCGGAGAAGCTGTTGATGTAGTCAGCCAGGTGGCGGCCGATGTTGTCCGGGTCGCCCTTGAGTTTGTGGAAGTCGAGCTGGCTGTGGTTGTGGAAGCCGAGCGGCTTGCCGTCTTCATCCTTCGCCAGGTTGTTGAGAACGGCGTCGATGTTGGGTATGCGCTTGGCACGGAGCTCGGCGTAGCGTTTCAGCACCGCGTCCTTGCTGAGCGTCAGCACCGCGTCGAAACGGCGCAACACGGTGAGCGGCAGCATCACGCGCTCGTACTGCGGCGGGCGATAGGGGCCGCGCAAGAGGTCAGCCACGGACCAGATGAAGTTGGCGAGTTGTTGGAAACCGGTGCTCATAAACGAATCCTGCAATTAGTTGCCGCGTGGGGGATACGGCATGTGGTCTCGTCTACCCCGTGTCTTGCTGCTGATCAGAATCGTTCTCATTTTGCCCATTGGCTTGGCGCAAGCACTGCAACCGGAGCAAACAGAAAATGACGCCCTGACAAACGCTTGCGACAGGTTCTCGTGCTGTTTGACGCGTCAGCTTGGCCCAGGTCTGGCCGATAAGCCGAGTTTTGAGCCAAGTTACGGAAGACCGTAGCGTGTCCCACTTCGTATCCCCTCTGAGTGCAGCTTGCCATCTTTGAGCAGCTGTTCGATACCGCGCCGGATACGCGAACGCGGAATCTCCAGACCGCTGCGCTGGTGAATATCACCAATCCTGGACTGCGGGTAGCGCCCAACATCTTCCACAATCAGAGCCAGTAGCCGGAGCGGCTTGATGCGCTTGAGTGTGGTGCCGCCAACAAAGTCCAGGCTGCGCAGCAGCACTGCTTCGACCGGGGCTAGCTCTACTGTATTGGCTTGTTCGCAGGCGGTGAGCGCATCGTAACAGGAGGCCGCATCAACGGCCAACGCTTGAGGCTTTGCGATGGCCCAAGCTGTCAAATGCAAGCAGCGGTGATTTGTGCATCATGCGCCAAGGGGGAGGCGGCGCGATGCTTACTCCATTTCTCAAGTCCCCTGTTTTTGGTGGTGGACGCTTGGCTTTTTGATCGATCAGCACCTGTACGGTGGCGTCGAGACAAACAAAAAGCCCCAGCCGAGAACGGCTGAGGCTTCGTGTCTGGTGGTGCGTGGTTCCCTGGAAACAAACTCGCTATCGGGGCGTGTGAGTACTGGTGCGGGTAGCTGCGGAAGACTGCGTTCGGCCGTTAGGCCCCGAGCAGACGGCGCGCAAGTAACGATTGCATGTCCCGCCGACCATCGGCGATCACATAAATGAAGACCTTCTGACCCATGACGCGGTAGATCACTCGATAGGGCTTGAAGGCGGTCTGCCTATAATCCCGGATGCCGAGGGCAACCAGTTCCTTGGGGTAGGCACCACGCTCCGGGAAGGCAGTCAGGCTCTCTACAACCTCCAACAAACGATCAAGGACGTAATCGGAATTGGCCTTGCAGTCGAATTCAGCGATGTAGCCGTAAATCGATTCGAGATCCTGCTCGGCACCCGCGGTCAGCACTACCTCGTACTTGGGCCCAGCCATTACCTGGCTGCCGGTTTGGCCCGCAACCTTGCGACAACATCACCCACGGGCTTCACTTTCCCAGCTTCGATTTCCGCATTACCCAGAGCGAGAATTTTCAGCAGCGCCAAGGTTTCCTGTGTTTCTTCGTAGGAAGCGACATCCTGAATGACCGCCTTGGCTTCGCCATTCTGGGTGATGACGAGCGGCTCTCGCCCCTCCGTCAGCTGAGCCAAGACTTCGGCGGCGTTTGCCTTGAGGTAACTGATGGGTTTGATTTGAGACGAGTAGCGCACGGCCTGCCTCCTCGATACAATGGAGACTTAATATAGTCCTTATTCAGTCTTGCTGCAACAGCTGATCAATCCGCTCGCGCACCCAACCAAAGCGCAGATGTTCCGACTGCGTAACCGGTACCTCTGCGCGTGTCGCGGCCAACCTGAAACTGGCCGCCATCCGCTGGCGTGAAACCGGGTGTTCTTCGAGCCGTTGATGTAAAGCTGGTTTTTCTGGCTCTATGCCGTTTCGTGTGGAACAAGCCGCTGACCACCGCCGCCAGCCGAGGTGCTCCGCGATCCAGAGCCGTGATGTTGCCGGTGTCCGCGCCGGCGTTGAGGACGCGGTCAAGGGCGGGCGAAGCGTATCTGTCCGGGTAATGGGGTTTTTGGCCAATCAAGGTGATCGGCTGTCGCGCTCAACCTTCACCTTGAGGCGCAGAACTCAGAAACCGTTGTGCTCGTTGTGGAAGGCTACGCGTTCAACGAGGCTGGCGAGGTGGTCAAGTTCGGCGGGGGCGTCAGGCATGGAAGGGTGTGGTCAGGCCGCCTGCTGAAGTGGTGTGTTCCTGACTGACACCTCGACGCGTTCCCGCAGTTGCTTACCAGCCGTGAAGTGGGGTGCATATTTCGCGGGCAGCGGAACCGTGACCCCGGTTCTTGGATTGCGCCCGGTTCTCGCTGGACGGTAGTTCAGCCGAAAACCTCCGAAACCACGGATTTCGACTCGATCTCCTTGTGCAAGGGAGCGCCCGATGGCGTCAAGGATTTCCTTTACGGCGATGTCGGCATCCTTCACCGTCAGCGCAGGAAAGCGGGATGCGATGGTGGCGATCAGATCAGCGCGGGTCATAGGGCGCATTCTACCGTCGGCAGCTTGGGGTGCCTGACATTGCCGGGCAAGGCTGACCACAGAAACACCTAACCTTGGACTTCTTCTCCAGGTCTTGTACTCACCGGAACGGACCCAGGGTGTATCCTGCTTCTTCCTCAGTCACCACGTCATCAGCATGAACCGCTACCTCGGTGTTGACTCACTACGAACGATCGCTCAGGTGCGTGCACGCGAGCCAGAGTGGTTTGCGCTCGCCGACGATGTCGGTGCGTACGCTGGTGACTTGATGCATGACCTACACGTCCCGCGTGGGGACAAACGATTGTTGCTCGCAGCGTTGCTGTACCGACGGGTCACTGGAGCCTTCGAGGCCCTGATGGTTCTGGCTGAGCGCGGTATGTACACCGAAGGTCTGGCGACGCGCCGAGCCATGCTTCAAGCGCTGTTTGTACTGGGCGCGATTTGCAATCAGCCTACGCTTGTCGAGGACTACATCAAGAACGATGAGCATCGCCGCCGAGATATCTTCAAGAACATCAAGAAGCTCAATCCAAAGCTTCGTGCTGCGTTGGCTCCCGAACTGACCCCTGAAGTAGTAGATCAGAGCGTCGCTGAACTGGAGTGCTCGACGAAGTGTGTCACCCATCTTGGGCCTGGACGATACGCGCAAGCCGCGAAGCTGAACGACCTTTACCTGACGGACTATGCGTTCCTGTCAGAGGCAGCCCATCACGTCGCCAAAGACCTGGAAAGAAATATCGCGCTCGACGCTGATGGGGATGTCGATGGTTTCTATTGGGGGCCCGAACCCGACCGACCTTCTACGCTGCTCTTTCCCGCGACCGACCACATGCTGATGGCCGCCCATACCGTTGCAACCATGTTCAACTTAGACCGTGCGCCCCTTCTGGAGCAACTTCGGCAGCGCGTAGAAAACATGTTCAAGCGTCTTGTTAGCGGCTGCGTCGATCCGCGGAAATCTGGTGGCGACGAGAGCGGTGGGACGTGAACGACTCAGGCGTGAGGTCACCGGCGAACGGATCCGCGACAAGATCGCCGCCAGCAAACGTAAGGGCATGTGGATGGATGGCTCGTTGCCCTTGGGCTACGACGTGGAGAGCCGGCTGCTGGTGGTCAATGAAGTCGAGGCCCGTCTGGTCCGGCGCATCTTCACCGAATTCACGCGTTGTCGCTCGACGACCGATATGGTGCGGGATCTCACCGCCGATGGCCAGACCACCAAATCGGGGCGGCCGATCTTCAAGCAGATGCTCTACAAGATGATGCACAACCGCATCTATCTGGGCGAGATCCTCCACAAGGAGAAGTATTACCCCGGCCAGCACCAGGCCATCATCGATCGAGGTCTTTGGGATGCCGTCCATGCCATCATCCTGGCGGAGAACAATCGGCAGCGCGCATCGGAGACCTTGCGGCGCCGTCAGCCCGAGGCCTTGCTGCTCGGCCTGTTCTATACGCAGGACGGCGAACGTTTCCAGCCCGCCTTTACCCGCAAGGCCAATGGCAAGCTGTATCGCTATTACGCACCGATCCGCAAGGTGCGCTTCGGCGCCAAGGCCACGGGCGCCGGCAGGCTACCGGCGGAGCCCATCGAGCAGTTGGTGCTCGCCCAAGTCTACGCCGCGCTGAGGGCGCCAGAGGTGGTGCAGTCGGTATGCGACACGGTCGCGGCGACAACGCCAGAAGTGACCGAGCCGGAAGTGGTGCTGGCCCTGCGACACCTTGAAGACGTATGGGACCAACTCTTTCCGGCCGAGCGCCAGCGCATCGTCAACTTGCTGATCGAGCGGGTGACCCTGCGTAACGAAGGAATCGAAATTGTCTGGCGGGATATCGGATGGGCCACCCTGGTGGGTGAGATGCTGCCTGGCACGATTGGCGCGGAGTTGGCGGAGTTCGAGCAACTGCAGGAGTGCTTGACATGACGAAGATCATTCAAACGGGCGCAGCCGTCCAGCAGCAGGGTGCGAAGCTGACGACCTTAATTCCGCTTCACATCAGGCGAAGCGGCGGGCGCAAGGTCGTGATACCGGCGTCGACTTCTTCCGATTCGGCAGCGGAGCACCACACGCCAATCCTCACGGCGCTGTCGCGTGCATTCCACTGGCAGCGGTTGCTCGACGAGGGGCGAGTCAGCAGCGGGGCCGAGATCGCGCGCCAGGAGGGACTCAATCAGAGCTCCGTCAATGAACTGCTACGGCTGATGTTGCTGTCGCCGGAAACGGTCCGGCCCTGCTCGCGGGGCAGCAGCCGAAAACCTTGACCCTTGCATGGCTGAAGAACCACGAGCTGCCGGCGGATTGGGATGCGCAGCGGGAGGTGTTCGGCGGGCTCGACACGTAATGCGAGTTTGAAACCCCGCCGGTAGGCATTGTTGATTCACAACTGGTGGTCAAAAAACACAATAAAAACAACGACCCAATCCTTCGGCTACCCGAAGGATAAACGGAGAATAGAGAGGAATCGGGGCCGCGCAGGGCACGAAAACGCGCCCGAGACCACAGGTCGAGCCAACGCATCCTGCTGGAAACCCCGCCAACACTGGCGTTGCGGGCAACAAAAAGCCCCGACCGAGAACGGAAGGGGCTTCGTGTCTGGTGGTGCGTGGTTCCCTGGAAACAAACTCGCTATCGGGGCATGTGAGTGCTGGTGAGAACAAGAGCGGAAACGTTCGGCAGGCCATTCAGCACCTTCACCGCCAGCCCGATGTCGACATCGAGGGCAGACGGTGAGTCGTATGGCGGTGCCGACTGGCCTCCCGAGCTTATGAGCACTGGCGCGGGCTGGTGGGCAACGATCCAGAAATTCCAGAGAGTTGGGCCTACACGGTGTCACGGAACCGCCGAAGGGCAGTCGGCAGTTCGCCAGCACCGTGAATCACTTACCCCGCAATCCGGCAGCGACATCTCGAAATGAAGCCAATGCGGCCTCCAGGTGCTCAATGATCTCCTGCTGCAAAACATCCGGCGGCGGCAGATCGTCGAGGTTGTCCAAGCTGTCGTCTTTCAACCAGAAGATATCGAGACTGGCCTTGTCACGGGCCATCAGGTCTTCGTAGCTGAACAACTTGAAACGTTCGGTGGCGACGCGCTCGTGGCGGTTTTCCGGGTTGTAGCAGGTGATGAAATCCTGCAAGTCGTCCAGCTTGAGAGTGCGTGTCTTCAGCGTGAAATGCTTGTTGGTGCGCAAGTCGTAGAACCAGAGCCCCTTGGTGTGGATATGGCCGTCTTTGGGCTTGGCGTCGAAGAACACCACGTTCGCCTTCACGCCTTGCGCGTAAAAAATGCCTGTGGGCAACCGCAGCACGGTGTGCACATCGCAGTTCTCCAGCAGCTTGCGTCGGATCTTCTCGCCGGCGCCACCTTCAAATAGCACGTTGTCCGGTAAGACCACCGCCGCTTTGCCATTCGCTTTCAACATGCTGACGATGTGCTGCAAGAAGTTGAGCTGCTTGTTCGAGGTAGTTTCCCAGAAGTCTTGCCGCTCGTAGGTCAGCGCCTCCTTGTCTTCCTCGCCTTCTTCATTGGTGATGGTCATGCTGCTCTTCTTGCCGAAGGGCGGATTGGCCAGCACGTAGTCCACCTTGAGCCTGGACTCGGCGATCAAGGCATCCGAGCGCTCTACCAAGGGTTCGCCATCGAGCTCACCGATGCTGTGCAGGAAGAGATTCATCAAACACATGCGGCGCGTGTTGGGCACGATCTCGTTGCCGTGAAATGTCTTGTCGCGCAGGAACTCTTTCTGGCGTTTGTCCAGCTTGGCGCCGGGGCGAGTCAGCCAGTTGTAGGCGCCCAGAAAAAAACCACCGGTACCGCAAGCGGGATCGGCAATCGATTTCATCGGCTCCGGCCGCACGCAGGCCACCATCGCTTCGATCAGAGCACGCGGCGTGAAATACTGGCCCGCGCCGCTCTTGGTGTCTTCCGCGTTCTTCTGCAGCAGGCCTTCGTACAGATCCCCCTTGGTGTCGGCACCTAGGCTGATCCAGCTTTCGGCGTCGATCAGCTGCACCAGGCGCGAGAGTTTGGCCGGATCCTGGATCTTGTTCTGGGCCTTGAAGAAAATGGCGCCAAGCATCCCCGGCTCCTGCCCCAGCTTGTGCAGCGTAGCCAAGTAATGCGCCTCCAGCGGCTCGCCCACCTTGGAGGTCAGGCTCGCCCAATCGTAGCCCTTGGGAATATGGGTGTCGCGGTTGTAGGGCTCCTGTGCGTATTCGTGCGCCAACTTCAGGAACAGCAGGTAGGTCAGCTGCTCCAGATAATCTCCGTACCCGACGCCGTCATCGCGCAGGGTGTGGCAGAAATTCCAGACCTTCTGGACGAGGGTGGATGTGTTCATGACGAGTTAATGCCTATTCGATTTGGGCGATCACCGGCAATCGCGGGTAATTTCCCTGTCTACCCCGGGGGAAACAAGAACGGTCAATCCAGGACATGCAATTGTTTGAGCGCCTGCTTCAACTCAGTTTCCATGGAGGCAAACGCGACCAGATCGCGCAGTCGCTGCAGGCTAGCTTGCTCGCCAAGCGCATTCAACAATGGCGAAACACCCTGTCGCCTGTGTCGTCCCGGAGGCAGGGTCACGCTGAAAGCGTTGTCTAGGGTCGCCTTGGGGTCGGCATCTGATTCCAGAGCCTTGGCCGTTCTTGGCAGCCCCATGTCTTTATCAATGATGGTGGTACCAAAAACACGACGCAAGGCATCCCCATCAGCAATCGCCCAAGCCTCGGTTTCCCTAACTGGGATCACCGCAACCCCCAGCCCCTTCCCCTGGAATTCCTGCCGCAACAGGTCAAGCGCGGGTTGTGCCAGCTGCTCGCGCATCCTGCCGGGATCGCCACTACCGTCTGCATGAACAAAGATAATCCGCCACGCTCCGCCCGCCAATCTGGCGGCATCCCGAATACGAATTTCGCGAGATGCTTCGCCGGACGTGACAGGATGGTCCAAGGGCAGGACATCGGTGACCTCCACCGACTGGTTGGCCTCCTGTGCGCAGATATCCTCGCAAAGCCGTCGCAGCAAAGGACAGAGAAAGTAGTAATCCGTGGGACCTTCAGCGTAGAGGGCAAGACCGAGGTAATGCATGCTCAGCCCTCCGTGGTCACGGTTTCCAGGACTTTCCTGACTTCGTAATCCGAGACAAACCCCTGGGGCACTTCGTCGCCACTGAACAGCGAGAGCTGGGGTTTGGGCCGTACCGGACGCAGCCGAGTCCGGCGGCGCTGCTCATTCTTTGCGGGATCACTGACGGTCGCGGTATCGGCAAACAAAATGAAGCCATCGGTGGCATGCCACTCCTTGTCCAACAACGCGGACAGCACTACCGGTGAATGGCTGTTGAGCAGCAACTGGCTCAAGGGAACCGACAGGTCATCGGCGAGGGACTCGCGCGGATCGGTCACCATGTCCCGTAAGCGCTGCACCAGTTGCTTGATGCGTGCCGGGTGGACGCCATTTTCCGGTTCCTCGAAGCAGATCAACCCCCGATGGCGAGGGTCATGCAACAGCGTCAGCAGGGCCAGCACCCGCAAGGTGCCGTCGGAAATCACCCGAGAAGAGAAAGGCAAGCCGTCACGCATGGTGAGTTCGATGCGGTATTCACGGCTTGCCTCATGTAGATCCGCGTCCAGCTTGGCGATGCCCGGAATCAGATTGTTCAGCTCCGCCGCGATATCGCTTAGCGCGCCACCGGGATGCATTTCCGTCGCTGTCTCGGCCTTCAACTGTGCCAGAACTGCGGCTAGGTTCGACCCATCCGCATTCAGCACATCGGCGGCCGTCGCCGGCACCGGCCGGCGTAGCAGCGCCGGGTCGAGTTGCAGCAAGCGCCAAAAGCGCATTTCCTCGCGCAAGGCGAACAGATGTGGAAACTCTGCATTGGTGATGCTGTAGAGCACGGTTGCTTCTGCCGCACTGGCCGGCCGGTTGCGTCCCTGCTTACCGTCCTGATGCACGCTGAAGGTCAGCCCCTCCAGCCGATCTTCCGTCGTCAGCCAGGGCTTTTGTCGGGTGTATTTGAGATGGGTGGCGCGAAAACCCTTGGAGGGCTGCAGCGACTCGGCCCAACGGTCCTTCTTACGTATGATCGGCATAACCGCTTCATGGGCCACTTGGATACGTTCGATGCCCGGTTTGATTTCGCGGCGTTCCAGGGTGACTTCGTAGCGCATGCGCGTGTGAGAGAGCTTCACCTCGCTCCCCCAGGGGTCGCGCACCATGGCATCAACCAACACTTCCGCGGCCAGGCGTATCTGACGGGAACGCCCCTCCGAGGTCTGGCGAAATAGCTCGAGCGGCTCGCCGCGCATGTCCTTGACAGCTTCCGATACGTCCCGCGTGGCCAGACTCGCCAACAATTGAATCACGTCGAACAGGTTGCTCTTACCGGCCGCGTTGTTACCTACGACCACCGTGAAGGGCGCCAAGTCGATGACCATATTTTCGAAGCTCTTGAATCCATCAACTTCCAGGCGAGTCAGCATGTCGAGTCCTTCCGTGTACGGGGTCGCTTGTCGGCACGGGATGATGAACGATCCAGCCGCTCTGAGCGTAAGCGCGCCAGCAACTCGCTGGCCGGTTCGTCGTTCGGGTCTTGCGGCACCAGATGGCCAGCGAAGGCGGCACGCAGGATGTTCTGGCGTTGGGCGGTGGATTGTTTGAAGGCGTAGTCTATGGCTTGCTCTTGGCTCACTATCGAATTCATGGCTATTTCAATATCGACGAGAAGCGCTTGCTGCTCGTCTTGCGGGGGCAGCGGAAACGGCAAGCTACGGCACACCTCCAACGTTAAATTGGTCTGCCCCGCCGTTGTCTTGGACCGAGCTTTGAGCCACTGCTGAGCCACAGGCGATAGCAGATAGCGACAGACGAACCACGGCAGCACACCCTCAACGGCGCGAAATATCGCGATGGCCTGATTGATATTCCACTCTGCAAAAGTTGATGGCACCATGGCAACCTGCCCAAGTGGCGGGCCAACGATGTTCATCAGCACATCGTTGGGATAGACCGTCGAGCGAGCCAAGAAGCCCTGATGCGTCTCCACAGATACAAAGACTTCGTCAGCCAAATCAAGCTCGCCACGATACGTAAGGTTTGTGACACGCAGAAATGGAATCGTCTTCTGCCCGCCAAAATCCAGGCCCTTCGGGGGCGTCGTTCCCTTCGTGATGAACTCGCAAAGTTGCTCGCCACTCGCCCAGGCCCACACCTCCGGCAAGTCCGACAATTCGGTGGTGTCCGGCTGCACCGGCGTGAGGTATTTGTTCCGCCAGTTCGTGGGCGGGGTTTTGCCTTGCTCCTTGAACTTGGCGAGCTGCTTGGCTTCCCAGCGTGCACGGCGTTCAGTGAGGATGCGCACCAGCAGTTGCGCGCCGGTCTCGGCGGGTGCGTTTTGCGTGCGCCACTCGGCGGTGAGTGCGCCTTCCACGGCGGCTTTCAGGAGCGATTGGCGGTATTGCGCGAGCTTCTTCTGCGCCGCCTTTAGTTCGGCCACGCCTGCATCGAGGTCGGAGAGCAGTTCTTCGAGTTTTGCGACGATGCGGACTTGTTCCGCAGATGGCGGCAAGAGAATTGGAATCGTATTCGCTAAGGTTTTCGACGAGATGCTCGCCTGATTCACGTGGTTGGTACACCGATGCTTCATGTACCCTGACATCCACAGAAAGTGAAGTTGTCTGGCCACAAAGACCGGGGCGATACCACTTTCAGGGCGCACTCGAGTCATATGATTTGAAAACGCAAATCCCGCTTCTCGTCGAGAGACGACTGCGGTCTTTCCAATAAGCGCAGCAGAGTTTGTATTGTTAAAAAGAACGTCATCCAACCTAAGCTCAACGCCATTGCTCTCGGCTACTGATTTGACAACGCTGAGATCGATCTGCCCGTCACGGCCCACGTTCATAGGACGCAGATGTGGTACGCCGGAACCATCGGAATTGTGCTTTCCACTGGCAAACCCTGGGCTCACATCGATCGCAATTTCAGCCAGCGCCACCCTCTCCCAATTCGATGGTGGAGATGCTTCCGCAAATGGGTAGTTCTGCATTGCCTCTTCGCTGAAGTCACTCATTACGCCACCAACTCCTCACTCATCTCACTCATCAGCCCATCCAGCTCCTTGCCAAACAGCCCCCAGGCCTTCTGCAACCCGCCCTTGTCGGCCAGTTCGGCGTAATCAAAGTCGTCGCGGCTGATACTGCAACTGCTGGCGATGTGCTCTTTCATCAGGCGCAGCCACTCAGTCTGCTCCGGCGTGAAGGCAGTGCCGCGCTGGGCGTTGTGGCGGAAGATCCAGGCTTGGAAGCGCTTGTCCACTTCGTCGGCGAAGGGTTTGAGCTCACCGTCCAACCCCAGGGCGAAGCGCACTAGTGACACCAGATCGGTGAGCTGGCGTTTGCTGTCGCTGCCTTTCACTTGGGTGGCCTGCACGCGGGCGTAGGCGCTCCACAGGCGCTCCGTGGTGAGCATCAGTGGCGGCTTGCTCAGGCGCTCGTGCAGGTCTTCGATCATATCGAAGGTGAGTGCTCGGCGCTGGTAGGGCTGCTGGTAGAAAAAGTCCAGCGCGGCGATTTCGTCCTTGTGCTGCTTCAAGTAATCGGCAAAGGTTTGAATCACTGCTTTGGCCTGCGCTTCGGCCTGCTCGGAAAACCCGGAGAAGGTCACCTGATCCAGGTTGATGTGGTCGATGATCTGCTCGCGCTCGCGACGGGCACTTTCGATCTCGTCGCGTAAAGCGGGTTGGTCGAACGGGACGCAGGCGGCGGCCACGCGTTCGGCGCGGGCGGCTTCAATCTCTTCCGGCAGGAGGGTGTCTTCAGAGCGGGTGATGCCCTTGGCTTTGGCCGTAGCCAGCGCGGCTTGCACGATGGCATCGGGGTTCAGCGCGGCAATCAGACCCTTACCCAGTTCAGCCATCGGGATACCACCGCTGGCCTTTTCGACGCGCGCCTGCGCCTTGTCGTCCAGTTGTTTGGCCAGACGCACCAGGCGGTTGGCGAGCGAGAGCACGGTGTCGTCGTCGCGGCTGCCCATCGCCACGCCCTGCAACAGGTCTTTCAGCGCCACACCGGGCTTCTTCTCCAACGGGCGGCTTTCGGTCTTGAGGGATTTCTCCACACCCACGGCGTCGATAAGCACGAAGCGGGTCTTTGCGCCTTCTGCGCTGTTGCTGACGCGCTTGAGGCTGTCGCCATCCAGGCTGCGCACGCCCCGGCCCTTCATTTGCTCGTAGTAGCCCTTACTGCGCACGTCTCGCATGAAGAGCAGCACTTCCAACGGCTTGACGTCGGTGCCGGTGGCGATCATGTCCACGGTGACGGCAATGCGCGGGTTGTAGTCGTTGCGAAAGCTGCTGAGGATGCTTTCGGCGTTTTCTTCGGCGCGGTAGGTGACCTTCTTGCAGAAGGCGTTCCCTCGACCGTAGACCTCGCGCAGGATGTTGATGATGTCGTCGGCGTGGCTGTCGGTCTTGGCAAAGATCAGGGTCTTGGGCGTCTCTTTGCGCGTGGGGAAGATCTGCGTTTCCACGGCGGTTTTCATGGCCTGGATCACTTTGCGGATCTGGCTCACGTTGACCACCGAGCGGTCCAGCTCCCTCCCGGTGTAAGCTGTGTCTTCTTCGGTTTCGCCCCAGCGTTTCTTGCGGGTTTGGCGGTCACGGTGGTCCACCCATTCCTTGGCCTTGAGCTCGGCGCCTTTCTGGGTGATTTCGGTTTCGATCTCATACACGTCGTAGCCGACGTTGACGCCATCGGCCACGGACTGCTCGTAGGTGTATTCGGCGACGATGTTCTCGTTGAAGAAGCCGAAGGTACGCTTGTCGGGCGTGGCGGTGAGACCGATCAGGCTGGCATCGAAGTAGTCGAGCACCTGCTTCCACAGGTTGTAGATGCTGCGATGGCACTCGTCGATGATGATGAAGTCGAAGGTTTCCACCGGCACGGCCGGGTTGTAGCGGACGAACTTTTCCTGTTTGTCGGTTTGCTGCACTTCGTTGAGTGACACGTCTTCGGCCGATTCGTCAATCGGCTCGCCGCTCAGGATGGAGTACATGCGCTGGATGGTGCTGATGCACACCTGCGAGTGCGGGTCGATGTTGGGTGAGGCCAGCCGCTGCACGTTGTAGAGCTCGGTGAACTTGCGGCCATCATCCGGCGGTGTGTAGGCCATGAATTCCTGATGGGCCTGTTTGCCGAGGTTGCGGGTATCGACCAGAAACAGGATGCGCTTGGCGCCGCCGAACTTGAGCAGGCGATAGACCGAGGTGATGGCGGTGAAGGTCTTGCCTGCGCCGGTGGCCATGTGCACGAGGGCGTGGGGTTTGTTCAGCGCAAGAGACCTCTCCAGCCCGGTGACGGCGCTGATCTGGCAGTAGCGCAGGTTCCTTTCAGGCAGCACGGGCATTTGCTCGGCCAGGCGTCGGCGCAGGGTGTCAGGCTGCGCCAGCCAGGCGGCCAGCGTTTCCGGCTTGAAAAAGTGGAAGATTTCGCGCGAACGCGGCGCGGGGTCGGCGTTGTCGGTGAAGCGGATGATCTGGCCGGTGGCCTCGAACAGGAAGCGCAGGGGTGTGTTGTCCTTGCGCCATTTGAGATTGGCGGTGGCGTAGCGCTCGGTTTGAGCTTCCGCCGCGGTCAGGTTTTCGCCCGCGCTGTCCTTCTTGGCTTCAATCACGCCCACCGCATGGCGGCTGACGAACAGCACGTAGTCGGCCGGGCCACTATCGGTGGGGTATTCGCGCACGGCTACGCCCAGGCTTGCCGCCAAATTGAGCTGCTTCATGTCCTGGATGACCCAGCTGGCCTGCCCCAGCTTCTGGTCAATCTGCTGGCGTGCCTTGGTTTCCGGCGTCATGCGTGTTCCTCCTGTGCTCCGTACGCGTCTATCGCCCACGACGCACGGTGCAAGGGCAATACAACTCTTTGATTGATGGGGCCGGTGCCGGCGTATCGCCCACCGGCTATCGCCCAGCAATCGCCGATATGGCGCAAGTTGTCCGATAGCCGGTTCATGACACCGCCCAGTACCGCCGCCAGCGGTAGTTGCCTTCGAAGCGCACCGCCCCCCGCCCGATCAAGTCTTCCAGCGCGCGTTTGACTTGCTTGGGGTGAATCTCGCGACCGATGCGCCGGTGGATGTTGCCGATGGCGGACTCGGGGTAGCGCTGCAGGTCTTCAAGCACCAGTGCCGTCAAGCGGTGCGGCTCAATGCGCTTGAGGGTGGTCTCGCCGGTGAAGTTGAGGCTGCGCAGCAGGCTCGGATCAACAAAATAGCGCGTGGCCTGGGTGCGGCCGGCGCTCTGCACCAGATGCCAGTCCAGCAGGCGTTTGAGCCATGGCTGCAGTGCATCGACAGATGACAGTTCCAGCGTGGTGGCCAGCTCGCGGGCAGTCAGTGCGTCGTGCTGGGCCAGCAGGCCCAGGGCGATGCGCTCGCGCTGGGTGAGCTGGTAGGTCTGGTCGGCCTTGGCGATGAAGTCGATCACCTCGGGCTTGAGGATGCGGCGGCGCACGGTGACCTGAACACGGTCGTGCGTTTCGATCAGCTCCGGTGCTGGGCGGCCTTGCGAGAGCAGCACCTCGAAAATCTTGTCGAAGCCGCTGCCTTCGCGCTCCATCAACTTGAGGTCGTGAAACAGGCGGGCGAGATGCTCGTTGCGGCGCACCGTGGTGTGCAGCACGTTCTGCGGCGTGACGCCCAGTGGCAGCGGGCCGGGGTTGACCACTTCCAAGCGGTCCGGGTGCAGATTCAGGAAGATGTCGCCGCGCTGGGTGTAGGGGCGGTGCACCAGGGCATTGACCAGCAGTTCGCGCACCACGACTTCATCGAAGGCGGGCACGTTCTGGCGAAACAGGCCATCGGGCAGTTCGTAGCGCTCGCGGAAGTCGGGCACTTCCAGCCAGACAGCTTCGATCAGTTCCATCGGGCTTTGCGTATGGTCATCCCACACCAGCTTGTTGACCTTCTGGCCTTGCTCGTCGTACTTGATGAACTGGATGACCGGTGCCGTGGTCAGTTGGGCGCGATGATGCTGTTGGCCAAGGCAGAGCACGCCCAGGTGGGTGAGGTAGGTGCCCTGCGCGAGTTGGTAGTGATCAAGCAACTCGTCGTCGGTTTTTCCTTCACCGATGGCTTGACGCGGTCGGATGCTCGCAGTGCGCTGACCAGTTTGTCACGACCTTGGCCGGATCGGCGTCGGCACGTGGAACTTGCAGCGTGGTCTGCGTTTCCCACGGCAGGCCGCGGAACGTTCGGAGGCCAGCCGAAGCACGTCGTCGCCGGTAACGGGCTTGCTTTGGTCGGCCACACGCAGGAAGTAGCGGCCATCGGTGGTGGATGCCACGGCGATAGACCGTGGGATGCGAGATCGATGTACTGGCCGCCGTTCGGCGAAGTGACCACGTCGGCAGCACGCTGACATTGACGGTGCGCTCAGCAATCTTGCGCCGGATGGCATCGGGCAGGTCGGCAGGGATAACTGTTGAGGGCGGCTGCGCATCCTGTTCATCCTCGATGCCCAGCAGCAGGCGACCGCCCGTTGCATTGGCAAAGGCAATGCAATCCTTGGCGAACTCGTTCCAGTCGGCCGTCTTGCCGGTCACTGCCGCAAGGACTTCTGGTCGAGGAGTTGACCTTCCTGACTCAAGAGACATCCCCCAATCTATTGTTCATGGCCTGCCGCCTCCGGGCTGACCTTTTCCTTCGTCGGCACCAGCGGCACGTACCCAGCCATCCACTTCGGAAATCTTGAACTTCCACAGCCGCCCAATCCGGTGAGCCGGAAGACCTTTACTGTCGATCCATCGATAAATCGAGTCCCGCGTCACCCCGAGATGCGCGGCGATTTGCTCGACTGAAACCCATGGCTCACTCACGGCGGAACTCTGGCAGCAGCGGTTGAGGATTGAGTCGCATAAAGTCGCAATGAATGGTCCATCACAGCACCTCCTTCACTTCCTTGGCCACCTCATCGATTCCCGCATCCCGGTTTCTCTCGATGAAGTTGAAGACCCAGCGCACGATCGCCCACCCTGGCAGGCCGCAGCCGAAGATCAAGCCGCCGAGCGCCACGAGCCCGGTCACCGAATCCACCCACTCCTGCAGCCGGAAATACTGGACGGCGATCGCACCGCCACCGATTCCGGTGACGACGGTGCTGATCAATCCCACCGCCCACTCGCGCGTCGAGCGAGGCGGCGTCATCAGCATCACGACGATGGCCGAGAGCAATGCTCCGCCGGCCGCCGCGCCTCCGGCCGCCTTGAACGCCGCGGCCCCGGCGACGCCACTACTGGTTGGTTCTGGCACGATGACTCTCCAATGCAAAAAAAGACCGCCGAAGGCGTGTGCCTCGGGCGGTCGGTGGTTGAAAACGGGTTGTGTTCGACGCGGCGAGTTCGGCCGAGGTGGCCTGTCAGGTATCCGGCGTCACGCGAACGACGTTGGATCCATCGGCCAGCAGCAGCGCACGTTTCCCCTGCGCCACCACTACACCGCTTCCGCTGCCGTCTTGAACGTCGTCGCAAACGCCACCGCTGTTGCTGCAGTAGACGATGCCCTCCCAGTCTGTTCGGCACGATCACGCTGCGGTTGCCCGTGAGCACGCCGGTCGTGGTCAGGTACCGAGCATCGCGCCTCTGCCGCCGTCAGCGTTACGTCGGCCGCCACCGCGACACTCGCCCTGCCGGGCAAGTACGCTGGCGCCACCCAGGCCCGCTGATCGGTGTAGCTCGTCACCGATGACGCCCCGGTGACGGCGGTGTAGAGCGGAATCGATCCGCCGGTGAAGCCCACGGTATTCCTCGACACCACGCCCGCGCGCGTGGCCTCGATGTAATTCGTCGCGCTCGGCGAAAGCACCAACGCCGCCGCGTTGTTGGCTAATCGCGGTCAGCACGCCATCGACCATCATCACGCCGCCGTAGTAGAACCAGTTGAGCCCCGAGCACAGACTGGCGCGCCGCCCGAACAAGGTCGCCGGGCTGCCGGCGTCGAACAGCGCATTTGCCGTCACTTCCTTGGACGACTGCGATTGCGCGATGAGATCCAGATGGGTGGTGCTGCTGGCCATGGTCTACCTCGTGATGGACGTGGTGAGCGGATATCCCCGGCCAACGGTGGCCGAGATCTGAGAGAGCTTGAGATACAGCGTCGCCTGGTTGGCGCCGAAGTCGCTGACCTGATCGGCGCTGGCATACACACAGGAAGGCGCGCTCGCCGTGATCGTCCGCTTCACCGCCGCGTAGCTGCCGTCGGCGTAGACGTCGATGGCGTACGACTCGGTGGCCTCGCCGAGCGACGCATCGACGTAGTCCCGCCACTCGCCGCCATCGCGCGTGCGCCGAATCCAGGTCAGCGACCAGTCGTTGCTCGAAGGATCCCGGTTCCCGGTCAGCGCGATCGGCGACAGCGGCTTGAGATTGACCCCCTGGTACGCAAAGGCCCGGTTGGCGTCGGTGCTGATGTCACGATCAACGGTCACTCCGCGGTACAGGTACGACAGGCCGATCGACCCGGAACTCATCGCGATGGCCGCGACATCGGCGGTGTCGAGCAGCACCAGCGCATCGCCGACCGCGTGCAGCCCCATCGCCCACTCGCTGCCGAACCGCCCGCGCAGCAATAGGTTCTGCAGCACGTAGCTCGTGCCGCTCACCAGCGTGCAATCTGCGCCGCGATGATCTCCCAGCGCCCGTCGCCCCGTACGCAAAGTGGTTCGCTCCGCCGAGCATCGCCAGCTGCGTCACGCTGAATAGTTCGCCTTGCGTCAGCGTCACATTGAGCACGCTGGCGTTGTCGATCACCCGGTGCTCCACCACCCCGATGCTGTTGGTGCAGGTTCCCAGCGCCGAGCCCGGTGGCCCGAAGTCCTGCAGACTCGCCCAGGTGCTGCCGGCATCGGTCGACTGCATCAGCACGCCGCCTCGCCACCCGCCAGCGCACCGTCATCGCCACCAGGAACGACGGCCCCGACTGCGCGCTACTGACCATCGGCACGTCCATCAGCACATACACCGACGCACCCACCGGCGTGATCGTCGTCGTCCCGCTGACCGCCGGCGAAGCACCGACCGCCGTCGGCGTGTAGATCGCCGCGCTGGCGTATTTCGCCTGGCACGCAATCCGCCCGTCGCTGGTGTAATGGATCGCCGTCAGGCGCAGGCTGACGTTGCCCTCGGGCGTGACCAGCGTCACCACGTCGCCCGGCTCCAACTGGTTGTACGTCGGCGGCAGCGTCACCGCTACGTCGTAACGCTCCAGCCAGTAGAGATAGAGCAGCACCTCCGCCTTGCCGGCCGCCTCGGTCGCCGTCAGCACGATCGGCAGATCGAGCACCAGCGCGTTGATCGCCGCCGTATTGAGACGCTCGGCGTACTGCGTGCCGGCGTTGTGCTCACGGTCGTAATCCAGATGCTGCACCGTCACCCGTCGCGGCAGCTGCGAATCCATCTCCCGGCTGGTCGTGATCTGCACCCCGGCGCGTCGGCCTTCGCCCCGCGCGTCGAGGTCCGCCGCGGGAATCGTGACCACCGACGCCCCGCCGCGCACAACAAAGCGGATCACATACCCGTGCTGAACCACGTCGAACGGCCAGGCCGCCTGCAGCGGTTCTATCGCCGCCCGGATCGCGCCGATGCTGCCGACGCGGTAACCGCGCACCGACGCGAGTCAGCGCGGTTACATCGATGTCGCCGCTGGTGAGCAGGCCCGATTATCTGCAGGCACTCGGCGGGGTCGAAAGAACAAAACCGACGATGGCCGACCTCGATGCGCAGCCATTTTCCGCCGGGGATCCTGGCGCCGAGACCAGTGAGCTTACGGCACAGCTGTTCTTGGGCATAACGGCGTGCGGGTTGCTGTAGCGGCTCCAGGCGAACGACCACCCAGTGTTCGTCACTGCGTACCCAGCCATGGCAGTTGAAAATCGCATAGAGCAGGTCCACCCGATCGCTATCCTTGGCATAGCTGTCGTCAAGCCAATCGAGAAGCTGGCGGCGCACGTTCCATACGGAACTCGTGACGAAGTCGAAGAGATTCTTGCCCTCGTTATCGATGGCGTTGAAGGAGCGGTAATCGGACAGCCCCGTGACATTGACGCGCTCGGGCAAGCGAGCCTTGTCAGCCTGGAGTTGTTTGAGTTGCGTTTCGCTCACGGCGATGGCCGCAGCAAGCCGCCGATGCCGACTGTTGTGGCGCTCACTTCCGTCCCGATTGAAGCTGGGTTGAGTCTTGGCCTGTTGCTTGTAAAGCTTGGCGAGATGGCCCTGGGTGCTCGCAATCTGCTGCGCAAGCCCTTTGATCTGGGGATTGGCGATGTCCTGTTTGTCGCTCTCGGCCAAGCCGAAACCCGGATGGTAATGATAGGGATGACGCCCCTTGATGTGTTTGAAAGTGTTCTCCGAGGCGCCCCAGCGACTGAGCATCGCGGTCAGCACCTCTTGCGGCGACCACTGAAGGTCAGCGTCCCAGCAGAGCACGCTGATGCGGTGATTGGTACGCAAATTCCACAACACCACCCGACGCAGGTCGAACGTATGCGCCAGCTCGGCCATGCCGGTGTCGGGATCGGGATCGGGATCGGGATCGGTTTTAGGTGGGTAGAGGCACGCCTTGGTCTCTTCGAGCAGGCGATAATCCGTGCCGTTCATCGACACGCTGTGCGTGAAGTCTGCGGCCGGCAAGGCCCTGAGCCGCGCAGGATTGGCGTTCTTCTCCCAAGTGATGAAGGGGGTGCGGCGGCGCACGAGTTCGCTGAAAAAGCCCAGCCCATCGCCCTCACGGTCGAAGACCTGTACCGGCGGGGTTCCCAGGGACTGTTGTCGCGCATACTCGCCAAGCCTCAGAATCTGGGCGCGCAGGTCTCCCTTGCCCTCCTGAATGTCGAAATAGACGATGCGCCCCTGTTCGTCACAAGTGACCAGATTGGTCTGTCCGGGCATCGGCATCCGCCGCTGTGTATTCCAGGCCGCATGCACCTTGTCCTGTCCGGTATAAGGCAAGAGATGACCGTCCGTAAACCACAGCCGGGTGGCGACCAGGCCGCAGCGGATCTGATCGGCAAAAAACGCCTTCAGCAGCGCACCGGCCCGAGACTTGCCGGCGACGTCATGGAACCAGGACCACAGCGTGTCGAGAGCGGGTAGCCGCCCCAAGCCCAGGAGCCGTCCCGCCTCCTCGCGCCGCTCATGTTTGAGCTGCTCGATGGAGCGGATGTTACGCACCGCCATCAGCACGAACACCTGGAAGATGCGCCAACCGTTCCCGAACAGCTGGGAGAGCCGTTGCATCCACTGCCATTGGCTCATCAGGACCAGCAAGACAGGGAAAATGCCGGCATAGCGGCTGGCTTCCCAGTCATGGTGTTCCGCATAGGGAAGCTCGATCACTGCGGCGGGAACCTGTTCCGGTGAGGCCTGCTCCGCGACTGTCTGGCGGCTCGGCTGATCGACACGCACGACCTCTTCGAGGGGCGCTTCCTCCAGCGCACACCGCGCCGCGGCTTCGCCATCCCACGCGAGTTCCTCTTGGGTCACTTCCGCGGTCAGCCGCTTCTCGGCACGCCGCAAAGCTTCGAGTTCGCGGGCCTTGGAGCCGGGGCGGCGTTTGTCAACATGCAGCCGACCTTGCCGTTCTTCGCTCACGCTGCGGCTCGGACTATAGCCATGCAGCAGGCCGGTCACCCCAAATAGCCGATAGCACTCGCGATAGTTGTGGAGCGTCTGGCGACTGAGATTGAGCACCTCGGCCAAGCGCGTCTGGTTCAGCTTCCTCTGTAATAACTCAACCACCAGGAGGCGCCGCTCGGCCTTGTCGGCAAGATTCACCCGTTTGCTCAGACTGCCATGATGATAAAGGTCACCCTGGCTGCGAGGGCCACGCGGAAGGTGCAGACAATAGCCTCTGCCCAAGTCGAAACGGCCTTCCTGCTTAACCGCTGGTTCCAATAACTCGCTCTGCGTCACCCCTCACCCCCAGGTCCCCGCTGCCTGACGCGATTCTAGCATGAGATTTATGCTTATTGCACTTCTTATTGCGTATTTACAATAGGCTATAGGCCGTGTTGTCCAATAAACGCTTTCCGTTCCCGGCCTGGCGAACGTCCAAAAAACGACGATAACGCCTTTGAATCATGCGGTTAGCGGGGCGTCTGAGTCGAAGTTCCGGGAGGTCTGCATTGTGCGGACGAGCACGTTATCAAGTTTGGTCGCGATGAGACCCAGGAACATCGCCAGAGGTACCGCTGTAAGTCCTGTGAAAGGTACTTTGACGACTTAACCGACACGATCTTCGAAGGGCATCACCTACCCTTGCGCACTTGGATCTTGTGTTTGTATTTCATGGGGTTGAACCTGTCGAACACGCAAATCGGCAAGGAACTGGGCCTCAACAAGGACGACGTTCAGAAGATGGCGACCCAACTTCGAGAAGGGGTAGTCAGTCGCAAGCCCGCCCCAGCGCTCCAGGGAACCGTTGAGTGTGACGAGGTCTATGTGGTGGCGGAGCACAAGGGACATCCTTTGGCAGTAAAAAAAACACCGTAAGGGCCGCAGAAACCGCCTGAAGGGGGCTCGCGGTCGCGGCACGCTTGCCAAGGAGAAGCCTCCGGTTTTCGGCATGATCCAGCGCGGCGGTCAAGTCGTCATCCGCATGCTCGAAAACGTCCGCCAAGTCATGATACAACCGCTGATCCAGGCCACCATCGCGCCGGGCACCCTAGTGCTGACCGACGAGTATGACATCTACGGCCGTCTGCCTGAGTGGGGCTACAATCACAAGACCGTCTGCCACAGCGCCCGCGAGTACGCCCGCGATGAAGACGGCGACGGCTTCCATGAGGTTCACGTCAACACCATCGAGGGCTTCTGGTCCTTGCTGCGCTCCTGGCTGCGGCCTCACCGCGGCATCTCCCAGGAAAGTCTTCCTCTCTACCTCGGCTTCTTCGAGTTCGTTCACAACGCCAAAAATCGCGGAAAGCGACTTCTCGAATCCCTCTTGGGGTTGCTCCTCAGCTAACAACCCGAAACCCATAATGAGCCAAAGATATTTGCAGAAGGGGCGCTCAGCCCTCCGGCCCGGGCTCGTCCAACAAACGGATCAGATCGTGGCTGCGCACGATCTATCCTTATTCGTTAGATATGCCTGGAGCCATCATCCGGCAGCAAATATCAAACCTTCACTACCTTCACTACCTTCACTACCTTCATCACCTCGTCTCCCAGTTGGTTGATCACCTTCACGGCGATTCGCCCGGACTTCGGCTTGTCGAACGGCCGCGAGGTGCCACTGCTGAGGGTTGCTGTGCTACTCTGCGCAGCACCCCGCCATAAATCGAGATTTCATGGTCCGTTGCCACCTCGTCGAACTGATGCGCCGCCACCAGCTGAAAACGACCGAGTTGGCGCGGCTGGCGCACGTCAATCGCAGCACGGTGGCTGCATTGACGCGCGATCGGGCGACCCGGGTCGATCTCGCCGCGCTGGAGCGAATCTGCACGGCCCTCGGCTGCGGGCTCGGTGATTTGCTGGAAATCGTTCCGGACGAGCCTCCGCAAAACGACAACCTGCCGACTGCCGGAGCGACCTGAATGCCCATGAGCCTCAGTCGCTGGCAGGCCGTCGCCCAGTCGCAGTTCGCCTGGGAGCGCGAGGCACTGGACTGGCTGCGCAAGCAGCTTCCCGATCGCGAACCCTGGCACGCCTGGACCAACTTTGAATTCATCGACGAGGAGGGCAAGGTCAACGAGGTTGACGCGCTGATCCTCACGCCGGCGGGTCTCTTCCTCATCGAGATCAAGAGCCGGCCCGGCGTCGTCACGGGCGACGCGCACACCTGGCTGTGGGTCACCGACGGTCGTGAACGGGCCTACGACAACCCGCTGATCCTCGCCAACCGCAAGTCGAAGCGACTGGCCAGCCTGTTGCGGCGGCAGCCATCGGTATTCAAGGCGAAGCTGCGCTTGCCCTTTGTCGAGCCGCTGATCTTCCTGTCGGCCACCAGCCTTGACTGCAAACTCGGTGGCACGGCCCGCTCGGGCACCTATCTCCGCGGTCAGCCGGACAGCGAGTCCGATACCGGGATCATCGACGCGCTACAAAACGGAACCGCCAGTGGCCGCGCGATTCAGCTCAGCCGCGTCGATCATCAACACGCCCGCGTGCTCGCCCGGGCCATGGCAGAGGCCGGCATCAGGCCTTCGAACAAGCATCGCAAGGTGGCCGATTACCAGCTCGGCGCGCTGTTGTCGGAAGGAGGCGCCTACCAGGACTGGGAAGGCACGCATACCGCGATGGAGGCCGTGCGCCGGCGTATTCGCGTCTACACGGTCGCTGCTGCCGCCACTGCCGATGCGCGCAAGTCGCTGGTTCGCCAGGCGCAGCGCGAGTTCCAGATTCTCGAAGGCATCGATCACCCCGGCATCGTCAAGGTCAAGGACTACCAGGACAGCGAACTCGGCCCGGCGCTGATCTTCGATCACGACCCCAGGGCCATCCGGCTCGACTTCCTGCTGCGCGAGAGAGGCCAACTGCTCAACGTAGACCAGCGCCTGCAGATCGTCCGTGACCTGGCCGAGACGCTCAAGCACGCCCACCAGAAGCGCCTCTACCACCGCGCCCTGTGTCCGCAGAGCATCCTCGTTCAGGATGTCGCCGGCGCAACGCCACGGCCGCGCATCATGAACTGGCAGACGGGCACGCGCGAGGGCACGCAAGGCAGCGACAGCGTCGATCCGGCGCGGCGCACCGTCGGTGGCACCATGCACGTCGAGGAGTATGTCGAGGACCCCGGCCTGGTCTATCTGGCTCCGGAAACCTCGCAGTCCGAGGCGCAGCACGGCCCCAGCCTGGACGTCTTCAGCCTCGGTGCGATCAGCTATCACGTCTTCTCCGGCCGGCCGCCGGCAAGCTCGGTGCTCGATCTCGCCGAAAAGTTGCGTATCGGCCAGGGCCTGCGCCTGTCGGATGTGCTGGACGGTTGCGGCAAGCAGCTGCAGGACCTCATCCAGTACAGCACCCATCCCGACGTGATGGGCCGCTACGGCAGCATCGACGAGTTCCTGCAGGATCTCGACAAGGTCGTCGATGAACTGACCACTCCGGAGCCCGAGGCCACCGTCGATCCGGCCGGTGCCAAACCCGACGAACGCATCGAAGGCGGCTTCACGGTTATCCGCAAAATGGGCCGGGGCTCGTCGGCCGACGTGCTGCTGGTCCGCGAGGACGCCAGAAGCGAAGAGCTGATCCTCAAGGTCGCCCTCGACGCTAGCCTCAATGACCGTCTCAGCGCCGAGGGCGAAGCGCTCGCCAAGCTTCGTCATCCGAACATCGTCGAGTGGCAGCGCACGCTTACCGTCAATGGTCGGACGGCACTGCTCATGCACCAGGCCGGCGAAAAGACCTTGGCATTCGGCATCCGCGAAGAAGCCCGCCCGTCGCTCGACCTGCTGCAACGTTTCGGTGAACAGCTGATTCAGGCGGTCGACTACCTCGACCAGCAAGGCGTCCCCCACCGCGACATCAAGCCCGACAACATCGGCATGTCGCAGGCCGGCTCCCGCGGCAAGCTGCAACTGGTGCTGTTCGATTTCTCGCTTACCAGCAGCTCGGCCGAAAACATCGCCGCCGGCACCCACCCCTACCTCGACCCCTTCCTCTCGCTGCGCAAACCGGCGCGCTGGGACCTGCAGGCGGAGCGCTTTGCGCTCGCCGTCACCCTGCACGAAATGCTCACCGGTGTGCTGCCGCGCTGGGGCGATGGCAAGACACAGCCGTCGATGCTCGATTGCGAAGCGACGCTGGCCAGCGAGCGTTTCGACCCCTTGTTGCGCGACGCTTTCACCACCTTCTTCGCCAAGGCGCTGAACCGCAATCCGCAGAAGCGCTTCGACAATGCCGAAGAGATGCTGCGCGACTGGCGCCACATTTTCGAGGCGGGCGCGTCGGCAGGCCAGCAGTCGGCTGACCCCTTCGAAGCCGTCGCGCGCCTGGCCACCGCCAGCACCAACATGGCCGAACTCGGCTACAGCGTCGAAGCGCAGAACGTGCTCGAAGCGATGGCCATCCACAACGCGCGCGAGTTGCTGGCCGTCGATCGCGTCCGCTTCCGCTATCTGCGCGGCGTCGGCGATCGTATCCGCAAGGAAATCCGCCTCAAGGCCAAAGCGCTGGCGGCCATCCGGCCGGATCTCGTGCAAGGCCGCCCAACGCTGCACGAGGTCGACGACGATGCGGCCGCGGCCGGCGCCATCAGCGTCAACGAGCTGGCCGCGCAGTTGCTGCCACGTCGCCCGGCCGGCGACGATCGTGTCGAAGAAGCCGCACTGGCCATCTACCTCGGCCTGGAAGAGGCCGAAGCTTCGACCCCATGCACGCCATCGCCCCTGTGGACGCCGCTGGGCGTTGCCGCCAGCGCACTGGCGATCGACCGCAACGAGCTTTCCGCCGCCTTGCTGAAAGCCCGCGAGCGCTGGCTGAAAACGCCGCAGCTCACCGAACTGCGCAACCACTTCGAAAGCCTGCTTTCCACCCAGGGCGGGGTGATGACGGTACCCGAGCTGGCGTCGGCGCTGCTCGCCATGCGTGGCTGCGCGTCGCAGGACGACGCCGAGCGGATGCGTCTGGCCACCGCCGTCGTTCGCGCCTGTTGCGAAGCCGAAGCCCATCTGGAGCGTCTGCGTTTTCAGGAGTTCGAGCACCGCCCCCTGCCGCTGATCGCCGTTTCCGCAGAACTCGCCGAATACGCCCGCCGGCTCGGCGCGTCGGCAGACGCCTGTGCGCAAGCCGAACCCTTGCTGACCCCGCAGCGAGCCCTCGAAACCCTGCAGTCGGTGTCCGCGCCGGAGGCCAATCCGGCGCTTTCGGCGCAGCGCCTGTTGCGCCTGGCCACCGCCGCAGCGCTGCGCGCGGCGCTGTCCAGCCGGCAGGAAATCTATCCGCGCGGCATGGCCGCTTCTCTGGCCTTGCGCCAGTCGCTCGGCGCGCTGATGGGGGTGCGTTTTCTCAAGCCGAAGGATGTGCAGGATCGCGTTGCCGGCCGTTACCCGGAAGCACAGCCGCTGCCGCGCCGCCCACTCCTCGACACACTGCTGGCCGACGTCGGGGCGCTGCTGGTGTGGAGCGACGATGCCCCGGCCGGTCCGGGCTACCTGCCCTCGACGCAAGCGCTCGGCCCGTCGGCGGGTACGACCACGCAATACTCCCGCGCCACCACGGCCATGGAACGCGCCTTGCCGGCAGCGGATGCTGGCGCCAACGAGACCTCCGCCGCTGCCATCGAGGCAGAAAAGCTGGAAGAACGCCTCGCCCATGCGCAAAAGGCGGGTGGCCTTCTCGTGCTGACCGTCGAGCCGCGGCTGGCGCACCCTGTCGAAGCCGAATTGCTGCGCCGCTTCGGCCGTCAGCGGCTGAGTTTCGAGGCGCTCATGCTCAAGGCCCTGCGCCAGCAGGCCGCAGTCTTGAAGGTCAATTGGAATGTCGTGCTGATGGCCGACGCCGCCACCCCCGCCCCCGCCAGCAGCGACTGGAGCCGTCTGATGCGCCTGGTGCACAAGGCATTGCCGCAGGTAAAGCAGGCGCTCCTCGAAGCCACCGCCCCGGTGCTGCTGGTCAATTCCGGTCTGCTCGCCCGTTATGACTTGATGCCGCTGATCACCGACCTGCGCGACGAGGTCGGCCGGCCGGGCAAGCTCGCCAGCCTGTGGATGCTGCTGCCGATGGCGGCCACCGGTCTGCCGACCATCGACGATGTCCCCGTACCGGTCATCACTTCCAGCCAGTGGGCGAATGTTCCCGTCGCCTGGGCCAGGAACCTGCATCGTGCACCCGCCGCCGCCGCCGCGGCTTGAACGCAGAAATTGCGCACGAATTGAAGCCCTCCGATGATCGATGCCAAAATCCTGCTCGCTGACCTGACCCGCCTGCTCAAGCGCCTCGAACACGACCTGCGCGAACGCGCGCTCAGCCACGCCAGCGAAGTGCCGGAGTTGCGCATCCAGCTTCAGGCCGAGTGGCAGGCGGCGCGTGACGCCGGGCGCACGGCCGAGACTTTCGAATCCTGGGCCGGGCAGGTCATCACCCAGGCCGGGGTGCACTGGCTACTGAGCTGCGTGTTTTTGCGCTTCATCGAAGACAACGCGCTGGTGGAGCGGCCATGGATCGGCGGCACGCCGCAGTCGGGCCGGCTGGCCCTGGCACGCGACCGGCATGACGCCTACTTTCGCGGACACCCGCACCAGAACGACCGCGACTACCTGATCGAGTGTTTCAGTGAGGCCGGCGCCTTGCCGGGCCTGCACACTTTCTTCGACGGCGCCCACAACCCGGTTTTTCGCCTCGGCATCAGCGGCGATGCCGCGATGGCGGTGATGCAGTTCTGGCAGGAGGTTGCCGCCGATTCCGGGGCGCTGATTCGCGACTTCACCGATCCGGCCTGGAACACCCGCTTTCTTGGCGATCTGTACCAGGATCTGAGCGAGGCCGCGCGCAAGCGTTATGCGCTGCTGCAGACGCCCGAGTTCGTCGAGGAGTTCATCCTCGACCGGACGCTCACCCCGGCGATCAACGAGTTCGGCTATCGCCAAGTGCGCATGATCGATCCCACCTGCGGCTCGGGGCACTTCCTGCTGGGCGGCTTCCATCGCCTGGTCGAGGAGTGGGCAAGCAAGGAGCCCGGCCGCAATCGTCGCGACGTGGCCCAGAAGGCGCTGGATGCGGTGGCCGGCGTTGACCTGAATCCGTTCGCCGTCGCCATCGCGCGTTTCCGCCTGCTGCTGGCCGCACTGCAGGCCTGCGATGTGCAGCGAATCGCCGAGGCGCCGGATTTCAGGATTCATGTCGCCATTGGCGACAGCCTGCTGCACGGCACGCGCTTTGGACTGACTGCCACGGACGACATGTTCCAGGGTGCCGAACATTTTGCCGATACCGGCCTGGCGCATGCCTACGCCAGCGAAGACCTGGCTGAAGTGCAGGAGATTCTCGGCCGCCAGTACCACGCGGTGGTCGGCAACCCGCCGTACATCGTCGTGCGCGACGCAGCGCTGAACGCGGCGTATCGCCGACAATACGCCAGTTGCCACATGTTGTATTCACTCGGAGCTCCATTCACCGAGCGCTTCTTCGAATTGGCCCTTAGTGGGCATGACGGCCAGGACGCTGGCTTCGTGGGTCTGATCACCGCCAACTCGTTCATGAAGCGAGAGTTCGGCAGTAAACTCATTGAGGAAGTGTTGCCGCGGCTCGACCTGAGCCACGTGGTCGACACCTCGGGCGCTTACATTCCTGGGCATGGGACGCCAACGGTCATCCTGTTCGGCCGGCACCGGACGCCGGTGGGCGAAGCCGTACGTACGGTGATGGGCATTAAGGGCGAGCCGAGCACGCCGGACGATCCGGCACAAGGGCTAGTATGGTCGGCGATCGTTGGGCAGATCGATCGGGCAGGGTCGGCGAGCGACTTCGTCAGCGTGGCCAACACGGGGCGCGAAGTGTTCGCCAAGCATCCGTGGAGCATCTCCGGTGGTGGAGCGGCCAAGGTAAAGGAATTGCTTGAAACTTGTGAGAAACGCCTTGGCTCGCAGACGACCGCAATTGGTCGAGTTACTCATACCGGGGCGGACGATGCCTATTTCGGCCGCAGGACCGATTGGCAACGACGCGGAATCGCTTCTCGTAGCGTGGTACCGCTCGTTGAAGGCGATGTAGTTCGAGACTGGCGTGCCACATCCGACACTCAGCTGCTGTTTCCATATGACGATCAGTTGACCGCGGCACTTGAAATCGGCTCCAGAGCTGAGCGGCACCTCTGGCTCTATAAACCTTTCCTCGCTATGCGTCGTGAGCCCGGCGGGACTCATGAAGAGATCGGCCTTACGTGGTTTGAATGGAGTCGCTTTCAACGGGAACGATTCCGTGTTCCCTTGAGCATTGGTTTTGCCGAGGTCGCTACGCACAACCACTTCGTGCTCGACCACGGCGGCAAGGTCTTCAAACAGACAGCGCCGGTGATCAAGCTGCCCGCCGGCGCCAGCGAGGACGAGCACCTGGGGCTGCTCGGGCTGCTCAATTCGTCGGTGGCGTGTTTCTGGTTGAAGCAGGTTTGCCAGGACAAGGCAGGAAGCGGCATCGGCCGCGGTGTCCAGAACGAGGCATGGGAGGCTCGCTACGCGTTCAATGCCAGCAACGTGGCCGAGTTCCCGCTGACCGACCAGCGTCCACTGGATCTCGCCCAAACCCTCGACCACCTCGCCCAGGAACTCGCCGCCCTCAGCCCGGCGGCGCTACTCGCGTCGTCCTGCCCCGACCAGGAACCCGCCGGGCCGTCTCGCCGCCGCGCGCCGCCGCCGCAACTTGCCGGCAAGGTCAGGGAGCTTGGCGATGTCATGTGTTCCGTTTCTCCCGCCGAGTGGGGAATCGAGGAATGATCGTACTCGACTTGAGTTTCGACGAATGGCTCGAACACGTGGAGCAGGCCGGAATTGTTCGCTTTCTGCCAGTCACCCACCGAATTGGCGCAGCAGCGGTCGCACTGCCAGAGCATCACAAGGATCCGCAGGATCGGCTGATTATCGCGACAGCCTTGCATTTCAAGGCGAAATTGCTCAGTTTTGACGGCCAGTTTCCGCTTTATCGGGAACTGAATGGCGTGTTACTGCCGACCAATGTCTGAGGCGCCATGACCCTGCACACCCGTGAGAGTCTCGACACCGCCCGCGCCCGTGCTGCAGGCCTTCGCCGCCAGATGGTCGCCGCGCAGGAAGAACTCGACTGGCGTTGCTACCGCCTCTACGGCCTGCTGCCGGCCGGCGGCGATGCCTCGGCCTACGAGCACCCGACGCCGCCCGAGGTGGCCCTCGGCGAGCGCGCCTTCGAAATCGTGCTGGCCCGCCGCATCGCCGCCGGCACCGAGACCACGACGTGGTTCGAGCGCCACGGCTCGATACCCGTCACCGAGATCCCGGTCCGCTGGCCCGAGGGCTACCGCCAGGTCGTACAGCGGCGCATCGACCTGATCGGGAACGACCGCAACATCGGCCTGATCGAGCGCCCCGAGTACAAACGTCGCTGGAACATGCCGGCGTGGGATTCGCTGGAGCAGGCCGCGCTGCGCGACTGGCTGCTGGCCCGCCTGGAGTCTCCTCGCTATTGGCCGCGCCTGGACGGCAGCGGCAGCGACGCCACTCCGCAGCTGCTGTCCACCAGCCGGCTCGCCGACGCCGCCGGGCGCGATGCCGAGTTGATGCAGCTCGCCGCGCTGTACGCCGGCCATGCCGACTTCGACGTCAATCAGCTCGTCGCCAAACTCGTCGCCGCCGAGTCGGTCCCCTTCCTACCTGTGCTGCGTTACACCGACACCGGACTGCGCAAACGTGCCCAGTGGGAAGACACCTGGGCCCTGCAGCGCCGCGAAGATGCAGGCGAAGATTTGATCCGCAGCGTCGGCAAGATCCCGGTGCCGCCCAAGTACCAGAGCAGGGACTTCCTGAAGACCGACTTCTGGCGCCTGCGCGGCGGCCTGGACGTGCCCAAGGAGCGCTGGATCAGCTACCCCGGCTGCGAACGTGGCGCCGACGGCAGCCTGCTCATCGCCTGGGCCGGCTGGGACCATCTGCAGCAGGCCACCGCCCTGGCCGCGTACTTCATCGACATGAAGGAAAACGAGGGCTGGAGCCGCGAACGCCTGCAACCCCTGCTCGCCGGCTTGCTGGAACTGGTCCCCTGGCTCAAGCAATGGCACAACGACATGAACCCAGATTTCGGCGCGCGCATGGGCGACTACTACGAGAGCTTCGTCACCGACGAGGCGCGAGCGCTGCAATTCACGCTCGATAACCTTCACGCCTGGAAGCCGGCGGCTACCGCTGCCAGACGAGGACGGAGAAAGGCCAAGCAATGAGTTTTGCTACACCGGCAGCGCAAAGGCCCGTGGACTACAAAGCGGCTGCACGTCGTCATCTTGCTGACGCGTCGGTGCTGATGCACGCCGAGAGTGCACCGAATGCTGGACAGCTATTGGGATTTTCGGTCGAGTGCGGTCTCAAGGCCTTGCTTGTCGCGACTGGCGCGTCAGTTGACCAGGACGGAAACATCCTGAAGGCGAGCGGGTTCCGTGAGCACCTGCCGAAACTGGCAACGCTGATCTCGGCCATCGCGACACTGCCCGATGGCCGACTCGTGGGTAGCTTTCAGGCACGGATGCCGAGTCTCGCTGCGCTGCAAGATTGGCACGTCGATCACCGATACTGGCGGGAGTCGGCGCTGCCTCTGGCATCCTTGTCAGCTTGGGAACTGGCGGCCCGGGAGGTCGATGCCATGCTGGATCAAGCTACTGCAGATGGAGTGCTGTGATGAAAATCGTTAGATTCAACGACGCCTTGCGTATTGCGGCGCTGGCGGCAACCGATGCCGGGCTGCCTGTGCAGTGGCCCGTCGGTCTGGTGCGAGATGTCTACGGCCGACTCCGGTTTGCCGTCAATGCCGAGCGCGCAGATTACCCGGAGCCTGCCCGCCTGCAACTCGAGTCTCGCACTGCTCAACTTGGGGCGTTTGCAACCTCGGAGCGGGTTCTATTTCGCGACGACTTCTCGGATGCCGACGCTTTGTTCTCGCATCCTGACTGGCATCAGACCCTTGTGGTAGGCAATGTTGAGGACGAAGAGGAGGAGGGCGGCCTGGCCCCGGAGATTCCAGTGCGCTTGCTTGACAGGCAGGTCACTGGCCAGGACTGGCTGCGCACCGAAGCGAGCGAATCGGGGGCCGCGCACCCGCCGCGAATCGTGTTCTACGGGCTCAAAGGAGGCGTTGGTCGATCGACTGCGCTGGCCATGCTGGCATATCGCCTGGCGCGCGACGGCAAGCGGGTCTTGCTGATTGACTTTGACCTCGAATCGCCCGGCCTGTCTGGGTTGTTGCTCCCGGAAGAGCGAGTGGCGCCTTTTGGACTGGTGGACTGGTTTGTCGAGGATGCCGTCGGTCAAGCTGATGACGTCTTGTTTGACCTTGTTTCGGACAGCCCGCTCGCAGAGCAGTCGACGGGGTCTATTCGGGTTGCTGCCGCGATGGGCAACGGCGAGACCGCCTATTTGGCAAAACTTGCGCGTGTCTATGCCGATGTGCCCAATCCCGGTGGTGGTGTGCAGCGATTCGCGCAACGCATGCAGCGCGTTGTGGAGGCTCTCGAGGCCCAGGAAAAACCGGATGTTGTGCTGATTGACAGCCGTGCCGGCCTTCATGATGTGGCGGCGGTATCCATCGCTGGCCTGGCAACGGTGGCACTGCTTTTCGCCACCAACTCTCCGCAAAACTGGCAAGGCTACCGGCAGCTTTTCGCCCACTGGCAACACCGGCCGGAAGTCCTGCGGCACATCCGATCGCGACTTGCCATCGTCCAGGCGTTGTTCCCGGAGACTGATCAGGCGGCGAGAGCCGCACGATTTGTGCAGCAGTCGTACGACCTGTTTGCTGACCATCTCTATGACCAGATCGAGCCGGGCGACACAACCCCCACCGATGCGTTTACGTTCGACATGAATGACCAGGCTGCACCGCACTTTCCATGGCGCGTGCGATGGAGCCCCAGGTTGCAGGAGTTCGACCCGCTGCTTCGAGTTGAAGATGGGGGCGCGGACAACACGGATATCGAGCTGGCGTTCGGTCCCTTTTTTCAAGAAGTGATTTCTGCAGTATCGGGAGGCTGAGATGCGGGAGGCGGAACGACTAAGACAAGCGCTGAGGGAATCACTGCCTGAAGTCGATCACGCGGGCGCTGATCCAGATCGTGAGCCCGCGTTTACTTACGTACCTCCCAGCCACGCCAAGGCCCTGGATCCGGACGTAAGCGTCGTGGAGGGGATCCGTGGTTCAGGGAAGAGCTTCTGGTGGGCGCATCTTTCATCCGAACCACATCGCAAGTTCATCGGTGCCGCCTTTCCAGAGACGCGTTTTGGCGACCAGGTGAAAGTCGAGCAGGGGTTTGGTGCGCAGCCATCGTCAACGGACGCTCCGAGCCAGGAGGTTCTAGCGGAGCTTGTGGAGGCAGGCTACTCGGCGCGGGCCATCTGGCGCGCCGTTCTCGCCCACAAGGCGCAATTTGGGGCTCCCTTTCCAGCGGCAGCCAAGTGGCGAGATCGAGTTCAGTGGGTCCGATCGAACGCAGAAGACTTCGATGAACTCCTGCTGAAAGCTGATCAAGCGCTGCAAACTGATGGCAAGACCCTTGTCATACTGTTTGACGCCCTGGATCGACTGGGGGACGAGTGGGCCACCATTCGTCCCTTGGCGAAAGGACTGCTGCAGATTGCGCTGGATGTCCGTGCAACGAAAAGAATCCGCCTCAAGGTTTTCGTGCGCCCTGACATGCTGCAGGACCGCGAAATCATCGGTTTCCCGGATGCCTCGAAGTTGCTCGCGCGCAAGGCGGCTTTGGTATGGCGACGGGCCGACCTCTATGCCCTATTGTTCCAATGCATGGGCAATGCAAATAACGGTGGACGAGAATTCCGGCAAGTGTGTCAAGACAGTTTAGGGTTGGCCTGGACAAGTTCGGTTGATGCGTGGGTATTGCCATTGTCCTTGCGCACGGACGAGGCAGTTCAGGAGCAGGCCTTCATACAACTTGCTGGCAAGGCCATGGCGTCGGGACCCAGTGGATACAAGCGCGGCAAACCCTACACCTGGCTCGTCAACCACCTTCAAGACGGACTCGATCAAGTCAGCCCGCGAAGCTTCTTTGCGGCGATTCGACTCGCTGCAGACAAGACGTCCGATGCCACTAGCCTTCCTCTCGACTACAAGGCTATTCAGTCTGGAGTACAGGCTGCGTCGCAGATCCGGGTCAATGAGATCACCCGGGAAGACTACCCGTGGGTGGAGATCGTGATGCAGCCGCTCAAGGGCAGGCTAACCGTCCCATGTACGGCCAAGGATGTGGAAGTGCTCTGGAACAACGACAAGACGCTGCAACAATTGCGCGACCGACTGAAGCAGTCTGGACTTGGCGTGAAACTTCCGCCCCAAAAGCTCGACGAGGGTGTTGAAGGCGTGCTGAGTGATTTGGAGTCTCTAGGGCTGATCAAGCGCCTGTCCGATGGTCGCGTGCAGATGCCCGACGTGTACCGCATTGCATTTGGTCTCGGCCGTCGTGGCGGGGTCAAGCCGTTGAGATGAGACGCTTACTTGCCTATCGGCAATGCAGATCGACCGTTAAGTGTTTGCAGCCGGGCGAATTGAACAAAGGAGTTTTCGCATGCAAGCTATAGAACTCGAAACCACGATTTCGGCCCAGGGCAGCATCTTGCTGCCTCCCGATTGCCAGGCCTTCTACGGCCGTCATGCGCGGATGATATTGCTTTTGGATGATGAAACGCCGACCCCCGCGCCGCAAACCCAGCGCACTGAGCGTCAGGCAGCCATGCGTCAGGCGCTGGACGCCGTTGCGCAGGCCGGAATGTTTGCCCATATCGACGACGCCGCCGACTGGCAGCGGGAGCAACGCGCCGAGCCCACACAACCGGGGCGCGAGGACTGAGCCATGTGGCTGGCTGACAGCAATATCCTGATTCGCGCCGTAGCACGACCGGGTCATCCACTACAGGACTGGCTACTGAATAATCTGCCCGCAATTTCGCTCGTTACGCGTATCGAAACGCTTGGCTATCATCGCCTTGGTGCCGACGAGGAAAAGTTGCTGCAAGCCTTGTTGGGTGCATTCGACGAGTATCAGATCGGGCCGCAAACCGTCAGTCTCGCCATTAGTCTGCGACGGCAGCGGAAAATGACGCTCGGCGATGCCCTGGTCGCCGCGACCTGTCTCGAACACGGGCTGCAATTGGCGACACGGAACGTCAGAGATTTCGACTGGATTCCCGGCCTTCGCGTCGATTCACTGAGCGAAATTCCACTTTGATGCCACCTGCGAAGTCGCCTTCCGCCAAGCTTGGCGGCCTCTGGCCCGTGCCTGGTTCCGGATCTGCCGCGTTGGGAGAAAGAGAATAAATGCCCCTGATCAGAGAACTGATCGCCATCCCGGAGCAGGTGCACCAGGGCGACTTCGTCCTGAAGCTGGCCGAGGGCGTGGCACATGCCGAAGCGACGCTGCGCGACTACGTCGTGACCCCGCAGCTCAACGCCTGCTTCAATGACGCGCTGAACTTCATCAAGCAGTCGGTGCAGGGGGGCAGCAGCAAGGCGGCGTACCTGCATGGCAGCTTCGGCTCCGGCAAGAGCCACTTCATGGCCGTGCTCAACCTGCTGCTCGACAACAACGTGTTGGCTCGCTCGCTGCCCGAGCTGGCCGACGTCGTGGCGCAGCACAATAACTGGACGCAGGGCCGCAAGTTCCTGCTCGTGCCGTATCACATGATCGGCGCGCGCAGCATGGAGTCGGCGATCCTCGGTGGCTACGCCGAGTTCGTGCGCAAGCGGCATCCTGAAGCGCCGATCCCGGGCTTCTACCTGTCGGAGCGCCTTTTTGAAGACGCGGTGCGCATGCGCGAGCGTCTCGGTGACGAGGCCTTCTTCCGTGATCTGAACGCAGGGTCGGACGATGGCAACGGTGATGACAGCGGCTGGGGTGAGCTGAGTGGCGGCTGGGATGCCACGAGCTTTGAAGCCGCGATGCTCGAGCCACCGAGTGGCGACGACCGCGTGCGCCTGGTCGGCGATCTGATCAGCTGCTACTTCACGGCCATTGCCGACGTTGCCGAGAGCCGCGGCGAGGCCTTTGTGCCGCTCGACGACGGCCTCAGCATCATGAGTCGCCATGCCAGGGCGCTTGGCTACGATGCGGTGATCCTGTTCCTCGATGAACTGATCCTGTGGCTGGCCAGCCGGGCGGCCGATGTCAGCTTCGTCAGTAGCGAGGGTACCAAGCTCGTCAAGCTGGTCGAAGCCGGCAACGCCGATCGGCCGATTCCACTGGTCAGCTTCGTCGCGCGGCAACGCGATCTGCGCGAACTGGTCGGCGAGAACCTCGCCGGCTCGCTGCAACTGCAGTTCAGCGACGTGCTGCGCCACTGGGAGGCGCGCTTCCATCGCATCACGCTCGAAGACCGCAACCTGCCGGCGATTGCCGAGAAGCGGCTGCTCAAACCCTTGTCCGAAGCGGCCCGGCAGACTCTGGGCAATGCCTTCGACGAATTTCAGAAAGTCAGGCCCGAGGTCTGGAACACCTTGCTGACCGAGACCGCAGACAAGGAGATGTTCCGCAAGGTCTACCCCTTCAGTCCGGCACTGGTGCAGACCCTGATTGCCGTATCGGAGGCCTTGCAGCGTGAGCGCACGGCCTTGAAGCTGATGCTGCAACTGCTGGTCGATCGGCGCGATGACCTGGAACTGGGCCAGATCATCCCGGTCGGCGACCTCTTCGACGTGATCGCCGACGGCGACGAGCCGTTCTCGGAAGCGATGCGCATCCATTTCGACAACGCCAAGCGGCTCTACAAACAGAAGCTCCTGCCGCATCTGGAGCGGCAGCATGGCGTGACCTGGGAAAACATCCGCATCGGCGACGCCGACCCGGCCAGGGCCCGAGTGCTGCGCAACGATGCGCGGCTGATCAAGACGCTGCTCCTAAGCGCCCTGGTTCCCGAAGTCGATTCCTTGAAAGCCCTGACGGCACAACGCCTGGCCGCACTGAACCACGGCACGATCCGTTCGCCCATTCCCGGCCGCGAAACCCAGGACGTGCTGCGCAAGTGCAAGGAGTGGGCGGCTGACATCGGCGAGATAAAGGTCACCGACGATACCAACTCGCTGATCTCGATCCAGGTCACCGGCGTCGACATCGAGCCCATCGTGCGCGGGCCGGCGGCCTCCAGCGACAACCCGGGCAACCGTCGGCGCCGCGTACGCGAGATGCTGTTCGAGCAACTCGGCGTGACCGACAGCAACGACCTGTTCGCCACTTACACGGTGCTGTGGCGCGGGACCAGGCGCGAAGTCGAGGTGCTGTTCGAGAACGTCCGCGAGCTGTCGGACGACAAGCTGCGTGGGCGCCCGGGTACCTGGACGGTGGTCATCGACTTCCCGTTCGACGACTCGACGTTCACCCCGGCAGACGACCTGGCTCGTCTCGGGAAGTATCGCGGCGACGACACGCAGACGCTGGTGTGGTTGCCGTCTTTCTTCAGCGGCAAGGCGCAGCATGACCTGGGCCGCCTGGTGGTATTGGACTACATCCTGACCGGGGAGCGCTTCAACGAGCTGGCCGCCCACCTGGCGCTGGTCGATCGCGCACCGGCGCAGGCGCTGCTGCGCAACCAGCGTGACCAGTTGCAGCAGCGCGTTCGGCAGTATATCGAGGTCGCCTACGGCATCGCCGGCGACTCGCGCGATGCGGTAGTGAATCCGATGGCGCCCGAAGATCAGTTTCGCTCGCTTGACCAGACGCTGACGCCGCTGCCGCCGGTCGGGGCGAACCTCAAATCGGCCTTCGAAGCTCTGCTCGACCAGCTCTTCAGACACCAGTACCCGGCGCATCCGGTCTTCGATGCCGAAGTGAAACCGGCCGCCGTAAAGAAAGTGTGGCCGGAACTGGAGCGCGCCATCGCGACCGCCGACGGGCGCGCGCCGGTCGGCGACCGCGTGCTGCGGCAACTGATTCGCTCGATCGCCGACCCGGTGCAGTTGGGCAAGACTGGCGAGACGCATTTCGTTCTGGGCAACCACTGGCGCTCGCACTTCCTCCGCGAGCAGGCCAAGGAGAGCGCCGCGATCACGGTGGGAAATCTGCGCAGGTGGCTGGACCAGCCGCTGGCGATGGGCTTGCCGAGCGAAGCGCAGAACCTGATCATCCTCAGCTTCGCCGGGCAGACCAACCGCAGCTTCGTGCGCGGCAAGGTCCCCTACACGCCGAGCATCGATCAGATGCCGGACGACCTGGAACTGCGCGAGCAGACGCTGCCCGACCCGGGCGACTGGGAAACCGCCTGCAAGCGTGCCGCCGCGCTGTTCGGCCTGACCATCCCGACCTCGCGCAACGCGGGCAACGTCGCCAGGCTGGCCGAAGAAATGCAGGCCAGGGCGCGCGAGGCGCGGGAGTCGATCGGCAGCCTGGTCAAGACGCTGACCGAGAAGTCCGCCTTGTACCCGGTCGCTGGCGACAACCATCGCCTGCAGACGGCACGTTCCGCGCTGGCCTTGCTTGCCGGGCTGTTGAATGCCGAAAGCGCGGCAGTGGTTACGACCCTTGCCGGTGCAACGATCGAGACCTCAGAGGTCGCCATGTGCCGGACACTGGCCAGGGCACGTGAACTGGATGAAGCGGTTCGCACCGGAGCCTGGGACATCTTCGAGGCGATGAAAACGCTGAGCGACGAGCGGCAAACCGCGGCGCGAGCAATTGTCGCCAAGGTGTGCGAGACACTGGCGGCCGACGAGCATGCGATTGGCTTGAAGGCGGCGCTCGACGAGCAGCGTGGCAAGGCCGTGCGCTTGCTGACCGTGGCATCGACGCAACCGCCTCTCGGCCCGCCACTGCCGCCGAAAACACCCAAGCCGGCGTCCAGGCCGCCGGAGATCGTGGAGGAGTCCAGGGCGGCTGACCTTGAAAGCACGCAGGCGCTGGCCTTGCTCGACGATCTGCACGCCAAACTCGACAAAGACACGGACCTGCGGCTGTCGATTTCGTGGCGGCTCGAACGGCCGGGGAGCAGCGAGTGACCGGACCAGCAGGACCGCTGACCTTGCCGCAGATCGAGGCGCAGGCGCTCGCGGTGCTGGAGCGTGCGAGCGACGCAAAAGTCATCGCCATCCAGACCAGGACGAAGGCGGCGTGGCCGGACGCCATCAAGCTGTCGGGCCGGCCGTTCCGGCTGCGTTGGTGCGAAAGTCCGTTGATGGCTCGCGAAGCGCTGTCCAGCCTGGAAGAGGGGGCCGACGAGCAGGCCGGGGCAGGGCTCATCGTGCTGACGCCGCTGTCTGCACGCGACCTGGGCGGCGACGTCGTCGCGCGACTGGCCCGTGCGCAGGTCTTTCAGCCCGACGCCTGGGGCATGGTGCAGCAGCTTTTCAAGGCGCGCGAGGTCGACGCGCGACTCGGCCGTTTCCGGTGGATGGCGCAACTGCTCGTTGAGCGCTCCAGCATGGGTGCCTATCCGCCCGTGCCCAACGGTTTCCTCGATATGGACACGGCGTGGCGTCATGTCCTTGGCCGCTGTTTGAGTCTGCAGGCAGCGAAGCCGGATGCGGCAATGCTTTTGAACTGGTCTCTGGGCGCCGACTCGGCCGGGTATTTCGAAGCTCTGCCCGATCAGGCCAAAGCGCCGATCGCCGCCTGGTTTGGCGATTCGGCCGGAGCGGTAGGCGGGCTGGTCATGTGTTGCGTAATGGCCGGTAACACGCAGGATGCCGTCCCGCTCGGACTGGTGTGCGGCGTGGTGTTGTCCGCTCAGGGCGAAGGCGTGCATGAGCTTGCCGCCGCCGCGATACGTCTCGAACGCTTCATGGGGGACAAGCGCATCGGCATTGCCGAGGGGCGCGCGTGGGCGAAGGATGCGGCAAGGTGCCTGAAGACCTTGACGCCGGCCTTGCGTCACGAGGTGATCGAACGCGCCGAGTGGCTGTTGCGCGAGCTGCATGTCGATGCCTACGCGCATCTGAGCGATGTGCTTCCACTCGGCCTGGAGCAGCGGCTTGCGCTACTCGCGGATGCGCTCAAGGCCTTCATCGCCGGGCCGGCGACGGCACAACTTCAGGTCATCGAAGGCGCGACCGATTCGGTCACACGCCATGCCCATGCCGATCCGACAAGCACACGCATGCTGCGCGTGAACATGGCCGTTCGCCTGTGTCGATGGATGATGGCCGAGCGGCCAGACAGCAAAGGTTCGAGCGGGCGTCAGGCAAGCGGCTTCGCCGAACTCGCGCAAGGCTATGCCCACCAAGGCGCTTTCGTCGATTGGGCACGGTTCAAACTGCTCGGCGGCGACGAGCTGCCGGGCCTTTCTTCAGCTTTTGTTGCCTTGCGCGACGCGGCACGCATAAAAGCCGAGGCCTTCAATCAAAGCTTTGCCAAAGCCCTGCAGGTCTGGAATCGCGAGCCCCGGGCAGAGCCTGCATGCATGCCGGTGGAAGCGATCGTCGAACGCTTTCTCGCCCCACTGGCAAAGCAAAGCCCGGTACTGTTGCTGGTGGCCGACGGACTGAGTTACCCCATTTTTCGGGAGCTTTTCGAGGACCTGGAGACCCAGGGCTGGGATGAGCAGGTCACGTGCGCGCCGATGACACTGGCGGTCGGCATCGCCGCCTTACCGACGATTACCGAAGTGAGCCGGACTAGCCTGTTGTCGGGCCGCCTGGTGGTCGGCGCAGCAGCGCAGGAGAAAAGCGCGTTCGCGACGCATCCTGCCCTCGTCGGCGCGTCGCGCGCCGGAACCAAGCCGGTGCTGTTCCACAAGGGCGATCTCTCAGACGCCGAAGGCTTGTCGTCGACGGTTCGCGATGCCATTGCCTCGACGCAGCAGCAGGTGGTGGCCGTCGTCTACAACGCCGTCGACGACCACCTGAGCGGCTCGAACCAGATCCAGGTGCGCTGGACGATCGACGATCTGCGGCTGCTTGGGCCCTTGTTGGGCGAAGCACGTCGAGCGCGGCGGGTGGTGGTGGTCACCGCCGACCATGGACATGTGATCGACGATGGCACGGTGCAGCGTGGCCAGGGGGAAGGCGATCGCTGGCGGCTGCCGTCGGGCACGCCGGACGCGAGCGAGCTGCTCTTCGAGGGTGGTCGCGTGAGAACGCCGTCCGGCGATGCGGTGGTCTGCACGTGGTCGGAAGGCGTCCGCCACGGAGCCAAGAAGAACGGCTATCACGGCGGGGCATCGGCACAGGAAGTCGTCGTGCCGCTGAGCGTGTTCACACCACGCAACATGGTGCTGAAGGGCTGGCAGGTCGCGGCAGCGCCACAACCAGATTGGTGGGCGCCGCTGGAGGCCGCATTGCCAGCAGGAGGCCCTGAAACGCCGGTGCTCCCGAAGAAGCCGCCCAAAGCGAAACCGCTGGCTGCGCCCACACCACAGATCGACCTGTTCGCTGGGACGCTACCTGAGGCGTCACCCGACCCCGCAGTGAACTGGATCGACGCTCTTCAGGCGTCGCCCGCCTACGCGGCGCAGAAAGCACTGGCGGCGCGCGTGGCGCCGAGCGATGCCGACGTGCGCTCCTTGCTGGAGGCATTGGCGGCTCGTGGCGGAAAGCTTTCCAAAGCAGCACTTGCGCAGCGGCTTGGCATGCCCGCGATGCGCATCAGTGGCTTTGTCAATGCCGCCAGGCGCGTGCTCAACCTTGATCAAGCCGCGGTACTGGTACTCGACGAAACGGCGGCTACGGTGGAACTGAACCGGGAATTGTTGGGGCGGCAGTTTCGGGTGACGGTGCGATGAGGGGCGGATTACGGCGGAAACCGCCGGGGGTTCCAGGCGCAAACGCGGAGGCGCCTTACCTCTTTAACTCGCTGGAACAGCTCTTGGCGGACTTCTGGACCGCCGTCGATGATTGGAGGAAGTGACATGACAAACACCGTAACCATCGGCGTTGCGTCGCGCGAAGACATCAATGCTCGCTTCATGCGCGCAATGACCACCGGTGAGCGCACGGCCCCTTTTATCGGCTTTGTCGATGAGCGGGCGCTATGGCGCACGCTGACGCCGCTGCGTTGGGACATCCTCAAGGTAATGACGGCTGCGGGTCCGCTCCCATTGCGGGAAATTGCACGGCGCGTGGCACGCGACGTGCGTGGTGTGCATACCGACGTGCACACCTTGCTGGCCGCGGGGCTGATCGAGCGAGACGAAGCAGGGTTCCGTTTTCCTTACGATGCGGTGCATGTAGATTTCATTCTGACGGCGGCGTGACTGTCGAGAACGTTAACGCTTGCGGCAAGAAATGAAAGATCTGGCGCTTTGTCCCCTGCCGGCTAGGAGCTGACGCTGAAGAACTTTACCCAAAGCAGGCACTGACCCTATCCGGGTGTATGCTATGCCCCTACGTCGCGTTGAACAGACAATGAAGGAGTCTCATCATGGCGAACCCAACGCAGGGCATGCAAGACCCCTCCCCGCGCTCGAAGGAAGCGGCGGCCCACGTAAGTACTGACCTCCTCGTGGCGTCGAACGTCGCGATACTACTTGCAGGAGGCAAAGGGACGCGGCTACGCCAGTCTGGTCGAGGACGCCCAAAGCCCCTTCTTACCATATCCGATGAGCCGATTATCAACTTCCTCGTTCGGAGCTTGCTTAAGCTGGATGGCGATCATACCGTGAGCAAGATCTATATCTTGCTCACGAAAAAGCAACACCTTCCGGAAACCCTGTATCACCCGGAATCAGTGCTGCTCAACCTTAAGGCTGACTTTGAATTATGGGAAAAAACGTGGTTCTGGGAGCAAAGAGACCGGATCGACCTCGTATTCGAGGAAGACCTTCCCGTGAGCGACGATCTCAAGGAGATCTTTAAAAAAAAGGGACGGCCGGAGGGCGCCGTAGCGGGTCTCGCATTGCTACTCAACGAGGCCGGACCCTCCTTGCTACGATCCTCCTCACGCGTACTGGTCGCAGCGGCCGATAATTTCCTGCCAGAGGAAGACCTCGGGCAGTATTTCGCGCTGTGCACTCCGGACGCTTCGGTGAACGCCTACAAGGACTTGGGTGATCCCGCAAAGATTCGGGACAAGTTTGGGTGCATCACCACCGAAATGGACGGAGCTACCGAATGGATGACGGCATACGCTGAAAAACCATCAGATCCTGGTCCAAAGGATACCAAGGCATCGGTGGCCTTGTACTGTTTCCCAAGGAAGCACTTTGCGCTCCTTTCCGAGTACGTGACCTTCGTGCGCAGCCAATCATCTGACGACCGGCAGAAGCGCCTCGGTGCGCCCGGTTTCTTCATGGAATGGCTCGCGGGTGCAACGTCACGCGCAACAACGATGGGTATGCCTCGTACCGCGGGCGTGAAAGCTCGCAGAGTACAGGGGCGCTGGTTTGACATCGGTGATCCGGCAGACCTAAGAATCGCCAGTTTTTGGCACACGCACTCTGGGCGTCTGGAAACCGTTGAGGATCTCACGGTTGCACGGGAAACAGGGCAGTTAGATGACAACAGTTTCCTCCTCGTGCGTCGATTGGAGATCGACCCTGAAACGCGGACCATTCGAATATGGCACTCCTCCGACGATATGCTTTGTTCGTTGCGACCAGACGGACGGAAACTGAAGACAGTGCAAGAAATTGCTGCCCAAGCGACGAACGCGACAGAGCAGTGGGAGCGTATTCGCGCCGCGCTCGAGGGGCGCGAGAGAATGCCCAGGAAGGACCTTGAGTCTCCGCTCCTACTCTCAGCTGGCGTTTTTCTTTTTGACTCCCATGGCGCACAACAAGGTCAGATGCTGAGCGCGAATCGAGCGCTTGTCCCCTTTCTTGAAAAGGACATCGCTTCAAACGTAGACCGCAGACGGGTAACCACGCCTGCCGGACGCGTGGATTCGCTCGACGTTCAGCAGGTTTGCCTGGACGAAATGCGTGAGGAGTTCATCTTCTATGGTGTAGGAGCGGATGGTTTAGCGAAAGTATTCTGCTTGATCGATGACTCAGATGACGAGAAAGCCGCACGCTTGGCAGTGCTCGCTGTAGTGCGGAAGAGTCGACTACAAATCCCTGGGATTAACCTCAAGGACATCGATCTATCCGGATCTGTCGAGCGCCTGACCGAACCGGTTCACCTGTCCCAAATAACCCCGAATTTCTGCTGGAAGTTGGAGACATTCCTCAATCGTGAAAACTCAATAGGTGAAAAGGTTGAACGAAAGGTCTATTCCAGAGATGGCTTTGCGGTGATCCCAGACGAAGAAAATCACACCCTCGAGTTTAGAATAATCCGCTGGGGCAACATTACCGGGGTTCAAACCACCAAAGTTTTCCCGACCGTGTCAACAATGCAAATAGGGCGGCTCCGCGGGATCGCCGACGGTGACGGGTACCATCGTATTCCCTTTGTACTTACGGCCGAAGATCTCATCAAATACGGGCGTGAAGTACGCACCGGCCAAGTTGACGGCCTCAGATCCGTCCTTCAGAAGTCACAGCGAGAAGTGGCCAGAATTCTTGCCGTCGGTGATCGACGCGACGGTCGATTCGAGCAGTTTGAGACAGCGCTGCCATTCCTCTTCACCACGACATCGGTTAACTTTCTACTGGAGAAGCTTGAGGCGATTGTCGGCTAGGGACTGATCTAACTTAACGATGAACTCGACAATCATGCTCCCTCCATCCCTTCGGTCGCATGCTTACGAGTTATCGTCAGACCGTTAGCCGTCTTCACCGCAATCTCGGGACGTGGCCACGGAATGGGAACCGTAGCTAATCGACATCTGACTTGGCTCATGAGGTGATAGGGTCGCTACTTGCTCTTGGGTCAAGCTCGTACTGGACGACACGGCCTGAAAGGACTATTGTTTGGGAACCGACCTTACCCTCTGATAGATATCAAGTGGAGAAATTGGTGAGTGGAGAAGAAAATGCGCGAACAGGATACGAACGTACGGCCTTCGCCGTAGCTGCCTTATTAACGCCTGTAGCGGTCGCAATTGTGGGAAGCGTCTATTCAAACGCGATTAAAGAACGCGAAATACAGGGTAAGTTCGTCGAGTTGGCCGTTGGTATTCTGCGGGAGGCCCCGACAGATCAAACAAAACATCTCCGCGAATGGGCGATAAAAATTCTCGACAAGCACTCCGGAGTTCCGGTTGGACCACACGCTACCGAGGATCTGTTGGAAAATATCCCGATACCCGGACCCCGGAGAAATAATCCTACCTGTATCGCGCTTCTTCGACAAGCCGATCAACTGATGCGTGTTGGCGAGCACGTTGGCGCTGTTTCTTACCTCAAGGAGGCGGACCAGCATTGTGGAAAATAGTGAGTCATATTCATACGAAAGGATTCATCAATGTTTTCAACTCGACGTCCGAGCACTGCCATAAATACGCTGCTTAGCGTGGCCTATTCCCTTGCTCTAATCGGATGGGCAGATGCTACTAGTGCGCAGTCGATTAGATCCCCCAACGGAAAATTCGAGGCAAGGGCCGTGCCATCATCCGATCCAAAGGACGTTCATTACGAGGTAAAGGAGGTCCCATCTGGGAGGGTTATCGTGACGACGTTCGCTCAGTTTAAGACGCCTAACGACGTAAAGGCTGGCGCTTTCAGTGAGGACTCAAAGAGATTCGCCGCCGCATATCACTACGGGCACGATGGCACATACACATGGATAGGTGTTTGGAACCTGGAGACGGGCAAGTTGCAGGGCGATCCCCTCCGCTCGAAGGGGTTTACAACTGATGTCGGTGCGGCGCTAAAGAGCAGGCCGTAGTGGTCGGCGTAGACCAGAGGGCAGAGATCGCCATTCGAGGCAAGGCGGCTCCTAAGTCACTTCAGCTAAGTGCTTGATTCTATGTATGCCACGCGGAGTGACTTCGGGGCGGTTTTCGGCCGGTGGCCCGATTACTTCGCTAACCCGTCGCTCCAGGCGACCAACCGCATAAAGCCGCGTTCGTCGCCTGAGCTTTCAGGTTGAACGTCTGCTTTCTCCGGCGCTGGCGGTCGGCTATGGGTCGGACGCGGTCCTTCACAAGCCAAGGAAACATCGCTTCAGCAGTACTCGTCCGAACCCCGGGTCGAGTTTGCATCATTATTGGCAGCTTTGCGCCGCTTCCACGAGTCGGTTCGGGATCAAGTAGGCAATGAGAGTTTACAAGTGATCAGCCCGCAGCGCCGAGCCGAGGTCATCGAGGCCTTGAGGCGAGGAACAGTGCCCAAAGCTGGGCTGGATGCGCTGGCCGTGGGCTATGGCCGCCTGCAGGGAACACTCGATGAAGAGTTAGGCGCCGTGGCGTCCGGACGCGGGGCGTTCAAAGCTATCCGCGGCGAGTACGGCTCGGGCAAGACTTTTTTTGGCCGTTGGCTGCAGGAACGAGCCCGATCGCGCGGTCTCGCGACCAGCGAGGTGCAAATCTCGGAAACCGAGACGCCGCTGCATCGCCTGGAGACGGTATACCGCCGCTTGGTCGAACGCATTGCCACGGCGGACAGCGGCGAAGGCGCGTTCCGGGGCATCGTCGATGGCTGGTTCTACGCGCTGGAGCGCGACGTGCTGGAAGACAGCAGCCTCGACCCGACGGACGAGGTGAGCTTGCTCGCCAGGACCGAGGCACTGATGGAAGCGAGGTTGGCCGGCGTGAGCAGGGTGGCGCCGGCTTTTTCAGCCACGCTTCGCGCCTACCGCCGCGCGCTACAGGCCGGCGACAAGGCCACGGCCGATGGGCTGATGGCCTGGCTCAGCGGCCAGCCCAACGTCGCGGCATCGATTCGGCGCTCGGCTGGTGTGAAGGGCGATATCGATCACTTCGGCGCGACCAATTTCCTGTCCGGCTTGCTGACCATGCTGCGCGACTCGGGCTATGGCGGCCTGCTGCTGGTATTGGACGAAGTCGAGACCCTGCAACGCATGCGCGCCGATACCCGCGAGCGGGGCTTGAATGCCTTGCGGCAGTGGATCGACGAGATCGACGCCGGTCGTTTTCCAGGGCTATATCTCCTGATCACCGGAACCCGGGCCTTCTATGAGGGGGCTCAAGGCGTTCAGCGCCTCGCCCCGCTGGCACAACGACTGCACGTCGATTTCGGTACCGACTCGCGCTTCGACAACCCACGCGCAGTGCAGGTGCGCCTGCCAGCTTTCGGGCACGATTCGCTGCTCGAAGTGGGATGCAAAGTGCGCGACATCTATGCCGAAGGTGCCGTTGCCGGCGATCGGGTCCATGCTCTGGTGGACGACGCTTACGTCGAATCCCTGGCCAAGGCTGTTACAGGGAACCTTGGCGGCAGGGTCGGCGTGTCTCCGAGGTTGTTCCTGAAGAAGCTGGTTGCCGACGTGATGGATCGTGTCGATCAGTTCGAGGATTTCGACCCCCGCAAGCACTATGCGCTGACCATCTCTGAGAACGAGATGACCGCGCAGGAACGTGCGTCCGTGGGCGTCAGCTCGGTCGATGACATCGAGTTGTAAGCAGCTGGGCGCTCCGGGCGCTCTGGGCGGCAATCAGTGAGCGTGGAAGCCTTTGAGCGTTTGCACGGGGCGTTGCAGTACCACATCGTCAACTCGCTGCGCTGGGCCGGCCTGCGCTCGACGCAGGCCGAGGCGGTAGCGCCGATCCTCGAAGGCCAGCATTGCCTGATCCTCGCGCCGACGGCCGGGGGCAAGACCGAGGCGGCAATCCTTCCCGTGCTGTCGTGCATGGCGAGCGAGGAGTGGCCGGGGACCAGCGTTCTGTACGTGTGCCCGATCAAGGCGCTGCTCAACAACCTGGAGTCACGCTTGTCCGGCTATGCCGGCTTCGTCGGCAGGACGGTGCAGGTGTGGCACGGGGACGTCGGGCAAGGAAGCAAAGCACGGGCCAGGCGCTCGGCGCCGGATATCCTGCTGACCACACCGGAGTCCCTCGAAGGGATGCTGATTTCGACGAAACTGGATCGAGCCTCATGGTTCGGCGGTGTTCGCGTCGTGATCGTCGATGAATTGCATGCCTTTGCCGGTGACGACCGCGGCTGGCACCTGCGCGCAGTGATCAAACGGATCGAGGCTTACGCCAGGCAGCCGATGCAGAGGATCGGCCTGTCGGCGACGGTGGGCAACCCGGATGAACTGCTGGACTGGTTTGCCGGAGCAGGTGAGCGCCAGGTCGTCGGCTCGTCGTCGGTCAGCACGGACGCCGATGTCAGCATCGATCATGTCGGCTCGATGGCCAATGCGGCGACGGTGATCGCACGCTTGCACCGTGGCTCGAAACGTCTGGTTTTCTGTGACAGCCGCGCCAGGGTGGAAGAACTGGGGGTGGCGCTGCGTGGCCTGAACACCCGTACCTTCGTGTCGCATTCGTCCTTGAGTGCGTCCGAGCGAAGGCTTGCCGAGACCGCGTTCGCCGAAGCGCAGGACTGCGTGATCGTCGCCACCAGCACGCTGGAGTTGGGGATCGATGTCGGTGACCTGGACTACGTGATTCAGATCGACTCCCCGGGCACGGTTTCCTCGTTCCTGCAACGCATGGGGCGCAGCGGCCGGCGTGCCGGCAGCCGCCGCAACACCCTGTTCCTGACAACCACGGACGAGGCTTTCCTGCTGGCTTGCGCGATCACCACGCTGTGGTGCGAGAAGTATGTCGAGCACATCAAACCGCCGCCGCTACCGTGGCACATGGTGGCGCAGCAGATGATGGCGCTGGTGCTCGAATACCCGGGCCTACCGGCGCACGAAGTGGTCGGCGTGGCGCGAACTCAGTTCCCCGAACTCGATCGGGAAACGGTAGCGACGGTGTTTGCTTTCATGGCGGCCAAGGGCATCCTGTTCGTCAGTAGCGGCCTTGCGTCGATGGGGCCTGAAGGCGAGAAGCTGTTCGGGCGCGCTCATTTCCTTGACCTGCTGGCGGCGTTTGCGAGCCCGATGACGCTAGCGGCACGCCACGGTTCCAGCGAGCTGGGTCATGTCGATCCGCTGGCGGTTCAGCAGCACGGCCCGACGGTCCTGCTGCTTGGCGGCCGAAGCTGGAAAGTGATTTCAGTTGAGTGGTCCAGGCGCACGGTGTGGGTGGAGCCGAGCGACGAGAAGGGCAAATCGCGCTGGCTCGGGACGTCTCGCTGCCTGGGTTTCGAGGTCTGTCAGGCCATGCGCCGGGTGTTGTTGAAGGAAGGCGATGTGGAGTTGGGCCTGTCGAAGCGGGGCATTCGGCAACTCGATGAAGTCCGTGAGCTGATCTCCGCGCCAGAGCGCCAGGGATCGCTCCTGCTGGAGCAGCTGCCGTCCGGACGGCAGCGTTGGTGGACATTTGCCGGCGGTGCAGTCAATAGGGCATTGGCGCTGAGACTCGCTGAGCTTGGAAGCATACGGGTGGATGATCTGTGGCTGGAGACAGGCATCGGGGTCCCGGTAATGAAGCTCATGCAGGGTCGAATTGAGCCTGTGGCAATAGCAGCGTATGGCGCCAGCCTGGCGGCGCGCGCCCAGTTGAAGTTCGCTGCTTGTCTTCCCTCTGACTTGGTGGCCGCAGTTGTTCTAGGTCGCTCGCTCGATGAAGCGAATCTGCAGCGACTCGTGTCAGGAGCGCTCGGTGGCGTGGGTAACGGTCATGACAGTCGAGATACCCCGGATGATGAAAGTCATGACCGTCCCCCTCTTCCCCTGACCCTTCTCCCGCGAGGGGAGAAGGGAGTTTCGTGAGTCGCTTGCGCGCCTTTTCATTAAGGGCACTAGCGTGGGGCTTTCACCAGCATGATCAGGAGAATGGCCATGACCGCGGCCGCCCCTGCCGCAGGCGAGTCCGAGCTTACCTGTGCGAGAGGGCATCAGCGACCTTCGCCCGCTCCAGTTTGTGGAAACCCATGCCGAGGTTGGTCGGGTTGATCTGCAAGTCGAACGCCGTCGTTTTCACAGCCCTTCTGTTCGTCGCCGGTCAGGCGCGCCAGGCTGTCGGTGAACGTATCTGCGATGCGGAATTCCATGTCTGCTTCCCTGCCTCGGTTACAGTCCGGCCGTCAGGTCGACGAGGCTCTGTGGCAATACGTCGCGCTCCTGCAATGCCGCCCTGACGCTCTCGCCAATGTCGGGGGCGATGGCCACATACTCGCTGGTCCACCCTTTGAACTTCGGATGCACGGCAAGGAAGCGGTCGGCGCCCGTCTTCAGCGCATCTGCCGAGCCAATCAGACGTTCGGGGTTGCGCTTGCAGGTGCCGAAGCGAATTCGTTGTTCGTCTTCGTTCACCGCCACGAGGTCGATTTCGACGTCGGAGCGATCCCAATAACCACGGATGCGCTCGCTGAGCGCGAAGTCGCCAATACCCAGGCGGCTGCGCTCCTCGTATAGCTGGCCCGCGAGGTCTTCCAGCGCGTAGCCCTCGACGTCGGTTAGACGCCCATCGGCCTGGTCGATCAGGACGTCGATAGGCCAAAAAAGCGACCGCCGAAACAGGTCGCTGCAAGGCCGACAGCCAGGCGCGCAGGAAGTTGTCGCGGATGTAGTAGCGGCCGCTGCGTGCCCGCGCCGGCGAGAAGATCGGCAGGCGCCGCTCGATCATGCGGTAGCGTTCGCTGAGAACCTTCAGATAGCCCCCGACCTGGCGTACCTCGCCGGGACCGGAAAGCTCGACCATCGTCGCTTCGATGTCGGCGTTGGTGCAGCCCGGATGTCTGGCCAGGTACTGCAACACCATGTCGTAGCGTCCGCGCAGTTCGCGCAGAAACCAGTTGTCCGCTTCGTTGCGCAAGGGCGAGGAACTGGAGAAAAAGAGGCTGCGCAGCAAGGGTCGGCGCTCCGCGTTCAGCGCCCCCTGCTCGTAGGCGTCGCGGTAAAACTTGGGTACACCCTCGAACAGATTCCACAGAAACAGCAGCCGTGAAGGGTCATCGTTGGCGTGGACGCGCAGGATCTCGAGCACCGAGGCGATGTCGAGATGCCCCAACTCGATGGTATCGGTGCTGCGGTTGAACAGCGGAGCGTCCCGGTCCTCGAGCACAGCGGTCATTTCTGCGTGCAGCGAGCCGAGCACGATCAGGCCGCCGACGACCTCGGCCGCACGCGCAGCAAGGCGATCGACTTCCGCTTGCAGCAGCGAACAGAAGTCGGCCAATTGTTTGCGGTGGAAATATTGGAACTCATCGAGCGCCACCACGTAACCGGCGCTGGCCAGCCGCCCGATCAGTTGTGCCAGTTCACCGAGGCTGGAAACCCGCGCGTCGATACCGAACGTCTCCAGATAGCCGTTGCAGGCGGCTACGACACCTGCAGGGTCGGAATCCGGGATTTGAATGTAGAGCGTTCTGTCGATAGCGGCTGCGCGCAGCGCCTCCTGGATCCGCGCGGTCTTGCCGATACGCCGTCGTCCGGAAATCTGCAGGAAGAACCACCGCCGCCGCTCGAGAATGCGCTGCATCTGTTGCAGCTCGGAGCGGCGGCCATAGAACGACCATGGAGCCATGTCAGTCATGTCGAATGCGTTGCGCGCCTTAATATAAAAGTTTTTACCTTAACCGAAGAACCGCAGCAAACTATTGAATAATAGATAGAAAGAGCTGTTCACGAGAAGTCCAGAGGGCATGGCAGCAAAGCTAGGCCCTGAACACCTTCATCACTTCGTCCCCCAGATGATTGATCACCTTCACCGCGATGCGCCCGGATTTCGGCTTCTCGAACGGCCGCGAGGTGTCGCTGTTCAAGGTCGCCCAGGCCTCCGGGTCGATCTCGGCCTTGAGGGTTGTCTTCAGGGCCTTGTAGGGGTCGTTGGCGCCGAGGAAGTAGGCGTGGCGGACGAAGAAGCTCTCTTCGTTGTAGTCGGTGTCGATGAACCAGCAGGCGATGCCGTCGGCGCCGTCGCTGACCACTTCGCCGGTCTGCGGCTTGAAGACGTCGACGCCGTTTATTTTCAGTCGCAGCTTGCCGTCGGGCGAATTTTCGTTGTCTCTGAGCAGCGTGATGTCCGGCTCGCCGAAGATCACGAAAAGGTTGCCCTGGCCGGTGTTCTTGAGGTCCTCGGCCATGTGCAGGTCGGCGTTCATGCGCGCCTTGAGTACCGGGATACGGCCGAGCTTGCTGAAGTCGGTGGCGTGCGCCTCGTAGTTGAAGGCGCAGGCGATCAGCACGTCGAAGCCGCCATCGCCGGCTTCGCGCGCGGCGGCGACGAGGTCGGCGCGCTGGACGGTGCCGAACTCGGGGCCGATGAAGATCGCCGCGCGCTTGTCGCTGCCGGTTTCGGCGCTGCCTTCCAGGTAGCGGCCTTCGGCGCAGACCAGATCGCCGGGCCAGGGGGTGAGGGCGGTGAAACCGATCCGGCCCTCCTTGTGCGCCTGCTGCACGCCGGCGGTCTTGAGGTTGTCGAGGTTATGTGCCTCTCGGCGTTATGTGCCCGAACGACCGGAGAACCCCGTGAGCGCTTCAGCCACTGACGTAGCCGGCAACATAACCATTTGGCGTAGGCGGATGATGACTCTCCTTTTTGGATTTCTCAATGGAGGTTGTCATGTTCGAACGGTATTACATTAAGCCATCGACGATTGATCGCATTCGTGCCAATTGGCTCGCACCGCAGATCGAGCGTTATGTCGAGTGGATGGATGGACAAGGCTACGCCGGTCGTAACGTCTTTCACCGGGTTCCGATACTCTGCCAGTTTGCCAAGTTCGCGAGGGAGCACGGGGCGACCGATCCCGTAGCCGCGAGCTTGCATATCGAGGCCTTCACCACACACTGGCTCGCCGAGCACTGCGCGGGTTGCAAGACGGATGAAGCGCGGCACCGAGTGCTGAACGATGCCGGCAGCCCGGTGCGACAGATGCTGCAGCTGGCGATCGACGGTGACGTCAAGCCGAAACGTTCCACGAAACCTTTCCCGTTTCAGGAAGAAGCGCCAGGGTTTCTGCGTTATCTGCGCGAAGAGCGTGGCTTGCGGGAAACCTCGGTCTACCATTACCAGCACTATCTCAATCGCTTCAGGGCTTACCTGCATCGGATTGGTGTCGCTTCCCTTGGCCACCTCTCGCCGGCACTGCTCGCGGCTTTCGTGGTCGATAGTGTCCCGGGCATGGCCCGCACGAGCCGACGCAATCTGTGCGGTGCACTACGCGTATTTCTGCGGTACGGTTATCGGGAAGGGGTGGTCTCTGAAAACCTTGCCTCGGCAGTCGGAATGCCGCAGAGCTACCGCCTGGCTGACGTGCCCCGCTCCATTACCTGGGACGAGGTGCGCCGAATGCTGGCAGCGGTGGACCGGCGTAGCGGCGGTGGGCGTCGAGACTACGCGATCTTGCTGCTCCTGGTGACCTACGGGTTGCGGGCGCACGAAGTGGTAAAGCTCACCCTAGAGGACATCGACTGGGAGCGCGAGCGCTTCCAGGTGTCCGAGCGCAAGGCTGGACATTGGAGCGTCTATCCGCTCGCTGGCGTGGTCGCAGAAGCATTGATCGATTACCTGAAGAATGGTCGCCCGCAAACCACGGACCGTCATCTCTTCTTCCGCACGATCGCACCTCGCCGGCCAATCAGCAGTGCCGCGATTTCATCCATCGCCCATCGCTACCTTATCAAGGCGGGTATCCAGGTTCATCGGCCCGGGGCCCATACCCTGAGGCATACCTGTGTACAACGACTGATCGATGCCGAGTTTCCGTTGAAGACCATCGGCGACTACGTGGGACATCGCTCTCCGGACTCCACCAAAATCTACACCAAGGTCTCGATTGCCGCTCTGCGGGAAGTGGCCATGGGTGATGGAGAGTTGCTATGAAACCGCGCGCATCCGACCTCAATAGTGTCCTGTCCGAGGCCATACGTACCTTCGTGGAGTACAAACGGGCCTTGAACCGCAAGTACCGGAGTGAAACGCTTGCCCTAAATTTGTTTGACCGCTACCTCTGTGATCAGCGCGTTACCCGGTGGGACGAGATCGATAGTCAGCTGATCGACCGCTTTCTCGCCTCTCGACCCCGAAACAGGCCACGCAGCTATAACCACCTGCTCGGTGTCCTAAGTCGCTTCTTCGGCTGGGCCATCGTGCAGCGGCTCACGAAACGAAATCCCGTGAGCGCCAGGCCACGACGTGAAACTAGCGCGCGCATTCCCTATCTGTTCGACCTGGACGACGCGAAGCGCCTACTCGAAGTCGCTCGTGCGCTACCCGATCGACCCAAGGGACCGCACCGTGCCCTCGTCTATGAAACCATGTTCGCGCTGCTCTACGGGGCGGGACTTCGCGTTGGCGAGGTCGCCCGCCTCAGGCTCGGCGATGTCGATTTCACGCGCGATACCCTGCTCATCCGCGAGACCAAGTTCAGCAAGACGCGAATCGTTCCGTTGGGTCCAAAACTGGCACAACGCTTACGGCAGTATGTTGAACATCGCCACGAGAGCAAAGGTTGCGCCGATACACCGCTGTTCTCGTTTACCCAGCGCGGCTGCGTGCACGAAGGGACGATTAGTCAAACGTTTCACGCTCTCCTGCCCAAGTTACACCTGCGCATCCCGCCGGGCGTGTCTTCCCCGACGGTGCACTGCCTGCGGCACTCCTTTGCCGTCGGGACGCTGCTGCGCTGGTACCGGGAAGGAATCGATCCCAACGAGCGCCTGATTCATCTCTCCACCTTCCTCGGTCATTGCGACCCCAGTTCGACCGCGGTCTACCTCACGGTCACCGACAAACTCTTGCACGAAGTCGACCAGCGCTTCCACGCCTTCGTGCCGAAAGGCGGTGAGCGATGAAAAGCCTCGGGCAACTACTGCACTCGTTCTTCGAGGACTACCTCAAGGTTCAGAAGGGGCTTCGCCCATCCTCGGTAAAGAGCTACCGTGACACCCTCAAGCTCTTCATCACCTTTGTCGCAACCACCCGCCGGCGCCCGGTGACACGGCTGGCCGTGGCTGACCTGAACTCCGACAGGGTATTGGAGTTCCTGAGCATGGTCGAGGTCAAGCGCGCCAATCACGCGCGCACTCGCAATCAACGACTGGCTGCGCTGCATACCTTTTATCGCTACGTCGCCACGGCTGAACCCGAAATGCTGGCACAGGCCGAGCGCGTTGAGGCTATTCCCAGCAAGCGCACTCAAGCGCCGGAAACGCGCTACCTGGAGCCCGATGAAATCGATGCCGTGTTCACAGCACTACCCAGGCAGGGCTCACTGGCTCTACGCGATCGGGCGCTCCTGATGTTCTTGTACAACACCGGCGCACGAGCTCAGGAAGCTGCCGATTTGCGCGTGGGTGACGTGGACCTTGATGGCCCCCTTCGCGTTCGCCTGCATGGCAAAGGCGATAAGTGGCGCGCATGCCCTATCTGGCCGGAGACCGCAGTGCTACTCAAGCAACTCGAAAGTGTTGAGCAGGGCGATCCGGAGCAAGCCTTGTTTACCTCGCGTCGCAGGCAAGCGCTGACGCGATTTGGGATCTACAAGATCGTCAGGCGGCACACCAGGATGTTGCGACCCAAACGCTTCCATAGCCAACGCTATGGGATCTCCCCGCACGTCTTCAGACACAGCGCAGCGGTCTCCTTGTTGGAGAGCGGCGCCGACATCAACGTGGTTCGTAGTTGGCTTGGCCACACTTGCCTTGAGACCACCAATCGTTACGCGGAGATCACTCTGCGCACCAAACAGGCTGCGCTAGCCGCTTGCGCACCACCTGTGAATCCCGATGGAATATCCCCCTCCAGCATCGGATGGCGCCACGACCAGGACCTCATGAAATGGCTGCAATCGCTTTGAAATTTATGTGCCATTCATCGCGGGCACCGCCTTGCACAGCAGCGATCGGCAGACCGCAGGGCACATAACGCCGAGAGGCACATAATCCCGACAACCTCAAGAGCGGCGTCACCACCGCCTGCTACTACGAGCCCGAACTCAACCCGACCTACCGCGACCTGGCCACCCATTACGGCACCGCGGTTCTACCCGCCCGGCCCCGTCGCCCGAAAGACAAGGCCAAGGCCGAGGCCGGCGTCCTCCTGGTCGAGCGCTGGGTCCTGGCGCGTCTGCGCCACCAGCGTTTCTTCAGCCTCAACGAGCTCAACCGCAGCATCGCCGAGCTGATGAGCTGGCTCAACCAGCGGCCGTTCAAGAAGTTGCCCGGCTGCCGCCAATCGGCCTTCGTCGAACTCGATCGGCCCGCTTTACTGCCCTTGCCGGTGACCCGTTACGAGTTCGCCGAGTGGAAGGTCGTCAGGGTCGGCATCGACTACCACGTCGAGCTCGTCGGCCACTACTACTCGGTGCCGTATCGCTTCGCCCGCACGCAGGTCGATAGCCGGCTGACGGCGAGCACGGTGGAGCTCTTCCACCGCGGCACGCGCATCGCCAGTCATGTGCGCAACGACAGCCGCGGCCGGCACAGCACCGCCGATGCGCACATGGCACCGGCCCATCAGGCGGTGCAGGGCTGGAATGCCCCGCGGCTGCTCGACTGGGCCCGGCGCATCGGGCCGCACGCCCAGGGTGTCGTGCAGAGCCTTCTGCATTAACGCCGCCATCCGCAGCAGGCTTACCGGGCCTGCCTGGGCATCCTGCGCCTGGGCAAGGCCTACGGGGACGACCGCCTGGAAGCGGCCTGCGAGCGGGCCATCGCCATTGGCGCGACGTCCTACAGCAGCCTGAAATCGATCTTGAAGAACGGCCTGGACAAGCAGCGGGTGAGTGCCCCCGCCCAGACCCATTTACCCCCGGAGCACGCCAATGTGCGCGGCCCCGGTTACTACCACTGAAGGAGCTTTGCCATGCTGAATCATCCGACCGTCGAGAGACTCCACCAACTGCGCCTTCCGGGCATGGCCCGGGCACTGGCCAGCCAGGCGCAAAGCCCTGAAATCGGCCAGTTATCGTTCGAGGAGCGCCTCGGGCTGCTGGTCGACTGCGAGGCCGCCGAACGCGAGTCACGACAGAATACGGCGCGTCTGAAACGCGCCGGACTGAAACAGGCGGCGACGCCAGAAGATGTCAATTACCGGCATCCGCGCCGACTCGACCGGGGACTCTTCGCCCGCTTGATGACCGGGCGCTGGGTGAAGGATCACCAGAACGTGCTGATCTGCGGGCCGACGGGGATCGGCAAGACCTATCTGGCGTGCGCCCTGGCCAACCAGGCGTGTCGGCAGGGGCATTCGGTGCTCTATGTGCGCTTGACGCGTCTCTTGCCGGCGCTGGCGATCGGCCGTGGCGATGGCAGCTACCTGAAGTTGCTGGCGCAGTTGGCCAAGACCGAGGTGCTGGTGATCGACGAATGGGCCCTGGCGCCGCTTTCCGACGACAGTCGTCGGGATCTCCTGGAGATCTTCGATGACCGCCATGGGACGCGCTCGACAATCATCACCAGCCAGCTGCAGGTCGAGCATTGGCATGCCTCGATTGGCGACCCGACCCTGGCGGATGCGATCCTCGACCGGCTGGTCCATCAGGCGCATACGCTGGACCTTGATGGTGAATCGCTGCGCAAGCCGGAGCAGCCGGTATGAACGCCTCCAGCAAGCTCGACAAGTTACCCACCGCCGCCCGCCAGCCCGCCTGCTATAGAAGGAGCGCAGCCTGGCGGGCGGCCGTGGATAACTCTGCGCGGTGTCACTCCTTGCGCCCAAAGCGCGACACGGCCTGCGCCCTTGATCGCTGCCCTACTGGCACGGCACCCCCTCATCAAACCGTTACTGCGTAACGCTCAACAGGACCATCAACATGGCAAAAACCAATGCTCAACGGCAGTCGGAGTATCGCGCTCGTCACTTGAAAGATCTTGACGGCCAGGCCGAGCGGCTGAATCTACTGGTCAATCTTCACGCCAAGCGTGCCTTGGAGCGCCTGGCGGCTTGTTACGCAGTAACGCAACGCGAGGTCCTTGAAGGCCTGCTTCGTGAGGCGAACCTCGCCGCTTTGAAGCGCGCGGCGCGGGTGCACAATGGCGAGAATGAATACTACGAAAAGCGCCTTCGATTGGACAAAGAGTCCGTTACGCAGTAACGCCGAACGGCTGCCTTTGCGGACCAAAAACTTGACCTCAGCACGAGGCTCAGAGTAAAACCTTTCAACCCCGCGTCGCTACGCTCCGACTGTCCAGGTTCGCGTGGAATGGGTGTCCAGTTTACGCCCTGAGGTACTCGTCAAGGGTTTTTTGACGGCTGCGTGAGGCTGACCCGCCTTTCCAACGTGGGGTGCTTGAGCAGCGCTCGCATGTCGTTTAGATAAGCCTGGACCTGGTCCGGTGAGGGTCCGGCGAGGCTGTCCGGTGGCACCAGGCCAAGGCACTTGGCGAGGTTGGACGGATAGCACTTGCGCCTGCCCGCCAAGCGGCTGCAGGCCCTCTCAAGCGCAGGCTCGCCGACTTGTTGAATCAACCACGCGAGGGTCCGACGATCGCGTTCGGTTTCGAGAATGACGTTCATGATCTTCAGCTCCGGTGACGTGGTGCCGGTTCAGCCGACCGCCGGCACCGTGGTGCGTTCATGTCCTGGGCAACATCGCTTCTCTGCCGGTCAATGCGTGGCAGGCGATGGCAACGCCAAACTCGCCAGCAAGGGTGAACCTCGGCGCTGCAAGGCATTCAGGTAGGCCGACTCGTCATACGGCGTGCGCAACTGCCAGCAACGGAAGAGAATGCGTATCCACTTGAAGGCCAAGGCCCGAACAGCGGTCTGATGCGCGCAGCCTTTGGCGCGTTGTTGCCGATAGTAGGCGCCGGCCCAGAAGGAACGGGTGATGGTCTGGGCGGCCCACTCGACGAAGGTCTGGCGCAGGAACGTCGGGCATTGCAGCCGCCAATGCACCCAATGCTGCTTGCCACTGCTTTCCGTCACCGGCGCGACGCCGACAAACATCTGGACATCGGCGGCGGTGGCGAAGCGCTCCCGTCGTTCGCCGAAAGCGACCAGCAAGCGCGGCGCCAGGTTGGGACCGGCGCCCGGCAGTGCCTGGAACAGCGCGTAATCCGGCAGGGTCGGGGCGACGGCCTCGATCTCGGCATCAAAGCGGGCGATGGCCTTCAGCGTGACGCGCAATTGGTCTACCAGACCCTCGACCATGAGCGCTTTCGGCTTGATGACTGCCGCATCGTCGGTGAGCGGTGCGGCACGCTGGAGGGCCGCCAGGCGTTCTTCGATCAAGCGGGGTTGGTAGCAATGATGTTCCCGGAAGAAGGTGAGCAGTGTCGTCCGGCGGGCGCGTTGCAGCTGCTTGAGGCTGGGCCAATGGCTCAGGAAGTCGCAGAACAGGGCACTCGCTTTCTCGTCGAACCACGCGTTGGCCAGGGGAAAGTACTCCTTCAGCGCGCTGGTCAGGCGGTTGGTGATCCGCGTCTGCTCATCGACGAATTCCCGTCGCTCTTCCAGCAGGCGTTCGAGCGTGCGAATGCCGACGCTCTGTGGCTGCAAGGCTTTCAGCTTGTCGCGGTGGCACAGAAGGATCTCCAGGGCGATTTGCGCATCGGCCGGATCGGCCTTGGCGTGGCTGGGCTGGAAGGCCTGACGATACTTCGCCAGGGTGGCGGGATTCACCGGAAACAGGACAAAGAAGTCATGTTTCTGCAGCGCGTAGACCAGCGGTCCGCGGACGATCTCGAGACAGACGGCCACCGCCTGGCCGTGAAAGCGCTGCCTGAGCGCGGCGGCCCACTCATCGATGGCGTCGGGGCGATGGGACAGCACGGCGAATTCACGCTGGCGGCTTCCGGCCGCTTGCAGGCAGATGTCGTGTTTCGCATCGGCCCAGTCGATGCCGATGAAGGCGGCGAATTCTGGGTTGGGTTCAGGAGTCATAGTTCATACCTCCAAGTGCTAGAGTGGAGGAACGGGACGTGCCTGCCTGGGCGCTGCGAAAGCAATATAGAGAGTCGATGAAGCGACAATCCCTGAGTATTCGTTATCGCGCTCAAGCGCACCCGCGGATTCGAAACCAAACTGGTGAACATCGAACGTTTGCGTGGAATTATTCGTAATCCGCGGCTGCATGTCCCGCTTTCACCGACAGCTACCTGCCGGCGGTAGTTAGACTACCGAAAGCGGAACCACCGCATGTGCGCTCGGCAAGGGGCGACCACGCCATGCGTGCCCTTCAAAAAGCCAATGCTGGCGTCTTGTCGGCGTGCTCGCCGACAAGACGGTCGGCTCGCCTGCTGGCTGTTACGTCCTGCGCTGATTTAGAGCCCTCGGCCCAAGCTTTTCGAGGTTGAAACGCTGGCCGAGTCCCACGCTGCGACGGGAACATCTATCCCGGCGGCAGCGTGGGATGAAGGCGCTACCGAGGCGGCAGCGGCGGGGTCCGCCAGGGGGCTTCGGGATCGTACAGATTCATCTGCCGCTGGTGGTAGCGGCGCAGCTGTACGAAGTAACGGCTTTCGCATGCGACGGCGAGCTGGTTAAGGAATTCACTGAGCGCTGCCGCGCTTTCATCGGAGAGCCCATCGGGGAACAACGGGAGAGCAGAGCGGCGGCTCATCGCAATTCCTCGATCGCCAACTGCAAGAGATCGTCCGGCAGATGATTGAGGCCGCGTGGTACCGCCAGGCGCATCGCCGTGCGCAGAATTCTCCCGGCGTGCCGCGGTAGCCCCTTGCTGGCCTGCCGCAAGATCTCCAGGCCCGAATCGCTGAGCAGCGTATGCGTGCAACCGGCGCTCTTCAGGCTGTGCTGGATCAGTTGCGCAAAGCGCTCGCGTTCGAGCACCGGTTTGAGCTTCACGCGTACCTGAATGCGCCCGGCCAGCGCCGCATAAGGCGCCCGCTCCAGTGTTTGCGCCAGTGCCGGATGGCCGATCAACCAGACCGACATCACATCGCGTGTATCAAAAGCGAAGTTGAGAAAGGCCGGCAAATCGCGGAAGAACTCCAGCGGCAGATTCTGCGCCTCGTCGATGATCCATACCGGCACCAACTGGCGGCCATCGACCAGTTGCAGAATCCGCTCCTTCAGATCGCGCCATAGCTGCGCCCGCCGATAGCCCGCTTCCACTCCCAGAGCGCGCGCCAGACCGCGATAGATATCGAGCCGCCCGAAATCCGTCTCCGCCTGATAGATCACCAGGTGGCGATGCGGATTCAGGCCGCGGGTCAGCTGGCGCAAGGCGGCCGTCTTGCCCACTCCCGGTTCGCCGGTGATCAGGCCGACTCCGGGCGAGTGCAACAACCAGGCGAAGCGCTCCGCCAACAGCCCCAGCGCACCGTCATCCCACAACTCGGCCGCTTCCTTGCCCAGCGGCGAATGCCGCAAACCAAAGTGTTGCAAGTCCATTTCACTCCCCCTTGCAGTCGTAATATTGCTGATAGATCAGCTCGATCAGATTCGGGCCGCTCTTCGTCGGGGGCGCTGGGTCAGTGTTCGCCGGGTCCGGCTGGCGTCGCCGACGTGTGGCGTTGGCCAGTGCATCGAGCGGCGTCGCCGCGCCGATCGCTTTCCCTTCCTCGTCCTCGACGCCGATCACTACCTCGGTATGCGGATCGACCACCAGAGACACCGTTTGACCGGAGAGCTCGAACGGCACCTCGAAGCGTTTGCCGTGATACGACACCGTGCCATCCTTGCGCACCAGACGGCTGACGCGATGCCGGAACAAGAGATCGAGCTTCGCCGCCAACGGCCCGAGCGGGCGAATCCTGGACAGGTCCTGCTGGTAACGTGCCAAAGGGCTGATGCCGTCCAGACTGGCATGCGGGCGGCGGTGATAAACCTGCTCGAGCCAAGCCCACAAACGCGCGTTGAGATCGTCCAGGCTGGCGATATGGCGCTCGTCGAGTTCGCTGAGAAACTGATCGCGGCAGGTACGGTGCCAGCGCTCCAATTTGCCCTTGCCCTCGGGCGCGTACGGCCGGCAGTGAATGAGATGGATGCCCAGCCGGGCGCAGATCCCCTGCAAAGTTTCGGCGCGATAGGCGGCGCCATTATCAACGACCAACTTGAGCGGAATGCCGCGCCTGAGCACCGCCTGCTTGAGCACGCCTTCGATGTCCAGAGCGGTCTCGCCAGGGCAGAAGGCGCTGTGCGTGAGCAACCGGGAAGCGTCGTCGAACAGTGAGACGAGATAGCTCTTGGCGAGTTTGCCGCCGATCGGGACGCGTGGGCCGTGCATCACGTCGCCATACCAGATCGCCCCCGCGGTCGCGGCGACAAAGCTGCGTTTCTCTTCCGGCAGGCTGGCCGAGCCGCTGATTCGTGACAGACCGTGCTGCTGCAGCAGACGGTGAATGGTCGAGCGGGCGAGGCCGCCACGGGCGACGGTGCCGGCCGCTTCGAGCAATTGGCGAATCTGGCACAGCGAGCGCCGCGGGTTGTCGCGCTTGGCGGCAAGAATGGCGGCCTGGGTGGCGGCGGAGAGCTTCGATTGCCCGCGGTCGGCGCGTACCTTGGGCGTCAGCCCATCGAGTTTGTGGAGGCGCCAGGCGTAGTACCAGGCCTGAATCGTCTTCTCGCTCAGATGCCGCCGACGGGTGCCGGGAATGGCGTATTCGCGGCTGGCCAGCTCGCGCAGAATCTGTTGCAGTTCTCCCCGCTCCAGCCGCTCGCGGCTAATCAGCGGACCCAGGACGGACAGGCGAAACAGGGCTTTCGGATCAATCGGGTTCATGACCACTCCTTGTGATAAATCGGAGAGGTGATCAAACCAGAAGGACCCGGATAATGACAGGAGCAAACTGTGTGGGGACCCCGCCCGGGCGGGGTCTGCCCTGTCCACCGCTCGTTCAGGATCAGGACATCACGGGATGTTCAGCTCTTGATCAAGGAGGGTCATGGCTTGCACCAGCCCCATGGATTCGAATACCCGACGCCAGAAAGCGCCGAAGTCGGCGGCCCGCCCGAGTTCGGCACAGCGGGCGCGCAGGTGAAACTCGAACAGCAGGCTGCTCTTCTGTAGCCAGTCCCACCAGCGACCGGCGGTACGCCGGTCCGGCAGGCTGCCGAGTGCACGGCGCTGATCGGAGCGTTCGCTCAACTGCCGTTCGAGGTGGGCTTGCTGCACCGACCAGTCATACCAGCGGCGCGGTGCGATGCACGCCGGCAGACGTGAACAGGTGCGCCGACAACCAGAGCAACGGTAGCGGCAGATCGGTATCGGATTGAGTGAAACCTGCCCGGCTCGCCGGTCGGCCTTGCGCTCATAGTGCCCGTGTGGCCAAAGGATCTTGAGCCCGCAATGCGGGCAGCACGGCGGCCGATACACTTCGGGGGCTTGCCTGACGGCCTCAAGATGCTGCTCGATCGTGTCGATGCCGGCTACAATTCGCTGCATGGGCTGGGCTCTCTTCTATCTCGGTTGTCTTGATAACTTCCCACGATAACAGAGGTGTCCCGGCCCATCTTTCGTTCACGTCGTCCCAGCCTCGTTCAGGCAGCACGCCTTCCTTCGCTCTCGCCGTTCATGGGATAGGCGACGCCGTCAGTTACTGGAGAGCGGCGGACGTAACACTGGCTCGCTCGACCATGCTTTTAGAATAAATTGAAGAGCGTGTCTGGCAGTTGCCTCTGGCCCTGCTCACACTTGGTTGAGTAACTATATTGCGTGGAATACACAGCTGCAGCATTCATGCTTCAGGGCTGCGTGATTCAGCACGAACTGCTGCCCGAGTTGAGGGCTGAAGGTCCGCTGACACCGAAGTTGGAGAAGGTCGTGCACATCCTGGAATGGGTGCGCATTGAGGAATTCACGGGATCGAACTGGTGTGGCGTGGGGCGTCCGCCGGTAGAGCGGGCGTGGCTGGCGAACGCTTTTGTGGCTAAGTCAGTGTTGGGGCTCAATACCACGGTAGGGCTGATTGAGCGCCTGACGATAGACCGTGCGCTGCGACGTATCTGTGGCTTTCCTCTGTGCAAGAAACTGCCTTCTGAAGCCACCTTCTCGCGCGCCTTCGACGAGTTTTCTCAAGCGGATTTGGGCCAGCGGGTGCATGAAGCCCTCGTCAAGGCCCATCTCGGGGATGAACTGATCGGACATATCAGCCGCGACGGTACGGCCATTGAAGCACGCGAACATCCGTCCCGGAGCGAGGCGGCCGTGGCCGAAGTGGTCCCAGCGGCACAGCCCTCGGTGCTCCCGAAGGAAGAGAGCCCTTCCGAAGCGAGTGCGCCAGTGCCAGAAACGCCACCAGCGGCGAAGAAACGTGGCCGCCCCCGGCGCGGCGAGACACGACCACCCGCGAAGGAGTCGCCGATCCAGCGCCAACGCGGGCAGACGTTGGCGCAAATGCTCGATGAGATTCCGACGGCGTGTGATCGCGGCACGAAGTGCAACGCCCAAGGCTACAAGGTCAGCTGGAACGGCTATAAGCTGCATCTCGACACCGCCGACTGTGGCGTGCCCATCGCGGCGCTGCTCTCAAGCGCCTCGATGCACGACAGCCGTGCCGCCATTCCGCTATCACTGATCAGTGCCGAGCGGGTGACCAACCTCTACGATGTCATGGATGCGGCCTATTGCAGCACCGAATTGCGTGAGCACTGCCGGAGTCTCGGCCACGTTCCGCTGATCGATCACAATCCGCGTCGCGGCGAGAAGATCGAATTCGCACCGGCCGAGGCCATTCGTTACAACGAACGTACCGTCGCCGAGCGCAGCAACGCGCGGCTCAAGGACGAATTCGGCGGCAACACCATCATGGTCAAGGGCGACGCCAAGGTGATGGCGCACTTGATGTTCGGTATCCTGGCGCTGACCGCCGACCAGTTGATGCGATTACGAGAATGACCGCCTGTGTTTCCTCTCCGACCGCTGTGCATCCGATGATGCAGGGCGGTCGTCGCCCCCAATGAGACAAATAATGCCATCAGGTTAGCCGCTCGGCCACGGCAACGTCCCTCGCGACAAAAATCGTTCCCAGAGAGCGAATCCCGCGGCCCAGCAGTTCCCGTGGGGAGTTTTGCAAGAGGCTCAACTGCTTACAGGCTACAATCTGCAGTCCGCAACAACCGCGAGACCCCAGCCATGCCCATTTACGCAATCGGCGCCCGCCGCCCGCAACTCGACCCACAGAGCTGGGTCGCCCCCACAGCGATCGTCATCGGTGACGTCCGCCTGGCGAAGAATGCCTCGATCTGGTGGAACGCCACACTTCGCGGCGACAACGACCCGATCAGCATCGGCGAAAACAGCAACATCCAGGACAACTCGGTGCTGCACACCGACGAAGGCGTGCCGCTCACCATTGGCCGCAACGTCACCGTCGGCCACCTGGTCATGCTGCACGGCTGCAGCATCGGCGACTGCTCCCTGATCGGCATCGGTTCGGTGCTGCTCAACCATTCGGTGATCGGCAAGGGCTGCATCGTCGGGGCCAACACGCTGATTCCCGAAGGCAAGGTCTTTCCCGACTACTCGCTGATCGTCGGCTCACCGGGCAAGGTGATCCGACAACTCAGTGACGAAGAGGTCGAGCGCCTCACGCATAGCGCCGACCACTATGTCGCCAACTGGCAGCGCTACCAGAGCGAACTCCAGGCTCTGTAGAAAGCGCAAGCGTGCCCCAAACGCACGCCTCGTCATCGCGAACGAACAGTTGCGCTCGTGCCAGACAGGGCAATGCCCTCCGCGCGATGGGCCGCGGCCACTTCCTCCTGGACGATGTCGAAGATCGAGCGGAGGCGTGGGTTCAAGTGGTCGACGACATCGCTGACGTCCATCACCGCAGGAATACGCAGACCACGGTGCTCTGCGCCGCGTCCAATCTGCTGGTTGCGGATGCCAACCTGATTCAGGTGGCGCGCCAAACGGGGTTCGACAAGGAGAAACAGCGTCTGCAGGCCGTGGCATTCAGCCAGCGCGAAAACCGCCATGTACAGACCAACCAGCAGATACGGGAAACGCGGTTGGTCGGGGGTGCCAAAACTCGAGTCACTCAGGGTTCCGGCCGTTTTCTCCTCGCCACGGCGGCGCCGGTACTGGCCAACTATGGCAAGGCGCGAGACCTCGGCAATGCGCTCCCGCGGCACAGCGGCAGGATCCATGATCGCGCGATCGAGCGTCTCAGCACAGGTTTCCTCAAACGGCAAGGGGTGAAGGAGTTCCCCTGGGCGGGCCAGAACGAGCCGCACATAGCCGACGAAATCGCCCGATGAAACGCTACGCACCAGGCAATGCAGGGAGTGCGCGTCGTAGTCGTCGGTCTCCCTGGCATCGCTGCGCGTGGCCTCCCAGCCGAGATCCTCGCAATAGACGCTGTGGCGCAGGCCAAACGCGGCGTTCTGCTGCATCTCACTGAGCGCTGGCACGATTTCAAAGTACTTGCTGAAGCCCTCGCCCGTGTTCGTAGTTTCTGTCGGGTTGATCATCGCGGTTCCCCTGGTGCAAAGGAGTGCAGGACAGCTTGAACAGTCAAGCCGGAGGCATCGTACAGGTCGAGTTGTTGACCAGCGGCGCGGCTTGCCCACCGGTCACAGCATGGCGGCTGAGATTATGATCTAGTTCTTGCGTGCCGTCATGGCAAGAACGCAGCCCTGAAGCATGAATGCTGCAGCCCGGTATTTTCAAGGCCTGGGGGTGCGTCGCAAGAAAAAACCTTCGCGCAAGAGGGCTAAACAGCCGGGCGGACTTCTGGCAGGATAGGTGGAGCGTAATCAATCTGCGCTTCAGTCGGAGGTTTTGCGATGCTTGCAACGAGTGCGGGGGAATGGGTGCACTGTGGTCGCGTGTTCAGCGCGACGGAGATTGCCGAGCTCTGCGCGACGGTCGCGTGGCTGCCGGGATTGGCACGCAAGGAGTTGGCGGCGACAGTGTGCGAGCACCTGGGCTGGACCACACTGACGGGGACGGCGAAGATCAGCGCCTGCCTGGACTTCCTGGAGCGTTTGCAGGCGGCCGGGTTGCTGGTACTGACTGCGTTGAGGCCCTCGCCGCCGCGCCGTTGCGCGCCGCCATCGGCATCCGCCGCCCCAGTCGCCCCCGTTGCCGAGCCGGCGGTGCACTGCGCCCTGTCGGCGCTCGCGCCGGTGTCCCGAAGTGGTTCGCGACGCGACCCGGGTGGCGCAGTGGGATGCGCTGGTGGCGCGTTGGCACCCGCTGGGTTTCCAGGGGGCCTTCGGCTACCGGCTGCGCTACTTCATCACGGCGGGCGACCGGCGGCTGGGCTGCGTCCTGCTGTCCGGTGCTGCCCGCGCGGTGGCCGTGCGCGATCAGTGGATCGGCTGGACGGCCCAGACCCGCCGCGAGAACATGGCGCGGGTGGTGAACAACAGCCGCTTCCTGATCTTTCCGCACGTCCGCGTACCCCATCTGGCCAGCCATGTGCTCGGGCAACTCGCGCGCCGCGCACGCGCGGACTGGCTCGAGCACTGGGGCTTCGAGCCCCTGCTGCTGGAGACCTTCGTCGATCCGCGTCACTATGCCGGGACCTGCTACCGTGCCGCCGGTTGGCAGTTGCTTGGGGCAAGCAGCGGGCGCGGGCTGGCCCGCCCCGGCCGGTCGTATCACAGCTGGCCTTCCACAACGGCCTGGTCATCCCGCTGCTCAGCGAGTTCCTCGAACAGACCCTGGCCCCTGCTTAACCTACCCCAAAAAACCTCTTGCATAATCAATTGCTTGCAGGGCAAATGAATTTCTAATGGCACAACAAGCGCGTAATGTGCTGTCAGGCGAGCCTCTTGCAAAACTCCCTACGGGAACTGCTGGGCCGCGGGATTCGCTCTCTGGGAACGATTTTTGTCGCGAGGGACGTTGCCGTGGCCGAGCGGCTAACCTGATGGCATTATTTGTCTCATTGGGGGCGACGACCGCCCTGCATCATCGGATGCACAGCGGTCGGAGAGGAAAAACGGGTGGTCATTCTCGTAATCGCATCAACTGGTCGGCGGTCAGCGCCAGGATACCGAACATCAAGTGCGCCATCACCTTGGCGTCGCCCTCGACCATGATGGTGTTGCCGCCGAATTCGTCCTTGAGCCGCGCGTTGCTGCGCTCGGCGACGGTACGTTCGTTGTAACGAATAGCCTCGGCCGGTGCGAATTCGATCTTCTCGCCGCGACGCGGATTGTGATCGATCAGCGGAACGTGGCCGAGACTCCGGCAGTGCTCACGCAATTCCGTGCTGCAATAGGCCGCATCCATGACATCGTAGAGGTTGGTCACCCGCTCGGCACTGATCAGTGATAGCGGAATGGCGGCACGGCTGTCGTGCATCGAGGCGCTTGAGAGCAGCGCCGCGATGGGCACGCCACAGTCGGCGGTGTCGAGATGCAGCTTATAGCCGTTCCAGCTGACCTTGTAGCCTTGGGCGTTGCACTTCGTGCCGCGATCACACGCCGTCGGAATCTCATCGAGCATTTGCGCCAACGTCTGCCCGCGTTGGCGCTGGATCGGCGACTCCTTCGCGGGTGGTCGTGTCTCGCCGCGCCGGGGGCGGCCACGTTTCTTCGCCGCTGGTGGCGTTTCTGGCACTGGCGCACTCGCTTCGGAAGGGCTCTCTTCCTTCGGGAGCACCGAGGGCTGTGCCGCTGGGACCTCTTCGGCCACGGCCGCCTCGCGCCGGGACGGATGTTCGCGTGCTTCAATGGCCGTACCGTCGCGGCTGATATGTCCGATCAGTTCATCCCCGAGATGGGCCTTGACGAGGGCTTCATGCACCCGCTGGCCCAAATCCGCTTGAGAAAACTCGTCGAAGGCGCGCGAGAAGGTGGCTTCAGAAGGCAGTTTCTTGCACAGAGGAAAGCCACAGATACGTCGCAGCGCACGGTCTATCGTCAGGCGTTCAATCAGCACTACCGTGGTATTGAGCCCCAACACCGACTTAGCCACGAAAGCGTTCGCCAGCCACGCCCGCTCTACCGGCGGACGCCCCACGCCACACCAGTTCGATCCCGTGAATTCCTCAATGCGCACCCATTCCAGGATGTGCACGACCTTCTCCAACTTCGGTGTCAGCGGACCTTCAGCCCTCAACTCGGGCAGCAGTTCGTGCTGAATCACGTTCCAGCGTTGCATGATCAGTTCGCGTTGGGTAGTATCCATTTTGCGGGTGTTATGATGTTGGTCTTGAGAAACCCATCATGCCAGAAATGGCCGCCTGCGTCCTCCGCTTTCGCCCCCAGCGACGAAAAAATCAGCCCTGCAGTGTCAGTTTTGCAAGAGGCTCAGGCGATCAGTTTTCGGAGTCCTCCGGGTTGTGAGTGGATGCCCAAGGCGCGATAGATGGCCATTTGCTCTGGCTCGGCGTTGGTGGCCTTGCGGACATGGAGCGTGCGGCCATCGCGCTGGCGGAAAGTCGTCGTCGTCCGGCACTGCATCGAGAGGGTCTCGCGCAAAGTCGTCCAACTGTCGTGAATGCCAGCCGCCTTCAGCTTGACGCGAAGGAACTGCACGCACTGGTAAGCCAACACGGTAATGAACAGATGGCCGTCGGCGCGATCTTCCTTGTGATGGTAGATCGGGCGCAAGCCCAGCTCGCTCTTCAGGCTGCGAAACACACTTTCCAGGTCAGTCAGCAGAGTATAGGTGCGCCAGAGCCGCTCTTCATCCCAGTCGAGTTGATTGGTACGCAAGCAATAAACGCCTGGGTGTGTCGCCTGGCTCCCCTCGCGGGGCACCTTCTGCCAGGTGATCCCGGTGACGCGCTTGCCCGACTCGTCCGTCACCAGGTTTACCGTGTAATGCTGGCTGGTGCCGCGACTCTTCTGCTTCAGTCGACCGAGTCGTTCGAGCAATTTGTCTGGGCGTTTCTCGGCACGCGGTTTGGCCAGGCCATCGAGCATTTGCTGCAATCCGGCTTCGAAGCGCTGGCTGAAGGATTCGAGCATTGCCTCCTCCTTGAGTTGGCGACCCGGTGAATGGCAATTCAACTGAAGCTCTTGACCGTCTTCACTGAGCGTCTTCTGCAAGTGCAACGGTTGCTCGTCGGCGGTCTCGATCGTGATCGCCTGTGTTTCATCGAACTGCCGGGTTCCCCCGCGACGAACGACCAGGTAGCGATAACCGTGTTCGACCAGCCAGGCGACATTGGCTTCGCTGGCGATGCCCGCGTCCATGATCACCAGCGCCCCTGCCGGGGCGGCCAAGCCGGTCAGCATGCCGGCAAGCGTGCCGGCTTCGCTGACATTGCCTTCGAAGGTCTGCGAGCGGCGCACAAAACCACTGCCGTCGAGCACCAGGCCAAGGGTCACCAAGGGGCAATCGCTACGCTTCTCCTTGGAACGGCCACGCTTGGCCTTGCGATTGCTCGGGACTTCGCCTTCGAAGTAGGTGTTGGTCAGGTCGTAGAGCGTGATCGTCTCTTCCAAACCAAAGAGCGTGCGAACGCGGCCAAACAAACGTGCTTCAATCACCTCCCGATGCTTCATCAGGATGTCCGAACCCCGGTAAAGACCCATGTGTGACATCGACAGGAAGTCGACGTCGATCAGTTCGCCCAAGGCGCTGTGCGTCTGCAGCCAGTTCCAGGTTGCCCGCTCGGAGCCCGGATGGGCCATTCTGCCGATCAAATTGCCGATAATCGACGCCCGCAGAACGCCATTAACGCCCAACTCCCGCAACTGGTCGATGATGCCCAGTTCGGCCAGCGCATGCAGGCCGACGTGCTCGACGCCGACCGAACGCGGCTGCATCGTTTGCAGCGAGTCAACATCGACTTCGACGAATGTCGCCGGCGGACGCGGGTTTTCGGCAGGGTCGCTGGCCTCTGTCGCCGACGCGTCGCTCATCGGCGCCCGCACGATCAGCTGCCCGGCGTAGCGCTGGGCCGCACTTTCGATATGACCTGTGCATGGCAACGGCAGCAGCGCTTCCTGGGGGTGTAGCAACTGTTCGATACGACGACACAGTATCGGCCAGTCTTCCTGCTTGATCGCGAAATTACGCCCGAGATTCAGCAGGGTGATCTGACGGACCTTGCCTGCGATGCGTTCGCCACGCACCAGCCGGTAGGTGAAGTAGCCCTCGCCGGTGACCTTGTTGTTCGTTCGTGTCTGTCGGATATACATGCCCACGATCGTACAAGAAATGCAAGGGAAAAAACCAGAACGTCAAAACTATTATGGCACAACATTTCACCTCCGGAAAACCGCCTCTTTCAAATCAACGACTTAAAATCAGCGCGGGCTAGAAAAACCCGAAATATGACAGCGAGGTGTTAAAGGGAGGCCAAGACATTGCTGCGATAAGCCCAGAGAAACGCGCGCTTGGTCTTCCCTTTGCCTGGATCCAATTGCTGAACCGGGGTTTCATCCGCATGCAGCATCGTGCCTTCACGCAGCAATTCGGCGAGGCGATCGCCGAGCGGTTCGAGCGCGACGCCGATACGACCCACCCAGTCGGCCAGCGTCGAACGGGCCAGCGACACCCCGGAGCGAGCCGCCTGCTGTTCCAGACGATAGAGCGGCAGGTGATCGATGTACTTGCCGACCATGACCTAAGCCAGCAAGGCCCAGGCTTCCTGGCTGGACTTCCAGACCACCCGCCGAAAGCTGCGCCGGGAATAGCGCAGGGTCATGACAAACAGACGCGGCCGACGATAGCGCTCACTGCCGGGGTAAAGGGTCATCGCCCCCTCGCCGTAGTCGACCTGCGCCTCTTCGCCGGCGGCGAATTCCAGGCGATCAAACTGGGCCGGCTCGTGTGCGATCAGCGTCCCGGCAAAGCGCTTGACGCTGTTATAGCTGGCCGAAAAGCCGAACTGATCGACGAGGTCCTGGTAGATCGCCGTGAAGTTGCGGCGAAGCTGTAACTGCGCCTCGATGAAGGCGCGGTGCGGCTCACAGGCGGAAGTCGATGGCCGGCTCGGCGCCGGTGGCAGGGGTGGGGGAATTTGACCGGGAGGGCCGGTGGCCACCCCGGGGGGATTTGCCCCTTCGCTCGCAAAATGCCGCGCCAGACTGCGGATCGTCTTGCGATCGATTTCGGTGATGCGGGCAATTTCGCGCTGACTCTTTCCTGCCGCCAGCAGGGTAAAGACCGTGGTTTGCAGATGTGGCTTCAAGACGTTCACTCCAGACTCCCCTCAAAAAGATCGAGGGGGAAAGATAACGTCCTGCCGGGGATGTCCGAAAGCGCTAAAAGCAGAGCCCTATTGCTCCGTCACGCGACCTTCAGGGTGGGGGATTTTGAAGTGACCAAACGTGGGGGAAGTTGACCGGCCAACGGGGGTAGAGTCGTATCTGGCTGTGCGCCGCGCGTGCGGATTCGCGCTGCATTCCGAGGGCCACCTGCTGAACAGCTTCGCGGCTTTCTCCAGCGCGAGAGGCGAAGAGCACGTTTGCTCACGAATCGCCATCGAGTGGGCCGGACTTTCCCAAACGCTTCACCAACGCGCCCGCCGGCTCGGCGAGGTGATCCGCTTTGCCCGCTACATGCGAGCGGAAGACCCACGCCATGAGCTACCCGAGCCCGTTTTTGGTGGCGAGTCGCGGCAAAGGCCAACGCCTTACATCCTCTCCAGAAATGAAGTGGAGCGCTTGGTGGCGGCAGCGTTTCAGCCGGTTTACCAGGGCTTGCGGCGCGACACTTACAGCACGCTTTTCGCGTTACTTGCCTGCACAGGCCTTCGCGTCTCGGAGGCGATCGGCTTGTGCTATGAGGACGTCACCGCTGATGGGCTGGTGATTCGATCCTCCAAATTCCGCAAGAGCCGCCTCGTTCCGCTCCATGACACCGCCCAAGCGCACCTCGTGCGCTATCTCGAACGACGACGTCGTCAGCCTCCATTCGATGATCCTCACCTATTCGTCTCCATGCATCGAAAGCCGCTGCGCTTGGGGAATGTCGAATCCGCATTCCAGACGGCCGCCCGGAAAATCGGTCTGCCGCGCAACCGCGGGCAGCCTCGTGCGACGCCGCATTCGCTGCGTCATACCTTCGCCGTCCGAGCCCTGGAGACTTGTCCGGATGATCGCGATCACATCACGCAACATCTGTTGTCGCTGTCAACCTATCTCGGTCATGCCCAGGCGGCCAACACGTATTGGTACCTTGAAGCAACGCCGGAGCTGATGCGAAACATCGCCGAGCGGTGCGAACGCTTCCTCACCGGAGAGCGGCCATGACCACGACTCCGATCGCACCCCACATCACGGCCTTTCTCCAACAACGCCTGCCCCTCGAACGGAATGCCAGCGACAACACCTGTGAGTCGTACGCCTACGCATTCAAGCTGCTGTTTGAGTACGCCAGCGATCGCCTCAAGGTGGCACCCTGTGCGCTCAACCTTGAGCAGCTCGACGCCGGTCTGGTAAGCGCCTTCCTGAATCACCTGGAAACCACGCGCGGCAATGGAGCGACGTCGAGAAATACGCGCCTTGCCGCGATCCGCTCGTTCATGCGTTTCGTGGCTTATCGCGTTCCTTCGGCGATGGAGCAGATTCAGCGCGTCCTGGCGATTCCGCTCAAGAAGGCCGAAACGCGGCTGGTTCGTCACCTTACAGGTGATGAAATGCAAGCGCTTCTGCACGCGCTCGTGCCCGACCATCGAGAAGGCATCCGCGACCGCGCCATGCTCCATCTTTGCTATGCGGCAGGATTGCGCGTGTCGGAGTTGGTCGGTTTGCAACTGGCCGATCTGAGTTTACAGCCGCAGGCAAGCGTACTCGTTCATGGTAAGGGCAGAAAAGAACGTTGCTTGCCGTTGTGGAAGGAAACCACCTCCGCTCTACGCGCATGGTTGGCAGTACGCGGAGACGTGCGGGTGCCCGAACTGTTTGTGAATGCTCAAGGCGAGGCGATGACACGTTCCGGCTTCGAGTACATCCTGCACAAACACGTGGCAACGGCCTCGCAGCACTGTCCCTCGCTGTCGACCAAACGCGTAAGCCCTCATGTCTTGCGACACACCTGCGCGCTGACGGTCTTGCAGGCGACCAAGGATCTCCGAAAAGTGTCTCTTTGGTTGGGGCATACACATCTCCAGACCACCGAGATGTACACCCGCGTCGATCCGTCGGTAAAGCTCGAAGCACTGGAATCCATCATCCCGCCCAAACTACGCTCCGGGCGCTTCAAGGCGACCGATCACTTGATCGCCCTGCTCAAGACCCGCTCCCTTATGCGCAGCGAACAGCCCAAGAAATAGCATCAAATCAGAGCCTCTGACCAAGGGGCTCTGCATAATCTTCAACTCCGCATTAAATCTTGCCTACAAGCACTGGGCGGAAATCTTCAACCACGACAGCACGCTGACCTCGGCGCTCCTCGACCGACTGCTCCACCATGCGGAAACGGTCATCATCGAGGGCAAGAGCTATCGCATGAAGGACCAGATCGAGGCATGACTGGCGCTGCTTTCCCGTCGATTGGCGCAGAACCGTCGCTCGCCGACCCCAATCCGGGCGGTGTTACGCGGTAACGGGCGAGAACGCATGGCGACAACTTCGGCAGAAAGACAGCGCGCCTATCGCGCCAGGCGACCCTGCGCCGGGGAAAACGGCGAACGCCGTTTGCAGAACTGGGTCTCGACCGCGGCGGCCCTCGCCCTGGGTCGCTTGGCCCGCCACGCCAGGATCACTCGACGAGCCTTCCTCGAAAAGCTCCTTCTCGACGCCGATCAGGTCACCACACGGGCGATGAGCGACGAGGTCTTCGATCAGTACTTCGCGTTACCGCGCAACAAACGGTAAGTCGCCCGTGTTTGGCCAGATCCAACGTGCCGAAACCCCCGCATCGAAAGCCCGATCTATCGTCTGAACGACCGTCCTGAACCGCCAATCGCCGCTCTCACGGCTACTCCTCACGCCCGAATTTCAAACGGCCCAATTCCACCGAAATTCACGCTGCCGCGCACATGACACCAACCGTTCGTACTGGTTGCGGGTTTCCCACCACGCCAGAGTAATTTGCTGGTGGGCAGCGCCGAGGATGGTCTTGCTGGGTGAGCCGTCAGGTAGCTGATGACGGATGTTTCCACGTAGATTTTGCGCTTCATGAATGCAGTCCTGGCTCAGGAAACTGTGGTGCGTCCCCTGTTTTCCGCCACGACTACAAGGCCGCGATGAATTCATCGGGTGACACATCGGCCTGGCGCAAGACGCCTGTCAATGTGCCGACTTTGACTTCACTGTGCATGGGGACGACGCAGCCTTTGGAACCACGGCGCATGATGACGTGACTTCCAGATTGGCGCAACTTCTCGAAACCCAGCCGCTCCAACGCCCGAACTGCGGTAGCACCCGAAACACGCGGCAGCTTAGGCATGCGCGGGAACGCTGAACGTTGTTACCAGCGGACGCCCTGGCGCAGGGATGGGAAACTGCGACAGATACAGTTCCGTAGCCTCTTGCAGGTTGGCGATAGCCTCTTCAACGGTTTCACCTTGCGTAGTGGTACCAGTCTCAGGATTCAGGGCAACGTAACCGCCTTCTTCGGCGGGAGTAAGTACCGCGGTCAGTTCCATGGTTTGACTCCGGTGGGGATAGCGTAATTATCGCTCATTGCGGGTAGTGGTGCCCAACGTAGAGGTGATCGGCGCTGCGCGGCCTTATCGCGCAGCGTCCCTTGGAGCGCACAGTTGGGCTATTGATTAGCATTTAATCCGACCCTGGCCCCTTTTCCGTTCTTCCTTTTCCGTTCTTTTCCGTTTCTCTTTTCCGTTTCTTTTCCGCTTTTTTCCGCTTTTTCCGCTTTTCCGTTTCTTTTCCGCCTTTTCCCTGCTTTTCCCTGGGATTCCTTTATGTCCCCGATTCCTTCCACGATTCCTTCCGCTAAACTCAACTCACTTTCCGCCTCCGGCGCACACCCAGGAGACCCAGACCTGTGCCTAACAGGGCCAGCGTGGCGGGCTCTGGGATAATCACCTCATGAGCTGCCGTATCCAACCTACCGAACGGGAACGGCTGGAGCGGCTCTCTGTCCTCACGGATTTGGTAAAGATACACTGCATCGGGCGCCGTAGTAGCAAAAGTACCGATCATTGGATCATTCTCGCTGACCCCACCGGTAATAGTGTAGATCGTCCCAATTGGAGGCGGAATATTGAGCAGCATCATGTTGCTCATCCTCGCTGCAAAATCTCCAGGAAATGCAAAACCTCCTCGAGTATCGTTGCTAAAGACTTCGCCGACGTCAACGATTCCGGAGGTCCCGCCGAAAGGATTAAAATCGACCCACACATCAAAAAAAACATCGAAAATGCTATTCGCGGGAAAATCAATCTGCCCATCTGGTGTTCCCGTCTTGTCTTGAACCTGCCCCCGCGTCCGTTGCAGCCCCGGATAAACTCCGGCGTTCATCCCTGCTCTAAGCTCGGCGTAAACACCGCCCATGGTTCCCGTCAAAGTAAGGCTCAAGATCTCAGTATTGATCGTGTCGAGACCACCCTGGGGAAAGGCGGCATTGGTCGGGTCGCTGCGAGCTACCGTCGGCCCAGTACCCGTAAATACTAAAGCGCCGAACGGTGTATCAACCACCGTATGCGTCCCAAGTGAATTAAAAGTGTAGCTTGGTCCAGTCGGTTCGGTCCACATGGCAGCCGATACCACACTAGGTAACAACGACATCACGAATACGCCGTGGACAATCAAACTAATTGAGCATCGCATCATTCACACTCACTTTCTTTGGCTTAGTTGAGAAACAGGGCCTTGATCATCGTTCCAGCCAAGGCCGAGTGCTGCGCTTGGTGAAAATCCTGCGAGAGAGTGGCAGGGCCGTCGAAATCTCGTACCCTTGGAAGGGCATACTAGCCGAGAAGGAGAGATTCGGAGGAGATTCGGGGACAGATCACAGTTTAGAACTGAGTTTTGGACGTCGTGAATGCGATCCTGGCTCCGGAAAACCATGGTGCGTCCCCTGTGTCCCGCCATCCTGAACGCGTGCCAAATCACAGGCGCCGATCTACGCGGCAGGTTTGCTGGCGCGGGCCGGTGACTTGCGTTCGGATTTCTTCTTCAGGCCCAGCGAGGCGACCTGATCGGAATTGGGGCCGAATTGGGCGATGACCTGGTCTTTGACGCCGAGAATGAGATTGTGATGCTCCCACTGGATGGCAACGCTGGCGTCGCGAGCGGCGTTGAAGGCGTTCTGGGCGCGCAGTTCTGCTTCCTGGGCGGCGTGCATGGCCTCGTTCTTGGCGGCCAGGGTGGCGAAACTGTAGGCCGGGTTGGCCGGGCCGTAATCGGTGATCGCCTTGACCGCCAGGAAGGTTCTTTCATCTGCCTGGAGGATTTCAGCCTGCAGACGAACGTTCTCGTTCTTTGCCATTTTTCCTCCCGGAAGATGAAGTTGCCGAGGAGCGGATTACCCTTGGAGAAGAGAATAGGTCCGGGCCGCCAAAATTGTCAACACGTTTCGTGGCGCGTGCGCGCAGCGGCCACCGGGCCCGCTGATAATGCGCACAGCTTGATCCGTGCCGGCAATCTCTGCTGCCGAATCGGCCACGGGATGAGCAGGGAGGCGCCCGCAGGCATCGGGGAGGCATCCCGACGTATCAGGGAAGCATCGTGACGCCTCGTGGAAGCATCCCGACGCCTCAGGGAAGCATCGTGACGCCTCGTGGAAGCATCCCGACGCATCAGGGAAGCATCGTGACACCTCGTGGGAACATCCCGACGCCTCGGGGAAGCATCGTGACACCTCGTGGGAGCATCCCGACGCATGCGGGAAGCATCCCGACGCCCCGGGGAAGCATCCCGACTCGTCAGGGAAGCTCCGATCCTTGCATCGACGCGGCCGGCATGGGTTTGCTGGTGGGCGGCCCCGCGGACGACGAGCCCTTGTCTCCCCGGATGTAGAAGATCAGCGTGTTGTCGAGCTTGCCCTGGCGCTCGATTTCGGCGATCACCTTGCCCGCCTTGTCGTCGGCGTGCTCGGGCAAGATTCGGGGACGGGGCAGATTCGGGGCAGGCCACGGTTTAGAAGTGAGTTTGGGACGTCGTGAATGCGATCCTGGCTCCGGAAAACCGTGAACACTGAAGTCGTCGGCCAGTGACAGGGTGGCCGGCTCCGGCAGGGGAATTTCGTCAACCGCTACCGGCGCCCGAGCCGCCACCGGCCCCACCCGCTCCTCGCGCTGCGTGATCCAGCGCTTGCCCGCGAGCGTCTGGCGGGCGAAGCACAGCGCCAGCCGCGGCCTCGGCGTCCGGCAAGATCTCCTGTTTCATCGCCTCGTCCATTTCACTCTCCGCCGGCTGTGCGCGGCGATCCGGGTAAGATACCGCTTCTCTGTAGAAGCGCCCACCAATGCGGCGGCTACGCCGTGTCGACAATAGTCCGCCATGCGTGCTGAAACCGATGCTGTTTTCGAAATCCCGCTGAGCGATGCGCCGGACGCAGCGCGGCTGTCGCTCACCCGTGCGCAATGCCCGGCCACGGCCAGCGCCATGGTCGTCGATCACCAGGGCCGGTCGCGCGTGGTCGAGGTGCCTGGCGAAAACGCTCTGACGGTGTACCTCGACAAGCAGGAAATCGTCACTCTGATGACCCTCGGTCAGGCGCCGGAGGCCTTGATCATGGGCTATCTGCGCAACCAGCGACTGGTCGAATCGCTCGCCGATCTGCTCAGCGTACACGTCGATTGGGACGTTGGCGCCTGCGCCGTGCACACGCGCCAGGGCCGGGGCAGCGAGCTGGCTGCACGCACGGCCACGCGCATGGCCAAACGCACGGTCACCACCGGCTGCGGGCAGGGAACGATGTTCGGCGACTGGCTCGACGAGCTGCAGCCGCTGCACAGCGAGGCCACGCTGGCGGTGAGCACGCTTGACGCCGCGCTGGCACGGGTTCTGGCGCTGGACACGGTCTACAAGCGCGCCGGTTCGGTGCACGCCTGCGCGCTGCTGCGCAACACGCCCGCGGTGCCGCTGGTCTATCACGTCGAGGACGTCGGGCGGCACAACGCGGTCGATGCCATCGGCGGCCTGATGTGGCTGGACGAAGAAGGCGGGGCCGACAAGATTTTCTATACCACTGGTCGGCTGACTTCGGAGATGGTCATGAAAACGGTGCAAATGGGCGTACCTTTCCTGGTCTCGCGCTCCGGTCTGACGCAGATGGGCTTGTCGATGGCGCAGGAAATGGGCATCACCCTGATCTGCCGTGCGCGGGTCGGCCGCCATCTCGTCTACTCGCATGGCGAACGCATGACGCGAGGCGAGGCATGAGCCTTGCCTCGATCCCGATCCCGATCCCGATCATTGGCCTGATTCTCGCCGGTGGACAAGGCCGCCGCATGGGCGGTGTCGACAAGGGGCTGGTCGAACTCGACGGCCGGCCGATGATCGCGCAGGTCATCGCCCGCCTGCGCCCACAGGTCGATGTGCTGCTGATCAACGCCAACCGCAACGCCGACACCTATGCGGCGCTCGGCGCGCCGGTCGTCGCCGACCGCCACGCCGGCTTCGTCGGCCCGCTGGCCGGCCTCGATGCGGGCCTGCACCACGCTGGCGAAGATGATCGCGAGGCCTGGGTGCTCACCTGCCCCTGCGATTCGCCGGCCGTGCCGCTCGATCTGGCGGCCCGTCTGCACCGTGCCGTGCTGGCCGCCGGGGCCGATGTGGCCATGGCCCGTGCCGACGGGCAGTTGCAGCCGGTCTTCCTGCTGGCGCACACGCGCAGCGCCGCAGCGCTGGCCGCGTACCTGGCCGGCGGCGAGCGCAAGATCGACCGCTGGGTGCTGGCCCAGAAACACGTGCTGGTGGACTTCGACGGCTGCCCCGAAGCCTTCGCCAACATCAACACCGCCAGCGAACTGGCGCAACAGCAGAAAGACTGAGGCCGCCGGGGGCCGGGATAGCAGACTTTGCTCAACGCCAACTCGCGCCAGGCAAGGCCGCAGAAGCCGTCGAAAAGACGTTGCGGCCAGTGATGCGGGCGGAATTGCACGCCGCCGGAAAGCTGGAAAAGGCAAGCAGGGAACTCGCGAAATAGCGGCTGGCGTGGAATGTTGGCGGGCAAGAAACGCTAGTTTTTGCTTCGCGCGCGGTGCGTCTTGCCAAAGGCCGATATACTTCGCCTTGGCAGTGTGCTCTTTTTGAGCACTGAAAACATATCCAGCAAGGCAGCCGTGCCCGCGGCGCAGACGGTCGGCGCATCGACAGAGTTTGCACGCTGGCGCGTCGCCATTCACAGAGGGAGGTCTTGGCATGACGGGCATGACGGAACAGACAATGTGGCTGATCGGTGGGGCGGCAGTGTTTGTCGCGGCCTTAATCGGGTTTTTCGTGGGCCGCAGCCCGCTCGGCGGAAAAACCAAACAAGTCGCGGTTCTGGAGGCGGAAGTGTCTCGCCAGCAGGAAGAAATCGCCGGTTACAAGCGTGATGTCGAGTCGCACTTCGACAAGACCGCAACTCTCGTCGCTTCGATGGCCGGCTCTTACAAGGACTTGTTCGAGCACCTGTCTTCAGGTTACGAACAGCTTTCCAGTGGTTCCGCGCGCCAACTCTTCCGGGACCGGGTGGTGAGTCTGCTGGTGGGCAATGCGGGCGCTACGGCGGCCACCGATGTGACTCCTTCGGACAAGGTATCCGCTGCGCTTATCGCCGCTGGCGCGCAACCGCTTGAACGCGCCTCGATGGGGCAGGCTGACGGTGCAGCAGCCGAATCCGAGCTGGAAAAAGCCGTCGCAGCAGCCACCACTGAGGGCGCTCCGGCGCAGGAAGCGGCGAAGAGCAGCAGCGCAGGCTCGGCAACGCCGGCGGCCAATGCGAGCAAGCCCGGTGGCGAAGAGAAAGCAGCAGCGGAAGAGCCGGTCGAGTCTGCCGAGAAGGCGGCTGGAGCTGCCGCTGAAGGTGGCCAGAAGAGCGCGGGGAAGGATGCCGGGAAGGATGCCGGCAAGGGTGGCAGCGCCGCCAGGTCATGAGTTTATTGCGTTCCCGCTCCTGATCTCCGGGAGAGGAGGCGCAGCCGCCCGGGAATCGCCCCATGCGGGTGAATGGGTGAATGCGAGGAGCGCACAAGCCAGCCGCTCAATGAAAACGCCCGGCACGGGCCGGGCGCGTTCGTCAACTGCATGATGCTGAAGATGCGCTCGATGCGCCTGCCGCTCAGAGGCTGGAGATGAAAACCACCAGCACGCCGATCGGGGCCACGAAGCGGGTGATCAGATTCCACAGCGCGAAGCCGCCGCTGCTCAGGCCGAGTTCTTCGCGCACGCTCTCGGCTTTGAGGCACCAGCCGACGAAGACGATGGCGCCGAGGGCGGTCAGTGGCAGCAGGAACTTGCTGGTCATCTTGTCGAGCAGGTCGAAGATGTTGTTGCCAAAGATCAGCACGTCGCTCCACAGGTTGAACGACAACAGCGCGGCGATGCCCAGCGCCCAGGTGGCGACACCGGCCACCAGCGTCGCGCCGATACGGGTCAAGGGGGTGCGTTCTTCAAGCAGCTCGACCGAGGGTTCGAGCAGCGAGATGGCCGAGGTCAGCGCGGCGAAAGTGAGCAGTGCGAAGAACATCACGCCGAGAAGCAGCCCGCCAGTGACCTTGCCGAAGACCAGCGGCAGGGTGACGAAGACCAGGCCCGGTCCGGCTGCCGGGTCGAGCCCGTTGGCAAAGACGATCGGGAAAATCGCCAGCCCGGCAGCCAGGGCAATCACCGTGTCCATGATCGCCACCGTGCGTGCGGCGCGCAGCAGGTCCACCTGTTGCCCGAGATAGGAACCGTAGGCAATCATGATGCCCATGCCCAGCGACAGTGTGAAGAAGGCGTGGCCCAGCGCAGCGAGGAGGACCGCGCCGGTGAGTTTGGAGAAGTCGGGCGCGAACAGATAGGCGAGTGTCTGCGCAAAGCCGCCGGAGGCTGCGCCGTAACCGACCATCAGCGCCAGCAGGATGCCCAGAGTCGGCATCAGGATGCGCGACGCGCGTTCGAGGCCGCCCGAAACACCCATCGCCACCACCCCGACCGTCAGTCCCATGAATACCGTGTGCCAGGTCAGCAGACTGCCGGGATCGGCCAGCATGCCCGAGAAGGCGGCGTCTGCAGTCTCCTTGCCCATGCCGTTGAAGCTACCGCTGCCGGCATCGATCAGGTAGGACAGTGCCCAGCCGCCGATGACGCTGTAGAAGGAGAGGATCAGGAAGCCGGCCAGGGTACCGCTGACGCCGACCATCACCCAGGCCTTGCTGCGGCCGTTGCTGCGCGCCAGGTCGGCCATGGCGTTGATCGGGTTCTCCTGCGCGCGCCGGCCGATCAACCACTCGGCGACGATGATCGGCAGGCCGATCAGCGCAATGCAGACCAGATAGACGGCGACGAAGGCCGCGCCACCACTCTGCCCGACCATGTACGGGAATTTCCAGATATTGCCCAGGCCAACCGCTGAACCCACTGCGGCGAGCACGAAGCCCATGCGCGACGACCACTGGTCGTGGCCTTTCGTCGTAAGTGACATTGTCTCTCTCCTGTCGGTGTTGCATCCTGCATGGGCCACGGATCCTGCTCGGTTTCCTGTTGTCACGAGCCGTGGCTGCGTTGCGGCCTTGCGCGTTGTCGATCAGCCCTTGAAACGCTCCTCGGCCAGGGCGTCGGCCACTTCGCCGGTAGGCCGTGCTTCCTTGTCGGCGCGTTCGAAAATCTCCAGCAGCGTGTCGTGGATGCCTTCCAGGTGACGCAGCAGGGCAGGGCGGTCGAAACCGATCCGTTCGTGATAGATGTCGATGATACCGCCGGCATTGATCACGTAGTCCGGCGCGTAGAGGATTCCGCGCCGCATCAGCTCGCTGCCGTGGCGCACTTCGGCCAGTTGATTGTTGGCGGCGCCGGCGACGATGCAGGCGCGCAGCTGCGGGATCGTCTCGTCGTTGAGAATGGCGCCCATGGCGCAGGGGGCGAAGACGTCCACGTCGGCGGCGTAGATGGCTTCCGGGGCCAGCGCGCGGGCGCCCAGCTCCTCGCGCGCACGCACCAGGTTCTCTTCATGGATGTCGGCGACCCACAGTTGCGCGCCGGCGTCCGTGAGCTGGCGGGCAAGGTCGAAGCCGACGTTGCCGACTCCCTGGATGGCGACCCGCAGGCCGTCGAGTGAGTCGCGACCGAGCTTGCGCTTGACCGCCGCCCTGATGCCGAAAAAAGTGCCGTAGGCGGTGGCCGGTGAGGGGTCGCCGCTGCGCATGCCTTCGGCCTCGTGCGACGGCTTGTCGATGATGCCGGCGACGTGCGGCGTGCGCTCGGCGAGATACTTCATGTCGGCGACATTGGTGCCCGAGTCCTCGGCGGCGACGTAGCGGCCGTTGAGCCGGTTGAGCGCGCGCGCAAAGGCGTCGAGCAGGGCCGGCGTCTTGTCGGTGCGCGGATTGCCGATGATCACCGACTTGCCGCCGCCGAGCTGGAGGCCGGCCAGGGCCGATTTGTAGGTCATGCCGCGCGCCAGGCGCAGGACGTCGCGGATGGCATCGTCTTCGCTGGCGTAATGCCACATGCGGCAGCCGCCGAGCGCCGGGCCGAGATTGGAGTTGTGCACGGCGATGATGGCTTTCAGGCCGCTGGCGTCGTCGCTGCAGAAAACCACTTGTTCGTGATCGGCAAAATCACGCAGGGAAAAAACGGACATGGCAAATTCCTTCGTTGGTCGTGAGGGAGGCAGCAATCCCACAGCGGTTGCTTGTGGCGACCTGTGCGGAAGTGCCGAGGGAGGTGGGGTGGGGGGCCAGGTGCTGAAACGACTCTCGATCAGGCCGAGACTTTGCTGGTCGGGAAGTGCTGCATGCGCTGCACGCCCGGCAAGCTCTGGCCAGTGAAGCGTGCGAGCAAAGTCTTCTGCTGCACACGGGCGTGCTCGACATAGCGCTCGCGGATGTGGCCGAAGCCACGCACCTGCTCGGGCAGGCTGGCCAGTTCGACGGCCAGTTCGTGCTTGCTGGTCGTGAGTCCGGCGAGCAGGGTTTCGATCAGTGCTTCATAGTCGGCGATCAACTGGCGATCGAGCTTGCGCTCGGCACTGCGCGCAAAAATGTCGAAGCGGCCGCCGCGCAGGTGTTTGTAGCCGGCCAGGATACGCATCGCCTTGAGCATCCACGGGCCGTAAGTGCGCTTCCTGAGCTCCCCGGTGGCCGGGTCCTTGCCGGCCAGCAGCGGCGGTGCGAGGTGGAAGACCAGTTTGTAGTCGCCTTCGAACTGCGCCTCGACGCTCTTGAGGAAGGCGCTGTTGGTATATAGCCGCGCCACTTCGTACTCGTCCTTGTAGGCGAGCAGCTTGTAGTAGCCGCGAGCGACGGCTTCGCCGAGCAGCGAGATTCCCGGCGCCAGCGCTTCTTCGGCGGCACGCACGCGTTTGACCAGCGCCAGGTAACGCTCGGCGTAGGCGGCGTCCTGATACTCGGTGAGCTGCTCCTGGCGGCGGGCAATCAACTCGTCGACGCTGTTCGACACGCGGTGGTGGTCCGGAACATGCGCCGGTTGCGCGGCCTTGACCACCGCCGCCCTATCGACCGCCGCGACGCGGCCCCACTGGAAAGCCGTGGTGTTGGAAGCGACCGCCGCGGCGTTGATCTCGATGGCGCGCAGGATGGCCGCGCGTGACAAGGGCACCAGGCCTTTCTGCCAGGCGAAGCCGAGCATGAACAGGTTGGTGGCGATGGCGTCGCCCATGATTGCTGTCGCCAGTTGCGAAGCTTCGAGGAAATCGGCGTTCTCGCTGCCGACGGCGTCGGCAATGCGCGCTTCCATGCCGTCTTGCGGGAACTGCGGGTCCGGGTTGGCGACGACGTCACCGCTGCGCGCCTGCGCGGCAAAGCCGCGCACGAAGTCGCTGGTCGTGCTCTGGTCGCGGTTGATGACCACGCGAGTGTGGCCGGCGCGCATCTTGGCGATCGATTCGTCGCTGGCGGCGACAACCAGGTCGCAGGCGATGACGGCGTTGGCTTCGCCGGCGGCGACCCGCGCCGCGTAGAGTTGCTCCTGGCGGTCGGCGATGCGCACATGTGACCATACGGCGCCACCTTTCTGCGCCAGTCCGGCCATGTCGAGGACCAGCACGCCCTTGCTTTCGAGGTGCGCGGCCATGCCCAGCAGGGCGCCGATGGTCACCACGCCGGTGCCGCCGACGCCGGTGATCAGCAGGCTCCAGGGCGTGGCCGTCCCCGGCAAGCTCGGCTCGGGCAGTTGCGCGAACAGGGCTTCGCTCGGCGTCGCTGCCTGGCCTTTTTTCAGCGCGCCGCCTTCGACGGTCACGAAACTCGGGCAGAAGCCTTTGATACAGGAGAAATCCTTGTTGCAGGCCGATTGATCGATGGCCCGCTTGCGGCCGAACTCGGTGTCGACGGCGACCACCGACATGCAGTTGGATTTCTCCGAGCAGTCGCCGCAGCCTTCGCAGACCAGATCGTTGATCAGCACCCGCCTGGCGGGATCGGGAAACTTGCCGCGCTTGCGACGCCGGCGCTTTTCGGCGGCACAGGTCTGGTCGTAGATGATCGCCGTCGTGCCCGGCACGCCGCGCAATTCGCGCTGCACCGTGTCCAGCTCGTCACGATGGCGCACCGGCGTGCCGGACGGCAGCGCCGCGGCGCCGCTGTATTTCTGCGGCTCGTCGGTAACCACGACGATGCTCCCGATGCCCTCGGCAGCGATCTGGCGGGCGATGATCGGTACGCTCAGCGGGCCGTCGTGCGGCTGCCCGCCGGTCATGGCGACGGCGTCGTTGTAGAGAATCTTGTAGGTGATGTTCACCCCGGCGGCGATTGACTGGCGGATGGCGAGCAGGCCGGAGTGGAAATAGGTGCCGTCGCCGAGGTTGGCAAAGACGTGCTGCGTGCTGGTGAACGGTGACTGACCGACCCAGGCGACGCCTTCACCGCCCATCTGGCTGAAGGTCTGCGTCGATTCGGGCGACAGCCAGGTGGCCATGTAGTGGCAACCGATGCCGGCCAGCGCGCGCGAGCCTTGCGGGACCCTGGTCGAAGTATTGTGCGGGCAGCCCGAGCAGTAGTGCGGAATGCGGGCAATGGCGCGGTTCGGTTTGGCCAGCGCGGCTTCTTTTTCTTCCAGGAAGGCCAGGCGCGCGGCGACGCGCTCGGAGGTGTAGTAGATGGCGATGCGCGCGGCGATGACGCGGGCGATCATCGCCGGCGTCAGCTCGCCGGCCGCGGGGAGCAGCCATTCCGAGTGCGGTAGCGACCATTCCCCTTTCTCGTCGAACTTGCCGATGACACGTGGTCGCGCGGATTCGCTCCAGTTGTAGAGTTCTTCCTTGATCTGGTATTCGAGGAACTGGCGCTTCTCCTCGATGACCAGGATCTCTTCCAGCCCTTCGGCGAAGTGGCGAATCCCTTCGGCCTCCAGCGGCCAGACCATGCTCACCTTGTACAGGCGCAGGCCGATTTTTGCCGCTACGGCGTCGTCGATGCCGAGGTCTTCGAGGGCCTGGCGCACATCGAGATAGCTCTTGCCGCTGGTGACGATGCCCAGGCGCGCGTTCGGGCTGTCGATGATCACCTTGTTCAGCTGGTTGGCACGGCAATAGGCCAGCGCGGCGTAGAGCTTGTGGTGCAGCAGGCGCTTTTCCTGTACCAGCGGCGGATCGGGCCAGCGCAGGTTGAGTCCGCCGGCGGGCAGCTTGAAGTCGGCGGGAATGACGGTTTCGACGGCGAAGGGGTCGACATTCACCGCGGCCGAGGTCTCGACGGTGTCGGCGAGCGCCTTGAAGGCTACCCAGCAGCCCGAGTAGCGAGACAGCGCGAATCCGTGGATGCCCAGGTCCAGGTATTCCTGGATGTCGGCGGGTGCCAGCACCGGCATCATCAGCGCCTTGAAAACGTGCTCGGTCTGGTGCGGCAGCGTCGAGGACTTGGCCGCGTGGTCGTCGCCGGCAATCGCCAGCACGCCGCCGTATCTCGAGCTGCCCGCGGCGTTGGCGTGACGAAAGACGTCGCCGCTGCGATCGACGCCCGGCCCCTTGCCATACCACATGGCGAAAACGCCGTCGCAAGTCGCGTTCTGGTCCAGCGTGACCTGCTGCGTGCCCCACACCGCGGTCGCTGCCAGGTCTTCGTTGAGCCCGGCCTGGAAGTGGATATGCAGGGGTTCGAGAAATTTCTTCGCGCGCCAGAACTCGTGGTCGACGTTGCCCAGCGGCGAGCCGCGGTAGCCACTGACAAAGCCGGCGGTGTTCAGCCCGGCGCGTTCGTCGCGCGCACGTTGCAGCATCGGCAGACGCACCAGCGCTTGTGTTCCGTTGAGGTAGACGCGGCCGCTGGCCAACTGATACTTGTCATCAAGTGCGACGCTGCGCAGTGCGCTGTGTTCGCTGTGTTCGCTATCGTCAGCGTTCTTCGGCGATGCATCCATGTGGCTGTCTCCTCGATGGACGGGTCATTCTGATTTTGAGAGATGATAGGAAATCGTTGTGCTATTGTAAAATCACAAAAACGCACGCGAGATATCAGAAAATCAGATGACAAGCGACGTCACCCTGCGCCAGTTACGCTATTTCGCGGCCGCTGCCGAGAGCGGTCAGTTCTCGATGGCGGCGGCGAGCCTGTTCGTTTCGCAGTCGGCGATCACCAACGCCGTCCTCCTCCTTGAAGACCGGCTGGGGGTCAGATTGTTCGATCGCAAGCCGCACGGCGTCGCGCTCACTGCCGAGGGGCACAGCTTCTATCAGCACGCGCGGCACATTCTCGACTCGCTGCAGGACGCTCTGCGCGAACCGCGCTTTCGCATCAACGATCTGCACGGCGCGATCCGCATCGCCGCCACCTATTCCGTACTCGGCTATTTCCTGCCGCCGCTGTTCGCCCGTTTTCGCGCCAACTACCCGGACATCGATTTCGACCTGCACGACATCGGCCGGCGCAAGGTCGAAGCGGCGGTGCTCTCCGGCGACCTGGAACTGGGAGTGGTGATCCTCTCCAACGTCGAGGATCGTGAGCGTTTCGGCCACCACGTCCTGATGCGTTCACGACGTCAGCTGTGGGCCGCCGCCGGTCACCCGGTGCTGGAAGAGCCTTATCCCGCGCTGGCCGACGTCGCCCGCCAGCCCTACATCCTGCTCACCGTCGACGAGGGCGAGGAATCGAATCGCCGCTACTGGACCGACAACGGCCTCAGCCCGAACATCGCTTTCCGCACCAACGGCATGGAGGCCCTGCGCGGCCTGGTGGCGCACGGTTTCGGGGTGACCATCCTCAGCGACATGGTCTATCGCCCGTGGTCGCTAGAAGGCAAGAAAATCGAAGCGCGCCCGATTCTCGATGCCATCCCGCATCTGGAGGTCGGCTTGATCTGGGCGAAAGACGCGGCGCTCGCCGAGCCGGCCGAAGCACTGCGGCAGTTTCTGATCCAGGCCTGCGGAAACTGATTCGAACGGCTCACCGACCGTCAGCCGGCTCGCAGGGCTGATTCGATCAGGGTACTGGCCAGCCGCAACTCTGTCGGGCGCGAAATTCGATGAGATTGGCTTGGAGGCGGTCGCAGAGAGCCATCAGTTCGTCGACTTTGGCGACGATGCGATGCTGTTCGGCGACGAGAGGGAGTCCGAAGCGGAACGCGAACAGCTTGTCGGATTGAAGCTTGCATGTTCCGTGCGTGGCGCGTTGTACCAGAGCAAGAATGCAAGAATGCGCGTCTGGACGCCATTCGGTGCCCCGGCGATGAGGCCGAGGTGCTCGAGCAGCTGGGCGCTCATGTGGAAGCGTCTTCCAGCAGCGCGATCTGGCCGAAATGCGCCGCCTTGTCGTAGTAGCGCCGGTCGGCGGTAACGAAGGTGGCGTCCGTCTCCAGGGCAGTGGCGTGGTAAAGGGTGTCGAACAGGTGGTGGTTGAGAGTCTGCGCAAGGTCGATGGCGCGGCGGTATACGGTAGTGGTGTCGATGAATTCGATGCCTTCGAGGAGGCTGAGGTCGTCGAGGCTGTCGGCAGCGAGTGTCGGCGCGCGGCGGACCATTACGCCGGCAATCTCGGCTTTCCAGTGCGCGGGCTGCGCAAACGACACGTCTCCCGCTTTCAGCTGGAGGAGGAAATCAAGCGCTTCGAGCGTGTCGGTTTCGTCGCCGGCGTCGGGCAGAAACCACTTGACCGCGACGCTGGCGTCGATGACCAGACGCTTCATCGCCGCGGAATTCCGTGTGTGGCGTCGGGTTCGCCGCGATTTTCATCACGCAACTGGAGAATTTCCGCTGTCGAGGTCGGCACGGCCGTCAGCCTGCGCAGCAGGATGCGCTTGATCGCTTGATCGCTCTGCTGCTTGCGTTCTTCCCTGGCGATGGCTTCATCGAGCAGTTGGGCGACGATGGAGCTCTTGTTCCTGTCGGCGAACATCCGGTTGAAGCGCTCCTTGATGTCGTCGGGGATGCTGAAGTTCATGGTGGCCATGACGCCCTCCGGTTGTTGATATCTTCAACAATCAGGGTAGCGCTTGCCGAAGCGGACGGCAAGCGGGGCGCGCATTTTAGTCACCACGCGCGCGGCTTTGATCACCAGTAGAGCTACGGTCTTGGGCAAGTCCTGATTCATCGTTTGCACTTTCCAGTCGAGCTCGCTGTTGTGTTCATGAATCCGATTGACACGACGATTGGCGCGCACCTAGGATGGACCAAATTCACGATCAGGCGCGGTATCCTCAGCTATGACAAATCCTGGACAACTGCAGCACTTCATCAATGGTCATCGGGTCCCTGGCGGTGATTCGCGCTGGGGCGAGATCTTCAATCCGGCCAGCGGACAAGTCACGGCGCGGGTGCCGCTGGCCAGCGCAGAGATCACCGGCAAAGGAGTCGCTGCGGCCGCCGCCGCCCTCGCTGAGTGGTCGGATACACCGCCGCTGCGGCGTGCGCGCGTGCTCTTCAAGTTTCGTCAGCTGCTCGAGCAGCACCTCGACGAGCTGGCGGCGATCGTCACTGGCGAGCACGGCAAGGTGCTCGACGATGCCCGGGGCGAGATTATTCGCGGCATGGAGGTCGTCGAGTTTGCCTGCGGCATCCCGCAGCTGTTGAAGGGTGAATACTCCGACCAGATCGGGAGCGGTGTCGACAGCTGGTCGCTACGCCAGCCGGTCGGTGTCTGCGCCGGCATCACGCCCTTCAACTTTCCGGTGATGGTGCCGATGTGGATGTTTCCTGTGGCGCTGGCCTGTGGCAATACCTTCATTCTCAAGCCTTCCGAACGTGATCCGTCGGCCAGCCTGTTCATTGCCGATCTGTTGGCGCAGGCCGGGCTGCCACAGGGCGTGTTCAACGTCGTGCATGGCGACAAGGAGGCGGTCGATGCCCTGCTCACCGATGCACGTGTTGCGGCGGTCAGTTTTGTCGGCTCGACACCGATTGCCGAGTACATCTATGCGACGGGAACGGCCAACGGCAAGCGGGTACAGGCGCTCGGCGGCGCCAAGAACCATATGGTGGTGATGCCCGACGCTGATCTCGAGCAGGCGGTCGATGCGCTGATCGGCGCCGCCTATGGTTCGGCTGGCGAGCGCTGCATGGCGATCTCGGTGCTGGTAGCGGTCGGCGCGGTCGGCGAGCAGCTGGTGCCGGCGCTGGCCAGGCGCGTGCATGCGTTGAAGGTCGGTCCGGGCACCGATCCGGGCGTGGAAATGGGGCCTCTGGTGACCCGGCAGCATCTCGACAAGGTGCGTGCCTACGTCGATCTGGGAGTTGCCGAGGGGGCAGTGCTGCTGGTTGATGGGCGCGACCTGCGGCTTGCCGCTCACGACGAGGGATTCTTTTTGGGCGGCTGCCTGTTCGACCGCGTCTCCCCCACCATGCGCATCTATCGCGAGGAGATCTTCGGGCCGGTGCTGTGCGTCGTGCATGTCGCCGATTTCGAGGCCGCCGTCGCGCTCATCAATGCCCACGAATATGGCAACGGCGTGGCGGTGTTCACGCGTAGCGGCAATGTCGCCCGCGAGTTCGTGCGTCGCATCGAGGTCGGCATGGTCGGTGTCAATGTGCCGATTCCGGTACCGATGGCTTTCCATAGTTTCGGCGGCTGGAAGCGTTCCCTGTTCGGCGACCATGCGCTCCATGGCCCGGACGGGGTACATTTCTATACCCGCCTGAAGACGGCGACTGGTCGCTGGCCGCAGGACATGGCGAGTGGCGCCAGTTTTGTGATGCCGACGCATTGACTGCTGCCGCCGCTCGGTCGCACAGACCGGCCGGGAAGGCCGCGATGCTGCTGCGCAGTTGCCGCAAGAAACGACCGGGGAGATGCGTGAATCTCGAACGCGACTTGCCAGCGATTGACCAGGGCGCCACTTTCGGCAAACCCGCCGGGTGTGGACTCTGCGGGCGCCGTCGCTGGCGGTGGTCCGCATCGGCAACGCCGCTGGGCGGGCCACCATGAAAGAGTTCGCCTGCCAATACGCCTTTCTGCGCTTTCGTCCCTTTTCTGAAACGGGCGAATTTGCCAACGTGGGCGTCGTTCTGATGGCCGCCGAGGCCGGCTTTTTCGACTTTCGCCTGCTCAAACGTTACGGTCGAATCACACAGTTTTTCTATCCCTTCGACCGCGAGGTGTACCTCAACGGGCGCGAGTTGTTCAAGGAGGAACTGCAGCGTTTTGCCGGCCAACTGCGCTCTGACGCGCTCGATGGCGGCAGGCGAGCGCCGAATCTGCTTTTGGCGAGCAAGCGCTTCGCCGAACTGGTCCGCCCGCGCGACGCCATGTTCCACTTCGACCAGCAGCGGCTCATTCTCGCCGCTGACCCTGAGGCCAAGCTCGACGCTCTCTACGACCACTACTGCGAGCGCAATTTCATGAGCAGGGAGTTTTGACCCCTGTCGGTAGTGACCGGTTTTCGTTCGAGCGGCCGCAGCGCATGCGGTACTCGGCTGGTTCTGGCGGTGGCAGCGTCGGCGTTTCTCTGCTAACGTAAGCAGCTTGTGTATTTCCATGCCGATTGAGGAGAGATGTGCTGATGAGACCGAAGCGTTTTCGGATAGTAGTGATCGCTGCTGCGCTCCTGCTGCTTCCTTTTTACAGTGGCGCGCAGCAGGTCAGCCCTGCTGAGGGCCAGGCCAGCGCGACTGCTGCCACTTCCGTAAGCCCTGCCGCTCCCGCAGCGCAGGCGGTTATTGAACCCGAAGCCATTGCTGCGCTCAAGCGCAGCAGCGAATTCCTGCATACACTGAAGTCATTCAACATTCGGGTCGATGCCAGCACCGACGAGGTCCTCGATAGCGGCCAGAAAGTGCAGTTCGGCTCGTTCGCCAATATCTCGGTGGTCAGGCCCAACCGCTTGCGGGCGGACGTGATCGACGATGAGAAGCAGCGCCAGTTCTACTACGATGGCAAGACGCTGACGGTGTACGGCAAGCTGGTGAACTACTACGCCTCGGTGAGCGCGCCCAAGACCATCAAGGAGATGTTGTCCTTCGCGGAAACCAAGTATGGGCTGGAGTGGCCGTTGGCCGACGTGCTGGCACCGGAGTCCCTGGCGGAAAATGTCAAAGCGGCCTTCTTTGTGGGCCAGGGCCGCGTTGGGGGTGTCCTCTGCGACCATTATGCTTTCCGTCAGGACGAGGTCGACTGGCAGATCTGGATACAGGAAGGCAGCAAGCCCTTGCCGAGAAAGATCGTCATTACGAGCAAGAATGAGGAAGGGGCGCCGCAGTACGAGGCGGTGTTGAGCTGGAAACTGTCACCCAGGCTGGGCGATCGCGTGTTCCGTTTCGTTCCGCCCAAGGGCGCCAGCAAGATCGTCTTTCGCGAGCTGGAAGTCCAGCCGGGCAACGAGAAGTGAGGTGAGATGATGAGCCAAGTCCAATCGAAAAAACGCTTTTCCGGTCGCTTTTCGCGTGCCGTATTGATGTCGCTGCTGGCTGTGGGCGCGCATGATTTCTTTGCTGCTTCGGAGGCCTTTGCGCGCGGGGGCACACACACCAGCGTCAACCGCAGTGCCAATGTGAACCGCAATGCGAACGTCAATCACAACACCAATGTGAACCGCAATACGAACGTCAATCGCAACGCACCAACGTGAATGTCAACCGTAACGTGGACGTCGATGTGAATCACCGCGGTGGCTACCACCCGGTAGGGACGGCAGTGGCGGTTGGGGCTGCCGTAGCAGTGACCGCCGTGGTCGTCGGCTCGATAGTTAACACCCTGCCGCCGAGTTGCGTACCCTACGTCTATGCCGGCATGACTTACCAGCAATGCGGCGGGACCTATTACCAGCCGCAGTATGCAGGCAGTTCGGTGACCTACGTGGTGGTTAACCCGCCCTACTAAGGACGCCTCACAGCTGCCGGGCGAAACTGTTCTGGCGAAGTGCGCGGGAGAAAGCTCGGGAGGAAAGAAGCTACTCTCTACTCTCCGTGCGGAACCTACCAGGCTGCCCCCTGCCGATGCAGGGCTGCAGCCTGGTGCGCTTTCTGGCCCCTCTGCTCGGCCTGGGAAGTCCATAGCCGGGATTCGGGAGGCAGCGCGTCCGTCAGTTCATGTTTGTCAGGATTGCCAGGCCTCGCCTTAACGCCGCCCACCAAAACGGCCGCCGAAGCCGCCGCCAAAACGGCCACCGAAGCCACCGCCGCCAAAGCGGTCGCCGCCGCCCCAGCCACCGCCGCCAAAGCGATCGCCGTCAGCGAAGCCGCCAGCGCTATAGTGACTTTCAGCGTTGCTGCGCGCCTGCTGGTTAGTATCGGCCCAGGAGGTGTCGCCGCCTGCCGATTGCCAGCCGCCGGAAGCGTGTTGTTGCCAGCCGCTGTCGCTGTTGCGGTAGGCGCTGCCATCTGCGCCCGCGTAATGGTTGCCCATCAGGCCGTTCGAGGTGTAGCTCTTGGTCTGTCCGGTCTGGGCATCGTAGGCCGTAGTCGTGTGCTGCGCGCCAACGCCCTCAGGGCCCGCCGTGGCGGCGGCGGTTTTCGAGATCGAGCTGCCGCCCGGGCCGCTGGCCGAGGCGCTGGAGGCGTACGAGCGCTGCCCGGTTTCGGTGTTGTAGGTGCCGCCGCGTGCGACATTGCCGCTCGTGCCGCCGGCGGTGTTGACGGTTCGGTCGTAAGCGCGCTGTGCCTGGCCGGTGTTGGGGTTGTAACTGCGACCGGCGGCGTAGGCGCCGCTGCTTCCGGTGCGCGTGTTGTTGTAAGTGCCGCGGGCGGAGCTGCCGACCTTTCCATCAGCATTGGCGTACCAGTTTCGCGACCCCGAATAGACGGTGTTTCCCCAATGACCATAGACGTCGGCGCTGGTCGAGCCACAGCAGGGATAGCCCCAGTAGCCGGGGTGGTACCAGGCGCCGCCCCAGTAGGGTGCCGCCCAGGCGGCAGTTGCCAGACCGAGGCCGTAGCCATAGGCAAAGCCCACATAGGGGTTGTAGATGGGGGCCGCGGCGAGGCCCCAGGTGTAGGGCGCCGCATACCAGACGGAGCCGATCCAGGGCGTGTAGTAGTAGCCGGTGCCATAGACGACAACGCCGTCGGAGCTGACCACGTTGCCCAGGTAGCCGGGCGTATAGCCGACGTAGACGACCTCCTTGCTGGCACCATAGACGTGCACGTAGGTCACGTAGTGCAGCGGCGAGTTGGTCGGAATGTCATAGATCACCGGTGGAACGCTGCTGGCGACGAACCACGGGCCGGTGAGGCTGCTGGCCGTAAACCAGACGCCTGCCTGGACAGCGAAATAGCTGCTTGGCGTCACCTGGATGATCGGTACTTCGGCGTTGCTGACGTAGCGCAAGGGCGTGGCGTCGATGGCCTGGAACTGCGGTGCGCCATCAAACACCGGCGTGAATTTTGGCCCATTGCTCAGCGGCACGTTGGCGGTGTGCGGAATCGAGTTGGCAATCAGAGTTTCCTGCGCCTGTGGTGTGCCGGCCACCGAGGCGAGAACGACGCCAGCCGGTGCGCTCCTGGGGATGCGGCTGAAGTCGGCGGGCAAGGCATTCGCGGCCGTGTAGGTCCACGGGCCGGACAAGGCCGAGGCGCGGTACCAGCGTCCTGAGAGGAGAGTGTAGTAATCGTTGTTGGCGGTATTCACCAGCACGTCGGCAGTCGTGTTTTCTGCCCACAGCAAGCCGGTGCCGGTGATCGGCACGAAGTTGGGCGGCCCCTTGAAGACGATCAACTCAGCGGGTACCTGTCTGACGTAGAGCGTTGGTACGCCGTTCTGCAGTGTTGGTTTCGGCTCGGCTTGCGGCCCCCCGTCAAGCAGATCGACGTGGCCTTCCTTGGCCAGTTTCTGCGCCAGTTCGTTGAGTTCGTTGAGTTCCTTGACTCCGGGTGGTTCGCCACTGGCCAGGGTCCACGGGCCTTCGAGCGCGTCTGCCGACAGCCAGCCGTCGAAGACATGCAGGTACCAGCGGCTCGCGCCGCGGCTGCGAACGATCAGCGCCTGGGTGTTGATCACGCGCTCGAAGTGCGTATCGGCAAGGGGCCGTATCGCCGGCGAGCCATCGATCGGCACCAGGATGGCCGGCGAATTGCTGACGATGACCTGTGGTGGTTGATTGTTGACCTGCGCCGGCCGCGCTTTCACGGTGCCGGAGGCCGCCAGTTCGCCGGCGAGCAGTGGCAGCGACATGCTGGCCATGACCGTCGGCAGTTGCGTACGCAACTGGCGCAGGACATCGAGTCCGTGATCTGGGAGCGTCGGAAAGCTGGCCCGGCTCAGGCTGAGGTCTTCCAGTGCGACACTTTGTGTGAGGCGATCGACGCCAGTGCGTGCGCTGCCCCAGATCACCCCGAAAGCTGGTTCGCTGGCCGCTGTTTTCTTCACCGCGACGGCGGCACGGAAGTTGAGCGTGTTGCCTTGCCAGCTGTCGACCTGCGGCAGGTAGACCAGCGCCGTGGCTCCGGCAATTTCGGCCTGGCGTGGCCAGCCATCGCTGCCTGTTGGCGGCGCCGCTGGCGGCTGCGCGGCAGCGCCCGGAACTGGCGGAACGGGCAAATTGCCCCACGAATCGGCGCTTCTTAGCGCACCGTCGAAGGCGGACTCCGGGTTCAGGGGAAGCGCATTACTCATCCCGGGGTCATCCGGAAAAGGCATCGACTGCTGGTTGGCACAGCCGATCGGGCCGGCCATGATAACGCCGATCAGGCACGCGAGAAGACGGGGTTTCGGTAGTTTGATGGTCATGGCGTTCCTCTGCGGGGGCCGTAGATCAGGAGTTGGAATTGTGGCGGCGTAGTATGGATTGGCATGCTGGCAGGGGTCAATTCGGGGTTCGCGTGCGCAGGGTTTGCGGAGCGCCTCGCGAAGGCGTGGCGTGCGTCGGCTCGGTGCTCGGGAATCCAGGCTCAGAGCAGTGGGCTGAGTACCTGCACTGCATTTTCCAGGCGGCGGCGCCAGTCTGGCCGGCCGCGCCAGCGCGCCAGCTGCAGTGCTTGCGATTTGCTCTCGTACTGGCTTTGCATGGCGCGTGCCGTGGCCGCGAATGCAGGGTCGTAGGTGAGCATCGAGACTTCGAAGTTCAACTCGAAGCTGCGCAGGTCGAGGTTGACCGTTCCGAAGATGGTGATCTCTTCATCGACGACCATGCTCTTGGTGTGCAGCAGGCCGGCACGGAAACGGAGAATGGTGATGCCTACTTCCAGCAGGTCCTCGACGTAGGCGTTGCTGGCGTAGCGGACCAGCGTCGAGTCGATTTTTTCGGGTACGATGAGGATCACCCGTACGCCGCGTATGGCGGCCGAGCGCAGCGCCGTGAGCAGCGTTTCGCTGGGAATGAAATAGGGCGTCGTCAGGACGATTTCGCGCCTGGCGGCATAGAGTGCGGCGACCAGCAGTTGTTCGATGTGCTGCGTGGACGACTGTGGTCCGGAGGGGAATATCTGCACGTGGCTGTCACCGGCAGGGGCCAGTTCAGGGGGGGGCGGCGGCGCGAAGGGGGTTCCGGTCTGCAGGGCGGTGAGCGAGAGTGAAACCGATTCCAGTATCCACGCCGCCGGTCCTTCTATGCGCACCATCGCGTCAACCCACTCGCCGACGCCGGCGTCCTGTTTGAAGAAGCGGGGGTCGGCGATGTTCATGCTGCCGGTGTAGGCGATGCGGCGGTCGATGACCGCGATTTTGCGGTGGTCGCGGAGGTCGAAGCGGACAAACAAGGCGCGTAGCGGATTGACCGGCAGGATTTCAACGATGTTCACGCCCGCGTCACGGAGTCGGCCAAGTGCTTCACTCTTGAAAAAAGAGCGGCTGCCGAGTGAGTCCATCAGCGTCGAGCAGGGGACGCCGCGTTGCGCCGCGCGGACCAGCGCGGCGACCAGATCGTCCACAAAGCCGCCCGAGCTCCAGATATAGAACTCCAGATGGACCGAGCCGCGGGCAGCATCAATGTCGGCGATCAGCGCGCGCATGATCGAGCTGCTGTCGGTCAGCAGTTGCAGGCGATGGCCTCCCATCAGAGGCAGTCCGGCCGAGCCGGTGGCAAGCCTGCTGACGCTCTCCGCACCGGTACTCAGCACGCCGGGGTCGACCAGGGTCGACGCCGGGATGTCCTGCGCCCAGAGCAGCAACTGCGGTTGCATGGCGATCGCCCGATCCATCCAGGTCTTGCCGAGACGGCGTTCGCCGATCAGGAGATACATCAGGACGCCGACAGCGGGAATCGTAATCACCAGCAGCAGCCATGCCAGTGCTGTTCCGTGCGAGGTCCGCCGGGAAAAGATGCGCAGTGAAACCGCTATCACGGCGATCAAGTGCAGGACAGTGAGAAGATCGAAGACCATGCGGCGGAGTATGAGACGCTCGCCCCTGTGCGGTCAACAAGCCGTCTCCGCGCGACGCCCGATACGGCGCTGCGTCCCTGCTGCCGCCAGAAGGTGATCGATCATCTGTGCTAATCTGCCGGCGTTTGTCGGGTCGTGCTGTGCAATCTCTGTCGTCAGCCAAGTCGAGGCAGGAGTTGCACAAGATTCGCCAGGCCGTGAGTTGGGCCATCAACAAAGGAGAGAGGCACCATGAGAACTGCTGATCGCTATCGATTGTGCGTGGCGCCGGCTGTCCTGCTCGCCTGCCTGCTGGCGGCTGCCAGTGCGGTCGCGCAGGGCAACGCTGTCGTTCCGGATCCGGTCTTGTCGCCGGGCGCCATCGCGCCCGACCCGGCACTCTCTCCGGAACAGATGAACCCGCCACCGGTGCCGTCGGTCGACGCGGTCCGACCAGACGCGGCACTGTCGCCGGAGCAGGATCAGGGCGGGACGGTGCTTTCTCCGGATGCGGTCGCTCCCGACGCCGCACTGTCGCCGGAAGAGACCACGGAGGAACCCGCCCTGTCACCCGATTGACTGCAAGTAACGGCAAGGACCTGACGTACAATACCGCCTGCCATGCAGGTCAATAACCCCAAGGAGGTGTCTAGATGTTCCAGAAAGTTTCGTCCTACGTTTCGACCCTGGTGCTGGTTCTGGCACTCGCCGCTTGCGCCACACCCGGAGCACAGCCGGGTCAAATGGAAATACGCGCGGGCGTCGTCGAACAGATCATTAATACCGAGTTGTCCAGCGATCACCATTCGGGTATTGGTGCTGTCGTCGGCGGCCTTGCCGGTCTCGGAGTCGGCAGTCTGATTGGTGCCGGCACCGGTCGCGACGTGGCGATGGTCCTGGGTGCCGTGGGTGGTGCCGTCGCCGGTCACGAGATCCAGAAGAAGTACGACAAGCCGATTCCGGCACAGCAGGTGATCGTTCGCGTTGGCAGTGGTGTACTGGTGTCGGTGACGCAGCCCGTCAACCCCGCCATCGGCAAGGGGCAGCGCGTCTTCATCGAAGGCAGCGGCGAGGACGCACGCGTCGTTCCGCGTTGAGCGTGAATTGACCGTCGGGTGTCGGCCTGGCACGCCGGTCGACACCCCTGATTCAGATCCCGGATAAATGACCATGCCCTTTCCTGTCGCGAAACCTGACCCGTCTCGTTACGAACGAAGCTCGGGGGCCTTCCTTTTGCCTGCCAGGGCGATTGCCGGTGCTGTGCTGAGTGCGCTGCTCATTGGCGGATGCGCGCCCGATGCTTTTCTGCCCGACGCCCCGTATGAAGACTTTCTCAATCGGGTTCAGAGCAAATGCCTGTATCAGAGGATCGGCAACGTCGAAATCACTTCCGACTTCCTGCAGACGCCATATTTCCTGGACCTGACGTCGCGCTTCTACAACGGCGAGATCCCCCAGGCAGCCTTCGTCGAGAACCTCCAGGGAGCTTATTCTGCAGAGCCCGGTTCGCCGGGCGTGAACTGCCTGCTTGCCCAGATGCCGTCGCAGGGCGGGCCCGTGCCACCGGCGATGGGTGGTCCGCTACCGCCGGCGATGAGCGGTACGCGCTAGTCCGAGCAGTGCATTGGCGGCACTAGCTGCCGCCCCCTTGACGATCCGCATCGGCCGATTCCGCCGATGCGTTGGCGAAGCGGCACTCGAGCACGACAGCCTCTGACGAATTTTCCGGCTGACAGAGCACGCACAGAACAATGAGCAAACGATCCAGAACGAATCCCGGCGCGCCCGCCACGCCTCCCGCCGCCTTACCTGCAGCCCCAGTCGTCAAGCCGGCAAGACCGAAAACATTCTTGCTGGTCGTGGGTCTGGCGCTGCTGCTGGTGATTGCCGCAAGTATCTTCATCGCCATGCGTCAGGATGCGGCGCCGCCGACGTCGCAGGCGCCTGTCGCGCCGCTTGCCGCCTCGGAGCAGCCGCCACCCTTGCCATCACCTGCTGCAGCGCCTGTTGCCGCCAGCTACGTCGGGGCAAGCCGCTGCCAGAGCTGCCACGAGAGCGAATTCAGGGCCTGGAACGGTTCGCACCATCAACTCGCCATGCAGGACGCCACGGCAGCCACCGTGCTCGGTGACTTTGCCGATGCCAGCTTCAACTACCAGGGTGTCGCGTCGACCTTCTTCAAGAGCGCCGATGGCCAGTTCATGGTGCGTACCGATGGCCCCGACGGCAAGCTCAGCGACTACCCGATCAGCTACACCTTCGGCGTCTATCCACTGCAACAGTATCTGATCGCTTTCCCCGGCGGGCGCTATCAGACGCTGCCGATTGCCTGGGACGCGCGGCCGAAAAGTGAAGGCGGGCAGCGCTGGTTCCACCTCTATCCCGAGCAGAAGATTGACCACACCGATCCGCTGCACTGGACCGGCATCTATCAGAACTGGGCGCTGCAGTGTGCCGAGTGCCATTCGACCAATTTGCGCAAAGGCTACGATGCCGCCAGCAACACTTACCACACCACTTACAGCGAAATCAACGTCGCCTGCGAGTCCTGCCACGGCCCCGCTTCGGCGCATGTCGATTGGGCCAGCAAGGCCAAGCCCCCTTACGCCGCGCAGGACGACAAGGGTTTGCCATCGCTGAAGAGCCGCTGGAACGAGGCCTGGAAATTCCCCGCCGAGGGCGCAAAATTCGCCGTGCGTGCGCAGCCGGCCGACCCCGCGGGCATGAACAGCTGCGGCGCTTGCCATTCGCGTCGCTCGACCCTCAGCGAAGGCGGCAAGGCCGGCGCGGTGCTCGAAGATAGTCACCGCCTGGCGATGCTCACCGCGCCCAACTACCACCCCGACGGGCAGCAGCGTGAAGAAGTCTATGTCTGGGGCTCTTTCCTGCAGAGCAAGATGCACCAGAATGGCGTGACTTGCATGGACTGCCACGAACCGCATTCGCAGAAACTGCGCGCCGAAGGCAATGCACTGTGCACGCGTTGCCATCTGGCCAGCGAGTTCGACGTGGCCAAGCACCATCAGCACCAGGCCGGCGGCAAAGGTGCGCAGTGCGTTAGCTGTCACATGCCGAGCCAGAACTACATGGTCGTCCACGCCCGGCCCGATCACAGCCTGCGCATACCGCGCCCAGACCTCTCTATCTCGCTGGGCAGCCCAAATGCCTGTACTCAGTGCCACACCGACAAGCAGCCCGACTGGGCAGCCACCAGCATGGACAAATGGTACGGCAAGGCCTGGCGTGAGCGCCCGCATTACGGCAGCACCCTGCACGCTGGCGAGACGCAAGGTGTGCGCGCCCTGCCAAGGCTGCTGGAACTGGCCAGCAGCCCGGCAGCGCCGGCCATCGTCAGGGCCACCGCGGCGACCCTGGCACAGCCCTACGTCAATCCCGGCACGCTGCCGGCTACGCGTGCGCTGCTCCAGGATGCTGATCCCTCAGTGCGCATCGCCGCTCTCGGCATGCTGGCGCCGGTCGACCCGCTGAATCGCGTGCTTGGCGCTTCCGCCTTGCTTTCCGACCCGGTCCTCGGCGTGCGCATCGAGGCCGCAAGTCTCCTCGCCGACGTGCCCGATAGCCAGATCCCCTCGGCTCGGCGCGCAGCACGCGAAGCCGCCTTGCAGGAATACGAGGCGGCGCTGAAGCTGGAGGCCGACTGGCCATCGGGTAATGTCAATCTCGGCAACCTGCGCTTGCGCCAGGGACGTGTCGACGCGGCTGTCGCTGCCTTCCAGAGGGCGATCATGCTGGATCCGCAGGCGGTCGGCGCCTATGTCAATCTGGCCGATACCTGGCGCCAGCAGGGGCGCGAGTCGGAGGCCGAAAAGATCTTGCGCGATGGTCTCGTGGTGCTGCCACGCAACGCCGACTTGCACCACGCCCTGGGCCTGCTGCTGACCCGCAAGGGGGAGAGCGCCGCGGCGCTGCAGGAATTCGGCGAAGCCGCCCGGCTGGCGCCGGACAACGCGCGCTACGCCTATGTGCAAGCCATTGCCCTGCACTCCGCCGGCAAGCGCGCCGAAGCCCTGGCGCTGCTGCGCGCCGCCAATAAACGTCACCCGAGTGATCTCGAGATCCTCAGTGCGCTGATCTCGATGAATCGTGAGGCGGGCGACCGGCGGGCGGCACTAAGCTACGCCAGGACAGCCGCCGAGCTTCTGCCCGACGACCAGAGCGTGAAGCAACTGCTGAGCGAGGCGATTGGAAGGCCGATTGCGCCGGATAAGGCGCGATTCGAACTATGTAACTGTTTAACACAGAAGACGGGCGAAAAGACAAGCAAGATGGTATGTTCTTTGACAGAAATCGCCGAAGACCATTCGATCAATTTCTTCAGCCCTTAGCCGACTTCCCATCGCCTGGCCCATGACCGCTTTTGCGTGTGCGCCATTAGGCATTGTGGAGAGGCACTCATTTTTCCTCCACATTTGCTGCTCAGAATGTCTCCATTGGCCGGCCGATGGATGTCTGCCAAAGCACAGGAGCGATCTGATGATAAATGTAAGACAAATTTTGGCGCGCACAAGCTTGATGGCTGCTCTCGCGTGCTTTTCCGGCCTGCTTTTAGCGCAAGCGCCTGAGGGTCAAGGGGGGCCGCGCAAACCGCCGCAGGAAGCACTTGATGCCTGCAAGTCATTGAGCGCTGGCCAGGAGTGCGGTTTTACCTCCCCGCAGGGAAGCGTCAAAGGTTCCTGCTGGGCTCCCGAAGACAAACCGCTGGCGTGCAAGCCGAAGGATGAGCCGAGCCGCGGATCCCAAGCAAAAAATCAATAAACGCTTGCCTGATACGGGTCGTCGTACAGGATTGAAAAGGAGTTCATCATGAGCAGCATCGGCAGTGTTGGCAGCAGTAACAACAGTTTCATGATGCAGAGCACGAGGCAGCGCCCGGATACGAAGAGCATGGCCGGGGAGTTGTTCGCGCAGTTGGACACATCCGGGCAGGGTTACCTCCAGAAGTCAGATCTTCAGGCAGCCTTCGACAAGATTTCTTCCACCTCCAGTTCCTCGTCAAGTGCGACCGGCACTTCATCGACGGTTGATGAACTATTTTCAACGCTTGACACGAACAGTAACGGAAAAGTCTCCAAGGAAGAATTCACCGATACTCTGACAAAACTTCAAAACGACCTGGAGCAGCAATACCAGGACGGTCGTATGCAGAAGGCGATGCAGGCGGGTGGGACAGCGGGGATGGAGGGGATGGGCGGCAGGCCGCCACCGCCGCCGCCACCCGGCGACGGACCGAGCATGAGCAAGGACGAACTGAGCAGCACCCTCAATGAAATCGGCACGTCCGACAGCCGAAGCACTCTGCTGTCCGCTATTCTCCAGAGCTTTGATCAGGCGGACAGCGACGGCGATGGCGAAGTCAGCTTCCAGGAAGCGATGGCCTTCCAGCAGTCGAGCGGCGGCGCCAGCGGCTCGGCTGCGACGGCGTCCATCGATGCCAGCCTTGGCGCTGCCTCGTCAGCAGCGGCGAGCGGCAATTCCGAGGCCAAGGTCATGATGCAGATCATGAAGTTGATGCAGGCCTACAACATTGGCAATGAGCAGAGTCAAGACGGCAGTCTGCTGGCTTCGCTGTCGGTTTCGGCGTAGCCCGTGCGAAAGTCGCGCCAGGTCATGACCGTTGATACGGCAATTTCTGTGGGACTACTTCGGAAACATCAACTGCACCTGGAAGCGCAGTTGCCAGTTGGCGGCATTGTCGGGATGGGCGACATTGTAGTAGGCACTGAGCTGGGTGTTTACAGGTAGTTTGCCGAAGTGGAAAATTTTGCCGACGCCGCCGCCCAGCGGCACCGTCCAGCGCTGGCTGTTGTCGGCCTTCCAGTCGGCGGTGACGATAGGCGCCGAGGTGAGATAGAAGCCGCCTTCGAAGTTGTAGTTCAGGAAAGGCTGGAGCAGGAAGTTGTTGTAGCTGGCGTCACTTCCCGAGCCGACCGACCAGACGTTGTTCGCCAGGAAGCCGTACACCCAGGGGTCGCCTTTCTCGAGATGGAGTAACACGAACGACGGGCCAAGTCCCCAGTGGTCGTTGCCGAGCGAGTCGTTGCTGTTGGTTGGCATCTGCACGATCGCGCCGGCGCCCCAGATGGCGCCTTTGGGCACGGCAGGCGACAGGAAGGCCGTCAACTGGATGTCGCCGATGCCGTTGGTCCGATCGCCGCCGGGCACGAAAGCGGGCTGCGAAATCACCGGCATGATCGTGCGCGTGATGACGTTCCATTCGCTGTTGACCTCGATCGGAATCACCGGCTGGACGTTGAGAATGTTTTGAGTGCCGTCGCGTGGTCCGACGTTGAAGTTGGTGTTGTTCTGGAAGGGTACGCTGATCAGGTTGCCGACCGGGTTCTGCGCCAGTTTGGCGAGTTCCTCGGCGCTCATTTCGGCGCGCGCCGGCGTGGTGAGTGCCGTCGCCAGGGCGAGGGGGCCGAGAACGCGTCGCGCCGCGCTTGGAATCATCTTGGATTGCATTGTTGCGCTCCTAGCAGTCAGGGTGTCCCGAGGAACAGGTAGAAATTGGAATAGCCGCCGATCGAGCCGGCATTCGAGTAGCCGTAACCCAGGTAGACCGGACCAAAAGGTGTTTCGCCGCCAAGATAAACGGCTGCGCCGGGAATCCAGCCTTTCAGCTCGGTTTCGGTGAACGGCCTGCCGACCTTGGCGGTTTCCAGGGCGGCTCCCAGGCGCAGGTCACCGCGCAGGCCAAGCGGCAGGCGGCCGATGATGCGCTCGGCGCGGATGCTGCCGTAGCTCATATCGTCGCCCTTCAGCTGCCCGACGGCAAAGGCCGTCATGTTGAGCATGCCGCCGAGTTGTCCGAGATCGTAGACCGGGAGCTCTCCGACCGGCGAGCCCTGATACGACAGGCGGCTGGCCAGCACCCAGTCGCCGACGCTCAGGTAGCCGCTGGCACCGGCGTCGAGCCTGCTGAAGCCGCTGGCTGGTGAGTCGAAGTATTTGACGCTGCTGGACCAGCCATTGGTTGGAAAGTAGATGCGGTCGGTCTGGTCGAAATCGAGTCCGGCAAACCAGCCGCCAAAGGTCTTCGACTCCGCCGGCAGGAATGGTGCGCCTGTCTGGATCGTGGCTTTTCGCCAGTTCTCCTGCCAGCCGAGGCGCGCCTGGCCGAGCAGCCCGACGTTGATGCCCGCCGCTACCTGGGCGGCGCTTTGGCTGAGGGCGTATTCGGCGAGTTGGTCGTTGTTCTGGTAAATGCCGGTCGATGTGCTCTGATAGTTGACGTTGGCCTCGACGAAGTAACGCTGGCGTGCGTCAATGGGTTGGTAAAAGTCGGCGCCAATCCCGGTTGTTGACCCGATCTGCACATAACCGAGGAATTCGCCGCCCAGGCTATTGAGCCAGGTTTTCTGATAGGCAGCGCGAATGGCGTAGGTGGAGTCGGTCTGGAAGTTGCTTTCGAGGTTGATGCCAAAGCGCAGGTAATCAGGGCCCCAGCTTTTCTCCATCGGCGTCACACGCAGGATTTCGCGGTTACGCAGGGTGTCGTCCAGCGCATAATCGACCTGCTGGTAGTAGCCGTCGCCATAGGCGCGCATCAGATCGGCATCGAGTTTCACCGGGTCGACGGTGTCGCCCGGCTTGATCTGCAGGTAGCGCTCGACGACTGCCGGGTTGACCAGCTTGAGTCCGGCGATCTGCACCTCGTTAATGCGCGGTGCGGGGCGCATCGGCGGCTGAACCTGGGCGACCCAGGCGGCGTAAGCGGTTTCGCTGACCGCCAGCGTGCGCAGGCGATCGGCGACCGCCTCGGTTGCGGCAACGCCGCGATCAGCCGTTTCCGAACTGCGCTTGAAGTCGCCCGCCGTGATCCCCTCGAGATCGGGCTTGATGTAGATGTCGGTCGGCTTGAGCGTCGCCAGCGAACGGGTGACATTCTGTTCGGTGAGGATGTTGACCATTTGTGCCGAAACGCTCAGCAGGCCGCTGATATCTTCGGCCTTGAGCAGTGGTGAGCCGACGTTGACGGCGATGATGATGTCGGCCTGGCAGCGGGCACGCGCTTCGTCGATCGGCACGTTGTCGACCAGGCCGCCGTCGACCAGTTTCTTGCCATCGGCTTCGACTGGCGCCATCAGGCCGGGAACCGACATGCTGGCGCGCATCGCTTGCGACAGGCTGCCCCGACGGAAGACCACTTTCTCGCCGCCGACGATATCGGTGGCAATGATTGACAGTGGTAGCGGCAGGGTCTCGATTTCACGTTCGCCAAGATAGTCGCGAACCAGGGTATTGAAAAACAGCTTGATCTTCTGACCCATGACGATGCCGGGTTGCCCGTTCACGCCTTGCGGACCGACACCCGTTTCCGAACCCGGCAGGAAGCGCTTGTCGTACACTTTTTTTCGGAAGTTCTGCTGGTCCAGTGGTGGATCGTCGCGGAACAGGTCATCCCAGTCGGCTTCAGCCAGCTTGCTGCGCATGGTTGCCGGACTCAGGCCGCTGGCGTAGACGCCTGCGACCAGGGCTCCCATGCTGGTGCCGGCGACACAGTCGACCGGCACGCGCAGTTTTTCAAGGACTTCGAGGACGCCGATATGTGCCGCGCCGCGCGCACCGCCACCGCCGAGGACCAGGCCAACGCGCGGCCTGGCCAGTTCGCTGGCGGCCGTTTGCGCGGCAACACCGCCGGCAAAAAGAAGGATTCCGGCGGCGAAGGCCATGCGTCCCAGCCTGACTGCCACGGTCGATTCGAACACGCTTGTACTCACTCCAAACTCCTTGTTTTGATACCCGGTCGACCAAACGCTTGCCGCGAGTCGAAGGCTGCGCGTGCCCCCGTCGCCACGCGGTTGACGCGGCATTTACTGTTTCAGCGGCTCGACGCGAAGGTGGCCGACACCGCCCCGGGTGGCGTGACGGCCAGCAAATTACTGCAGAGCGGTCATCGGCAGCGAGTCGAGAATGGTCAACGCGGCGTGCGCATTCTCGGCTGCATCGCGGCCCAGGCTGGTGAGATAACCGCCATCGACCTGCGTCAGCAGGCCTTTGGCGTGTAGCCGCTCGGCGGCAGCGATGACTTCGGGTGCTGCGGCCTTGTGGATTTTCAGGCCTTGCTGCGGGCTTGCCAGGTCAAAGCGGGCCAGGATGTTCAGTTCATTGACCAGATCGGGCGTGAAGGGCATGGCAAGTCCTCGTTTGGTTACGGCGCGGTTGCGCTTGGGGGCTACATTCTAACGGTCATAGCATGTCGCGACACCATTGACAATCGAAGTCGTGACCGTTTCCCTCGCTGGCGGCGTACATTCCGGCTTGCACGCCGGAATTGTTCGACCGGCAGGGAGCATACTCCCTGAATTCCCCGTCTCACTCCCCTGGCCCTTCTCCCGCGAGTGGAGAAGGGAGGTTCGTGAGTCGCGGGCGCGACTTCCAGGGAAAGGCGACCTGGATGCCTCACTCTCAGGAACTGCATGAGAGCGTCGAGCAGCCGGCTTTATGGCGTGCCCAGTCGGGGCGTCGGGCGCTGAAAGCTGCGCGTCCCGGCTGCTCGTCGAAAGGGTGGCGCAGGACTTCGAGCAGTTCATGGATCCTCTGCGTGTCTCCCTGTTCGGCGCGCTCGATGGCCTGTTGCGCCAGGTAATTGCGCAGTACGAAGCGTGGGTTGGCCTGATTCATGGTGGCCATGCGGCGCTCTGCCGGCTGCCCGTCGTGGCGCAGGCGAGCGCTATAGCGCAGCAGCCAGCGCGCCAGGTCGGGTGCAAATTGCTGGCGGAGATCGTCACGGTAGAAAGCTTCACGCAAGGCTTCGGGGTCCGCTTGGCCGATGTCGAGCTGCGCCAGCTGGCGGAAGAACCCGGTCATGTCGATCTCGGCCAGGCGCATCAGTTCGAACAGGTCGGCGAGCAGCTCGCCATCGTCCGGTGTCCAGCTGCGCAATCCCAGCTTGGCGGCAAAAGCCGTACAGAACTCGGCCGAATAGACTTCGTCGTAACGATCGATAGCCGCTGCCAGCTCTGCGACTGGCGCCGATCTTGTCGGCTTCTCTGCCTTCGGCAGCAACGGAAGCAGCGCGTCGGCGAGTCGTTCGAGGTTCCAGCGGGCGATTTCGGGCTGGCGGGCAAAGCAGTAGCGGCGGCTCGAGGCATCGGTGGTGTTTGGCGTCCAGCCGGGGTCGAAGTTGTCGACCCAGCCGTAGGGGCCGTAGTCGATGGTCAGGCCGAGGATGGACATGTTGTCGGTATTCATGACCCCGTGGACAAAGCCGACGCGTAGCCAGTGAGCCATCAGGCGGGCGGTGCGCTCGCAGACTTCGTGGAACCACGCCCCCAGCTTTTGTTCGCGTGTGCCCACCAGCGCGGGGAAGTCGCGGGCAATGGTGAAGTCGACCAGGCGCTGCAGCAGTGCGTGCTCGCCGCGCGCCGCCAGCAGCTCGAAATGCCCGAAGCGAGTAAACGAGGGCGCCACGCGGCAGACGATGGCTCCGGGCTCGGCGATCGGATGGCCATCGTAGAACATGTCGCGGACGACGTTCTCACCGCTGCCAACCAGACTCAGCGCGCGCGTCGTCGGCACGCCGAGGTGATGCATTGCCTCGCTGCACAGGAACTCGCGGATCGACGAGCGCAAGACCGCGCGCCCGTCGGCGCGGCGGGCGTACGGTGTCGGGCCGGCGCCTTTGAGTTGCAGTTCGAAACGCTGCCCGCGCCGATTGACCGTTTCACCGAGCAGGATCGCCCGGCCGTCGCCGAGCTGCCCGGCCCATTGCCCGAACTGATGACCGCCGTAACAGCTTGCATAGCCAAGCATGCCAGGCAGCAAGCGGTTACCGGAAAGGGCGCCGAGCATCGCCGGCGAGGCCATGTCCTGGTCGTCGAGATCAAGGTCGGCGGCCACTTCGCGCGAATGGGCGAGCAGCGTCGGTGCCGCGACCGGTGTCGGGGTGACCGGCGACCAGCAGGCGCCAAAGACTTGCCGCGGCTGGTTGCGCTGTTCGCTATCGCCCGGCAGTTCGCGAACGAAGCGGTTATCGAAGTTCAGCATGAGCGCTGCCATAGGCACTTGCCAAGCCGGTACGGTGGCGGCGATGGCGCATCCAGAATCGACGCCTCACCTTCGCCCATCATCAGCCCTGGCGAACCAGGTCGACGATCTGGGCGCTGTCCAGCGTGCGTGCGCGGGCCTGCATCTCGGGCAGATAGCGGCTCTGCAGGCCCTTGGCTTCAGCGAGCACGTTGTCGAAGCTTGCGCGCAGCATCTCGCTGGAGAAGCTGCGACCGCCGGCATAGTAGCGTCTGGCGACGTGGCCGAGGGCGTAGGTGCTGGCAAAGCTCATTCCCGAGCTCACCGCCTGCTTGCCCAGGCCGCGCAGGAAGCCACCGCCGACCTTGCCGAGCAGGCCGCCAAGCAGCTTGCGTCCGGCCTGTTCGAGATACTGGGAAGTCAGACCGACGCCGAGGGTGGCGAGGAAGTCCTTGATATGCCCGCGGTCGAGCTCGAAACCGTAGGACTTGCCGACGCGGTACACGAGTTTCATTTGCAGCGGAATGATGGCCATCGTCGACAGCGACTCGGGCAGCAGTTCAAGCGCGCCGTTGAGGATCGAGGCCTTGAGAATGGCCTGGTCCATCTCGGCTTCGCTCATCGTCGAGGCGTAGCCGGCAGCCACTGCCTCAGGTACCACGACGGTCCGGGGCGTGTCCGCGGTCGTCGGCGCTGCGCTGTCGCTGGCTGTCGCCACTGGCAGTGCGGCGACGGCTTCCGCCTGCTGGCTGTAGGCACTGGCCTGCTGCTGGTCAAGCGCCAGGGCGCCGCGCAGCTCTTCGAGAAAGGCCTTTTCGGCAGTCGATTGCAGGCCATCGGAGTCGCACACACAGACCGCCATTTCAAAAGCCAGTTGTTGCGTCTCGGGGGTAGTCAGCGCTGCCGCGGCCGATGCTATCGTTACCCGTTTGAGCAGGACATCCTGATAGAGCGCTGCGATATTGATCGATCCCTCGCCGGCCAGGGCGTCGGCGATGCGCTTGATCTCGGCACGTTCGCTTTCGTTCTTGCCGCCGTCGGCAAAAGCGGCCATCAGGCTGAGGGTGAGGATTGCTTGTTGCTGCTGCTCGTTCATGCGCGGTCTCTCTGATCAAGGTGGGAGGTGGGCGGTGGGCACGGCGAGTATCGACAAGTTCCGCGGCACAAGCAAGCGCTGCGCAGCGGTTTTTGGGGGTGGGAGCCGGTAGTCGCCTACGACCGCGATCAGCGCGACTCCTTGATCATTCGCGAATGCTTCGGCTGCACCGGTCGGGCGTTGTAGGGGTAGAGGCGCGAAAAGATCCGCAGTTGCTCGGGGGACAGCTGTTGCGTTTGTTTGAGCACCAGCCAGAGGACATCTTCGCTACAGGGGGGGGTGGTCAGGGACCCCATGTAGGTGTAGTAACTGCGGTCCTCGGGAATCAAGCTGGCGAGATCGATGCCCTGCTCGGGTGGTTGCACGTATTCGTTCTTTTCCAGGGGCAGGTTGTTCCATACACTCTGGATCAGCGGGTTTTCCAGGCCCTGTTCGAGGAGCACGGCGACGACGGCCAGATCGCCGTCCTCCGACTTGTGCACCAGGTGGATGACCATCTCGAAGGATTGACCGTCTACGCGTTCTTCGGACGGTCGGTGAAAATGGAACTGCACCAGATCGTAGGTCTTGCCGAGCAGGCCGATGTGGCTGCCGCCGACATCGACCTGTACCGTGTGGCCGTTGTCGATGACGCGAAATTGCGAGGGACGGTAGGTGAAGCGAATCGGCTCGAGATCGACGCGGAAACCGTCGCGGATATCGATCGGCGACTGCCGCTTGCCGTTGGCGCAGGTGGCGTAATCGGGCCGCAGCTTGCCCCAGTTTTCGGGCCGACCCTCCCCTTCGTAGGACCATGGAATCTGCGCGTGCGCGTAGGCGGCGAGGAGATCCTTGGATTCACCCATGCTGCTGCCTGCTGGCGAGCTGGCTGGGTGCTCGTCGGCGAGGCGTGTAGCAGCGACCTGCCTCGGCGGCCGGCGTGCGGCGGCCGTGGTCGATGCGGTGACTGTGGCGGCTGTGGTGGTGGATTGGCGGGCGGGAGCTCGCGTTTCTTCGGGCTCCGTCTTTTCCGCGGCGCGCGTGTTCAGGTTGGCTCGTTGCACTTCCTGGCGCACCAGGGCCTCGTTGGCCTTGCGTAGTTCGCCGGCGGCCGCGCTGACTTTCTCGGCGGTTTTTCTGGCCGCCTGGAGGGCGTCGTTTCCTGCTTTGGGTCGGCAGACTTCGCGCAGCAGCTTATCGTCGAGCATGCCAGTACGCACGGGCATTTCGACCTGCACCTTGACCTCCTCTGCACGCAGTAGTTCACCTTCGACCTTGAAGTAGCGTCGTTGCAGAGTGCTGTAGCTGCGCGTCGCGCAGTCGTAACGGTTGACGGCTTCGACGATGCGGTAGGACGAAGAGGTTCTCGGATCAACGATAGGCTTGTCGAGGACGATTCGCCCGCGTGCTTCGGTCTTGCCCTGATCGACTTTCTTGATGCTGGCTCGGTCGAGCTCGACGCGCCGGCCCGGTTCGTCGGAAATGAGCTGCCAGCTTGCGGAAGCCGCTACAGGCGCGATGGCCACGAGAGCCATGGCAAGAAGCCTGAGGTCTGAAAGCATGGGGAACTCCCTCAATTCGCGCTATGCATCACTGTGTTCACGGCCAATTCCGATGAAACTTTAGGCGATTTGGCGAGCTGGCAGGCAAAAAAAACCCTGGCGGGCCGTTTGGCGCCGCCAGGGTTTGCTTGCGTGAGGCTGGTGATCGACTACTTAGTGGCTGGCACCGGAAGCACCAAAGCCGGTCTGGGCACGTACGTACTGGTCTTCGAAAGCGTCACGTTCCTTGGCTGCCCGGGCGCTGCTGTCCGAGACCGAGAAGACGTAGGCCAGGAAGAAGGCGATGGGCATCGCGAACAGCGCCGGCTGCGTGTAGGGGAACAGCGGCGCTGCATTGTGCAGCACGTCGACCCATACCGCTTTCGAGAAGACGACGAAGAGGACCGCGGAAATGACGCCGCCGTAGCCGCCCCAAAGTGCGCCGCGAGTGGTCAGCCCCTTCCAGTACATCGAGAGAATCAGGACCGGGAAGTTGGCAGCGGCTGCGACACCGAAAGCCAGACCGACCATGAAGGCGATGTTCTGCTTCTCGAAGGCGATACCGAGGATGATGGCCAGGATGCCGAGGGCGATGGTCGCCATCCGCGAGACCTTGATCTCTTCCTTGTCGGTACATTCGCCTTTACGGATCACGCGCGCGTAGATGTCGTGCGCGATTGCCGAAGCGCCGGCCAGGGCCAGGCCCGAGACCACCGCCAGGATGGTGGCGAAGGCAACCGCCGCCAGGAAACCGAGCAGCATGTTGCCGCCGACGGCATGCGCCAGGTGCATGGCGACCATGTTGCCGCCACCGATCAGCGCGCCCTTGATGTCACCGCCTTCAAAGTACTCGGGGTTCTGACCGACCAGAAGAATGGCAACCAGGCCCATCAGGAAGATGACGTTGAAGAAGAAACCGGCTAAGCCGGAAGCGTAGAGCACCGACTTGCGGGCTTCCTTGGCGTTGCCGACGGTGAAGAAGCGCATCAGGATGTGCGGCAGACCAGCGGTACCGAACATCAGGCCAAGACCGAGGGAGAGCGCCGTCACCGGATCCGAGAGCAGGCTACCCGGTGCCATCAACGAGGCACCCTGCTTATGAACCGCCTGCGCTTTTTCGAGCAGGGTGGTCAGCGAAAAGCCGAACTGTGAGAAGCCGAGAATCAGCACCAGCGTACCGCCGAAGAGCAGCAGGCAGGCCTTGATGATCTGCACCCAGGTCGTCGCCACCATACCGCCAACGGTCACATAGACCATCATCAGGATGCCAACGGCGAAGATGGCGTAGTTGTACTCGAGGCCGAAAAGCAGCTTGATCAACTGCCCGGCGCCGACCATCTGGGCAATCAGGTAGAAGATCACCACCACCAGCGACGACAGCGCAGCCATCGTCCGCACGCTCGGGTCGAGACGGTAGGAGGTGATGTCCGAGAAGGTGAAGCGGCCCAGGTTACGCAGTCGTTCAGCCATCAGGAAGAGGATGATCGGCCAGCCGGCAAAGAACGCCATCATGTAGATGTAGGCGTCGTAGCCGCGGCTGAAAGTCATCGCCGTGAGACCGAGCAGGGTCGCCGCCGACATGTAGTCGCCGGCGATTGCCAAGCCGTTCTGGAAGCCGGTGATGCCACCGCCGGCGGTATAGAAGTCAGCGGTGGACTTGGTGCGGCCGGCTGCCCAGTAGGTGATGCCCATGGTCAGGGTCACGAAGATCAGGAACATGATGATCGCGTGCCAGTTGGTGGGCTGCGTCTTGATTTCGCCTTGCAGGGCGGGGCCTGCGGCCACCGCCAGGCCGGCGAAAGCGAGCAGGGCGAGTGCCGTTGTAAATCGCTTGCTCATTTTGTCTCCTTCTGTGCTTCTTTGATGATTTCGGCCGTCAGGTCGTCAAACTCGCCATTGGCGCGGCGGACGTAAAGGAAGGTCAGAAGCCAGAAAAAGACGAACATCACCATTTCGGCCGTATAGCCGATGGCCCACATCGACCCCTCGGCGATCGGTTGCCCGAGCATCTTGGGATTGAAGGCGACCAGCAAGAAGAAGCCGTAGAAAATAACCAGCACGATGGCTGACAAGGTCCAGGCGAAGCTCCCTCGCTTCTGAACCAGCTGGTCGAACTTCGGATTGCGCCGAATTCGATCGTATATAACACTACTCATTTGTACTTATCCTCCTTGTTTGTCTTGCGAAATAATTGTGAAACCAATTTTCCAGATGTTGACAAGACCACTCCCCTCGGGGCGTCGAATACTAACCTAGATCCCTGCGTGGTTCAATCCACTGCTCTACCGAGTGGTTTTTCCCGCGCAGTGGCTCTGCCGATGAAGGGGGCTGGCGCTGCCTTGCGCCAGACAGCGAAGTTGCAGTGTCCGTCGAGGTCGAGGAGGCGCTGCCGCGGCGTGCTTGGTTCGTGAGCAGCAAAGCTTCGCCGAAGCAGCTGCCATCCGACAGTCCCACGCAGCTGGCGGCCTTGCCGGTACGGCAGTTGCTGATGGTGATACTGCATTGCACAATGACTGGCGAAAAAAAAAGACTAGAATCGCGCAGAACAATATAAGCAAAAGCGTGCCGTCACGATAACGGCCGTGAATGCACCGGAGGAGACAATATGCCGGAAACTGCGTCGTCGCAAGCGCTGGATACCTTTCCGCGCTTGCTGTTGAAGCATGCCCAAGTGCGCGGCGGCAAGGTGGCCATGCGCGAGAAGGACCTCGGGATTTGGCAGTGCTGGACCTGGCAGAATGTTGCCGACGAGGTGCGCGCCCTGGCCTGCGGCCTTGTCGAAATGGGCTTCAAGCGGGGCGAGAGCGTGGCCATTGTCGGCGACAACCGGCCGCGCATGTACATGATGATGAGCGCCGTACAGTGCCTTGGCGGGGTGCCCTTGCCGCTCTACCAGGACGCCGTGGCCAACGAGATGCTTTTCGTTCTGGTCGACGCGGAAGTCCGCTTCCTGTTCGTCGAAGACCAGGAGCAGGTCGACAAGGTGCTCGAACTGCAGGAGCAGTTGCCGCAACTGCGCCACGTCTTCTACGACGATCCGCACGGCATGCGCCACTACACGCAGCCCTTCATCCACGATGTGCGCGAGCTGATGGAGATGGGGCGGATACACAACCGCAACCATCCCGATCTGCTGACCAGTGAGGTCGCCGCCGGCAGCACGAATGACGTCAGCGTCATGCTGTATACCTCGGGGACGACCGGCAGGCCAAAGGGGGTGTGCCTGACGCACCACGCCTTCATCAGCGCTGCCCGCGGTGGCGCCGATTTCGATCATCTGACGGCCGACGAAGACATTCTCTCCTACCTGCCGATGGCCTGGGTGGGCGACCATCTGTTTTCGTTTGCGCAGGCGATGATCACCGGTTTCACCATCAACTGCCCGGAGTCGGCCGAGACGGTGATGAACGATCTTCGCGAAATCGGCCCGACCTACTACTTTGCACCACCGCGCGTTTTCGAGAACCTGCTGACGCAGGTGATGATCCGCATGGAAGACGCCAGCGCCATCAAGCAGAAGATGTTCCACTACTTCATGGCCGTGGCGCGGCGCAGCGGTGCCGCGATTCTCGATGGCAAAGCGGTGTCCTTCGCTGATCGCGTGCTTTATGGACTGGGCAACTTCTTTGTTTTCGGGCCGCTGAAGAATGTCCTCGGACTGAGTCGCGTGCGCGTCGCCTATACCGCCGGCGCGGCGATCGGTCCCGACCTCTTCCGTTTCTACCGCTCGATCGGCATCAACCTCAAGCAGCTCTACGGGCAAACCGAAACCTGTGCCTACGTCTGTCTGCAACCCGACGGCGAGATCAAGTTCGACAGCGTTGGCAAGCCGGCACCCGGGGTCGAGGTGAAGATTGCCGACAACGGCGAAATCCTGGTCAAGGGTCCGATGTTGCTCAAGGAGTACTACAAGCGGCCGGACGCGACTGCCGAAGCGATCAATGCCGATGGCTATTTCATGACCGGTGACGCCGGCATGTTCGACGACGAGGGGCATCTCAAGATCATCGATCGCGCCAAGGATGTCGGCAAACTGGCCAACGGCGCCATGTTTGCGCCCAACTTCATTGAGAACAAGCTCAAGTTTTTCCCCTTCGTCAAGGAGGCGGTGGTTTTCGGCGATCGCCGCGAGATGGTCTGTGCGTTCATCAACATCGACATCGGCGCGGTTGGTAACTGGGCCGAGCGGCGCGGCATCGCCTATTCGGGCTATACCGATCTGGCCGCCAAGGTGGAGGTCTATGGGCTGATCCAGGAGTCGATCGAACAGGTGAATTCCGAGCTGCTTGGCGAAGGTCCGCTGGCCGATTCGCAGATTCATCGTTTCCTGATCCTGCACAAGGAGCTCGATCCCGATGATGACGAGTTGACGCGCACGCGCAAGGTGCGCCGCGGTTTCGTCGCCGAGAAGTACGGGGTATTGATCGACGCGCTCTACGCTGGCAAGGGCAGCCAGTTCATCGAAACGGCGGTGAAGTTCGAGGACGGGCGGCAAGGCAAGGTTGCCGCCGATTTGGTGATCCGGGATCTGAAAACCTTTGCTATTGCCGGGAGGGCCGCGTCATGAGTCGGCAGATCGGCGAGGTCGTTCTCGACCTGAAACAGGTTTCGCTGTCCTTCGGCGGCGTCAAGGCGCTGACCGACATCTCGTTTGATGTGCGCGAACACGAGATCCGGGCGATCATCGGCCCCAACGGTGCTGGCAAGAGTTCGATGCTCAATGTGATCAACGGCGTCTATCGGCCGCAGGAGGGCGAGATCATCCTGCGCGGTCAGCGGTTCACGAAAATGAACCCCTACAAGGCTGCCCAGGCCGGGATCTCGCGGACTTTCCAGAACATTGCCCTGTTCAAGGGAATGAATGTCATCGACAACCTGATGACCGGCCGCAACCTGAAAATCAGGAGCAACCTGATTCAACAGGCCTTCTGGTGGGGGCCGGCGCGACGCGAGGAGCTCGAGCATCGCGCCAAGGTTGAGGAGGTGATCGACTTCCTCGAAATCCAGCACATTCGCAAGACGCCGGTCGGACGACTGCCTTACGGTCTGCAAAAGCGCGTAGACCTCGGTCGCGCGCTGGCCATGGAGCCGAGCATCCTGCTGCTTGACGAGCCAATGGCCGGTATGAACGTCGAAGAAAAGCAGGACATGTGCCGCTTCATTCTCGACGTCAATGACCAGTTCGGGACGACCATCGTGCTCATCGAGCACGACATGGCGGTGGTGATGGATATCTCCGACCGGGTCGTCGTTCTCGACTACGGCAAGAAGATCGGTGACGGTGATCCGGACGCGGTCCGCAACAATCCGGACGTCATCAGCGCCTATCTTGGCGCCAGCCACTAACGGTCATGACCTGTCGAGAAACCCCAGATGATGAAAGGGATGACCGTCCCCCCTCTTCCCCCAGCCCTTCTCCCTCAGGGGCGAGAAGGGAGGTTTGTGAGTCGCCTACGCGACGTCCACGGTAAGGAGTGATGCGATGGGTTTCTTCCTGGAAACATTGATCGGTGGCCTGATGGCCGGCATGCTCTATTCGCTGGTGGCGCTCGGCTTCGTGCTGATTTTCAAGGCCTCCGGCGTGTTCAACTTCGCGCAGGGGGCGATGGTCTTGTTTGCCGCTCTGGCCATGGCCCGTTTTGCGGAGTGGATTCCGGGCTGGTTCGGCCTCGAGGGTTCGTACCTGGGAACCGCCGCAGCCTTCGTCGTCGCCGGGGCCTTGATGTTCGTGGTCGCCTGGTTGATCGAACGCCTGGTCTCTGCGCCATCTGGTCAATCAGGAGGGCGCGACGCTGCTGATGGCTACGCTGGGCATTGCCTATGTTCTCGAAGGCGTCGGCAGCAGCCTTTTCGGCAGCAGCATCTATACGATCGACGTCGGCATGCCCAAGGATCCGGTGTTTCTCTTCGAAGGGACTTTCGCAGGCGGCCTGCTGATCAACAAGGAGGATTTCATCGCCGCCTTGATCGCCGCCGTCCTGGTCGGCCTGCTAACCCTTTTCTTCCAGAAGACGACCACCGGGAGGGCCCTGCGGGCGGTGGCCGACGACCATCAGGCGGCACAATCGATCGGCATTCCATTGAATCGCATCTGGGTGATCGTCTGGTGCGTCGCCGGTCTGGTTGCCCTGGTCGCCGGCGTGATCTGGGGTTCGAAACTCGGGGTCCAGTTCTCGTTGTCGACGGTGGCCCTGCGGGCGCTGCCGGTGGTCATTCTCGGCGGCCTGACTTCGGTTCCCGGCGCCATCATCGGCGGCTTGATCATCGGTGTCGGCGAGAAACTCTCCGAGGTCTACATCGGGCCGATGGTTGGCGGCGGCATCGAGATCTGGTTTGCCTACGTACTGGCTCTGGTCTTTCTGCTGTTCAGGCCGCAAGGCCTGTTCGGTGAAAAGATCATCGACCGCGTCTAATCGGGGAGCAGGCAAGTGCTATATAGAGAAAACGGTCAGTTCAAGACTTCTTACGCCGCCGACCAGCAGATTTTTCCGATCACCCAGGACCGCTGGGCGATCATCGGCATCCTGGTGTTCGCCTTCGTCGCCGTCCCGCTGCTGGTCGACGAGTACATGTTCCGTGCCATCCTGATTCCCTTTGTAATCCTGTCGCTGGCCGCTCTCGGGGTCAATATCCTGGTCGGCTTCTGCGGGCAGATCACGCTCGGTGCCGGCGCCTTCATGGCCGTCGGGGCGTACGCGGCGTACAACTTCCACATTCGTGTCGAAGGCATGCCCTTGCTCGTGTCACTGCTGCTTGGCGGCCTGACTTCCGCCGCCGTGGGCATCGTCTTCGGGATCCCGAGTTTGCGTGTGCGCGGTCTTTATCTGGCGGTTGCCACCCTGGCGGCGCAGTTTTTCACCGACTGGGTTTTTCTACGCGTTCCCTGGTTTACGGACAATGCCTCATCGGGCTCGGTTTCGGTTTCCAACCTGCAGGTGATGGGCTGGCAGATCAACAACCCGCTCAACAAATATCTGTTTTGCCTGGCGATCCTGACCGTCTTCGCACTGATGGCAAAGAACATGACGCGTAGCGCCATCGGCCGGCAGTGGATGGCGATCCGTGACATGGATGTGGCTGCCGAAGTGATCGGAATTCGGCCGCTGTTTGCCAAGCTCTCGGCATTTGCCGTCAGTTCCTTCTTCGTCGGCACGGCCGGCGCGCTGTGGGGCTTCGTACACCTCGCCTCGTGGGAGCCGGCCGCCTTCTCGGTCGATCGTTCGTTCCAGTTGCTGTTCATGGTCATTATTGGTGGTCTCGGTTCGATCATGGGCAGTTTCTTCGGCGCGGCCTTCATCGTCGTTCTTCCGATCGCCCTTAATCAACTGCTGCCGGCGATCGGTGACCTGGTCGGCGTCGAAATATCGACCGCGGGCATCTCGCACGCCGAGTTGATCATCTTCGGCGGCCTGATCGTCTTCTTCCTGATCAAGGAGCCGCACGGCATAGCGCGCCTGTGGTCGACCGGCAAGGAAAAGCTGCGGCTCTGGCCATTCCCGCACTGATGCGCGGGGAGCGGGCCGCTTCACATTTGTAATGGAGTTTGTCGCAGTCGTAGGTGTTGTTGCAGTGGTATCGCCATTTCAATAAGAGGAGACACGAATGAACTTATGCAAGCTCGTACTTACTGCTTCGCTCGGCGCCATCGCTCTGTCGTCGCTGGCGACCGCGCCGGCGGCGGCGCAGCAGGCCAAGGAACAGTACTTTCCGGTCCTGGTGTACCGCACCGGCGCCTACGCTCCAAACGGCGCTCCCTGGGCCAATGGTTATGTTGATTACCTGAAGCTGGTCAACGCGCAGGGCGGTATCAACGGCGTCAAGCTCATTTTCGAGGAGTGTGAGACGGGTTACGCCACCGACCGCGGTGTCGAGTGCTACGAGCGTCTGAAAGGCAAGCACGGCGGTGCGACGAACTTCCAGCCCCTGTCGACCGGCGTTACCTTTGCGCTGACCGAAAAGGCACCGAAAGACAAGATTCCGTTGATCACCGCCGGTTACGGCCGTAGCGAATCGACAAACGGCGCGGTCTTTCCCTGGAACTTCCCCTTGCTTGGTACCTACTGGGTTGGCGCTGACGTTGCGATTCAGTACATCGCCAAGCAGGAAGGCGGCGCCGACAAGCTGAAAGGCAAGAAAATCGCTCTGGTGTATCACGACAGTCCGTACGGCAAGGAACCGATTCCGGTCCTCGAGGAATTGGGCAAGAAGCATGGTTTCCAGGTGCAACTGCTGCCCGTGGCGCACCCCGGCGTCGAGCAGAAAGCAACCTGGCTGCAGATCCGGCAGAGCAAGCCCGACTACGTTCTGCTCTGGGGCTGGGGGGTGATGAATTCGACCGCTCTACGTGAGGCGCAGGCGACCGGCTATCCGCGTAACAAGATGCTGGGCATCTGGTGGGCGGGCGCCGAACCCGATGTCAAAGACGTTGGTGAGGGGGCTAAAGGCTATAGCGCGCTGACTTTGCAGCATGGCGCCGAGCACAATTCCAGGATCGCCAAGGACGTTCTTGCTGCCTTGCACGCCAAGGGTGAGGGGACCGGACCAAAAGAGGAGGTCGGCGACGTGCTCTACATGCGTGGCCTGATTTCGGCGATGCTCGCCGTCGAAGGGGTTCGCAAGGCCCAGGAGCGCTACGGCAAGGGCAAGGTGATGAGCGGCGAGCAGGTGCGTTGGGGTCTCGAGCATCTCGATCTCGACCAGAAAACGCTCGATGCAATGGGTTTCGCCGGCGTGATGCGTCCGGTGAAGACTTCCTGCCTGGACCACATGGGATCGTCGTGGGTACGCATTCAGACCTGGAACGGCAAGAAGTGGGAGTTCGTTTCCCCCGACTGGTATCAGGCCGACGACAAGACTTTGCGCCCGATGGTCATGCTCGCCTCCGGCAAGTACGCGGAAGAGAAGAACCTGACGCCGCGCACGCCTGAGGAGTGCAACAAGTAGGTGCCGTGGACTCGTCACCGCGAGTCCTTTGTCAGCCCTCCCGCTTGCGGGAGGGCGGCCCGCTGAGCGAAGAGACGCCATGAGCACTGCCAACATCCTTCTCCGAGTCAATAGTATCGAGGTCATCTACAACCACGTGATCCTGGTTCTCAAGGGCGTTTCCTTCAGCGTTCCCGAAGGCGGTGTCGTGGCGCTGCTTGGCGGCAACGGCGCCGGCAAGACGACGACCCTGCGCGCGGTCAGCAATCTGTTGCACGGCGAGCGCGGCGAAGTCACCAAAGGAAGCATCGAGTTGCGCGACGAGCGCATCGAGGCGCTGACGCCGGCCGACCTCGTTAAACGCGGTGTCATTCAGGTGATGGAGGGGCGGCACTGCTTTGGCCACCTGAGCATCGAGGAAAACCTGCTCACTGGTGCCTACACGCGCCGCGATGGCAAGGCGGCTATCAACGAGACGCTGGAAAAAGTCTATTCGTATTTTCCACGCCTGAAGACGCGCCGCAGCAGCCAGGCGGCCTACACTTCGGGTGGCGAGCAACAGATGTGCGCCGTCGGCCGGGCGCTGATGGCCAAGCCAAGCATGGTGCTGCTCGACGAGCCGTCGATGGGTCTGGCGCCGCAAATCGTCGATGAGGTGTTCGGCATCGTCAAGGATCTGAATCAGAAGGAAGGCGTGACCTTCCTGCTCGCGGAACAGAACACCAATATGGCGCTGCGTTACGCAGACTTTGGCTACATCCTTGAAAATGGCCGCGTGGTGATGGAAGGTGCAGCCAAGGAGCTCGCTGCCAACGAAGACGTCAAGGAGTTCTACCTCGGCCTGTCGTCGGCCGGGCGCAAGAGCTTCAAAGACGTCAAGCACTATCGTCGTCGCAAGCGCTGGCTTTCCTGAACCGCCCGTGGGCTGCCGCGTCGCGCTGTCTGCTTCGACGGCGGCATGGCGGGCTGTCTTCACTGTTTGGCGCGAACTTTCTTATCGTGTGAGTGACAAGCCATGGATTACTACGATTCTCTGGAAACGCGTTCGCCGGCCGAGCGCGAAGCCTGGCTGATGGGACGCCTGTCGCAGCAGCTTGAGCATGCCAAGAGGAATTCAGCGTACTGGCGTCAGCTGTTTGCTGGCCTTGCCGCCGACACCATCGATTCGCGCGCTGCACTGGCAACGCTGCCGGTGACGCGCAAGAGCGAGCTCGGCGAAGTGCAACGCGCGGCACTGCCTTTCGGTGGCCTGACGGCGACGCCAATGACCGGCTTGTCGCGGGTTTTTGCTTCGCCGGGTCCGATCTATGATCCCGAGGGCCGTGGCCAGGACTGGTGGCGTTTCGCGCGCGTCCTCTTTGCCACCGGGTTCCGGGCCGGCGATCTGGTGCACAACACTTTTTCCTACCATTTCACACCGGCCGGCTTCATGCTCGAAGGCGCGGCACAGAAACTCGGTTGTCCGGTTTTTCCTGCCGGCGTCGGCCAGACCGATATGCAGGTGCAGGCGATTGCCGACCTCAAGCCGGTGGCGTATGTCGGCACGCCTTCTTTTCTGCGCATCATTCTCGACAAAGCCGACGAAGTAGGCGCCGATGTCCGCTCATTACGCAAGGCGGTCGTTTCGGGCGAAGCTCTGCCGCCGACGCTGCGCAAGCTGCTCAACGATCGTGGCGTGATTGTTCGCCAGGCCTATGCGTCTGCCGACCTGGGCCTGATTGCCTATGAGACGCCGAGTGAGGAGGGCCTGGTCGTCGAGGAAGAGGTGCTGCTCGAAATCGTTCGTCCCGGTACCGGCAATCCGGTGGCCGAAGGGGAGGTCGGCGAAGTGGTGGTGACCAGTTTCAATCCGGATTACCCGCTGATTCGCTTTGCTACCGGCGATCTTTCGGCTTTTCTGCCGGGGATCAGCCCCTGTGGCAGGACCAATGTGCGCATCAGGGGCTGGCTGGGGCGCGCGGATCAGACGACCAAGGTCAAGGGGATGTTCGTACACCCTTCGCAGGTCGCGGCGCTTGTTGCGCGGCATGGCGAAATTGGCCGCGCGCGGCTGGTGGTCGACAATGCCGGCGGTCAGGATCGAATGACCCTGTACTGCGAGGTCGCGCAGCCCTCGGACGCACTGCAGGCGGCGCTGGTGGCCAGCATTCGCGAGCTCACCAAGCTGCGTGCTGAGGTGGCTTTCCGGGCTGCGGGTGCCTTGGCCAACGACGGCAAGGTGATCGAAGACCTGCGCAGCTACGAATGAGGCGCGTACTGGCCATCATTGGCGGTTCATTGCTGGCTGCGGCGCTGCTCGCTGACGACGCTGCGCCGGCGGCAAGCGCTTCCGCTCCTGCCTCCGCGTCGCAGCTCGGCGACTGCGTGATCTTCAGTGAAGGTGGCGCCGGCCGGCTGCTGAAGGCGCCGACCTATTGGCTGAAAGGCTCGATCGCCGCGCTTTCCCGCCAGCGGCGGCAGCTTGATCGCTGTCCACACATCGGCAAACCCGCTGCCGCCTATACAGCAGCCGACCACGCGCGCCTGGCGGCCGCGATGCCTTGCGTGGAGCCGGCTCCGGTGAGCGTTGTGGACACGCTGCCCCGGGAGGTCGAGGTGACGCGCGTGCAGGTGCTGGTCTCCGAATGGGAAACGCCGTGGTCGCATCAGCACGGCACGCCAGGATGGCTGTTCCGCGGTCAGTTCCTGGAGCAGACCCTGCAGAAGGGGGCGCTGATCGACATGGATGCGGCCTGGCTTGAGCGCTGCGAGGGCGAGTGATGAGTGCGATGAGTGGTGCACCCCTGCGCGGAGTGCGTGTTCTTGATCTGACCCGTCTGCTTCCCGGCCCAGTGGCGAGCTTGCATCTGGCCGACCTGGGCGCCGATGTGATCAAGATCGAAGATCACGGGGCTGGCGATTACGCGCGCTTGCTCGGCGAGGGCCCGGCTGGGGTCAGTGCTTTCTATCGCAGCGTCAACCGCAACAAGCGCGGTCTATGCCTCGACCTCAAACAGGAACAGGGGCGGGCCGTCTTGCTGCGTCTGGCGACTACTGCCGACGTGCTGGTCGAGAGTTTCCGGCCCGGGGTCAGCGACCGGCTCGGCATCGGCTATCCGGCGCTGCGCTCGATCAATCCCAAGCTGGTCTATTGCGCGATCACCGGCTATGGCCAGAGTGGACCGCTGGCGATGACCGCTGGACACGATCTCAACTACATTGGCCTGGCGGGCGTCCTCGATCAGATTGGTGTCGATGGGGGGCCGCCAGCGATCCCGAATCTGCAGATGGGCGACTTGTTGGGCGGCGCGATGAGCGCCGTGATGGGTATTCTCGCGGCCTTGTTCGATGCTCAGCGCAGTGGCCAGGGTCGCCTGGTCGACGTGGCAATGAGCGACGCGGTTCTGGCACACAACCTTTTTCCGTTGTTCGCCATGCAGAGTGCTGGCGGCCTGCTCGAGCGCGGACGCGATCTGCTAACCGGAGGTGACCCTGGCTACGGGGTATACGCCACAGCGGATGGTCGCTACATGGCTGTCGCGCCGCTCGAGAAGAAGTTCTGGGACGTCTTCTGTGCGGCACTGGAACGCCCCGACTGGAAGCCCCTGCATGCGGCGCGCGGCGCGATCGCGCTTGCCTTACGCGGGGAAATCGAGACCCTCTTTGCCAGTCGCACACAGGCCGACTGGAGCAACTTCTTTGCCGACATCGATTGCTGCGTGACGCCGGTACTCGCTGTGGCGGAGGCTCTCGAACATGCGCATTTTGTCGCGCGTCAGATGGCGGTGCACGCTGACGGGGTTGTCCAGTACGCGCCGCCGGTGAAGCTCTCGGGCTGGGTTTTTGCGGTCGAGCGCGCTGCGCCCGCTGCCGGCGAGCACGGCGAGGAGATCCTGCGCGAGGCAGGGTTTGCGGAGAGCGAGATCACCGCCATGCGCGCGGCGTCGATCATCTGACGCCGCGGCCGCTGGCTTGTCCCTGTGCTTAGGGCTTCTTCGGTGCGTCGTCGCCTGAAGCCGCCTGTTGCGCGGCGGCCGCAGCCTGCTTCATCTGTTCCTGCATCTGCTGCATCATGGTCCACGGCCACATCGCCGCCTGCTTTAGGGCATCGGCGCCGCCTGCCGCGCCGAGCAGTCCCGGCTGCGCGTCATCGCTTCCGCCAGCGGCACCGGGCGTGAAATTGGCTCCCATCTGGCCCATTGCGCGCACAGCGTTGAGCGTCACACATTGCATTTCGAGGCCCTGAATAGTCATTTGCAGCATCGACAAATTCATTTTCAGCCAGCTCTCGACGGCTTTGAGATCCTTGACCTTCTTCTCGATTTCGTCAACGTCCAGCGTCGGGGTGACCATGCCCGGCAAGGAAAAGCCCATATTGCCAAACATTTTTTTTGCGAAGCTCATCGGATCGGTTAGAGAATCGTTACTGGACATTTTTTTGGCTCCGGTGGTGATGGAATCGGTCATGTTAGCAAAGTTTCACCGTCTCCGGGGGGGGGGGCGCCGATTGTTGGGCATTGCTGCTCGCTGGCCACCGTGGCGGCCGCGCTCGGTGCGCGCATGAAGCGCACATGAAGCGCGCATGAAGCGTCGTGCCGGCGCGCTCACAGGCGGTAGCAGAACAGTCGCGTCTGGCGCGCGTCGTCGACTTCGATGACCTGCTCGGCGGCGACATCGGGCACCGCGAAACTGTTACTGATGAACAGCGTTCCGGGGCGCATTTCCCGCTGCGCCTTTTCCCAGAGGGCGGCCATCGGGACCGGCGAGAGGAAGGCATAGACGACGTCGTAGGCGCTTAGTTCGGTGCGCCAGAGGTCACCCCAGCGCCATTCGCAGTTGCCTAGCCCGGCCATGCGCAGGCGTCCGCAGGCCCAGGCCGCTGGCGCATTCTCGACGCCGGTGAAGCGCGCATCGGGCCGCTGCCGGGCGAGCGGACCGAGCACGCTGCCGAGGCCGGCGCCAAGGTCGAGAAAGCGCATCCCGGGGAGCTCGCGGGTCAACGCGGCGAGGGTTGCTGCGGTGGCTGCGTTGGACAGGAAGAGCGGTATCTGGCCACCGACTGCGCCGCGATAGACGAGTAGCAGTACGAAGAACAGCAGCAGGTACCAGCCCGGGTCAATGCCGATCATCGAAGCCGACCACGCCAGTGGACCGAAGAGCGCGTGGATCAGTCGCCACCACCAGGCCTGACGCGTGAGACTGGCGAAGAGCAGGGCGGTGGCGCCAATGGCCAGGGCTGTTTGTGGCCACGGCAGCGGCTCGTTGCGCAGTCCGTAATATGGCCAGGCCAGCGACAGCACGACGAGTGTCGCGGCGAGTTGCAGGGCCAGTTGACGAAGTTGCGAGGCAAAGACGGGCGGCCCGGCGTCAGTGGATTCGGGTGCGGGTGAAGACAAGGTCTTGCTCCGGAGGATTGGGCGCTGCGTTGGAATGTCGGCAGGGGCTGCATGAGCGCATGGCCCGCGCTGCCGGCCTGCTCGCTAGCCTGCCACAGGCGCGAACGGTTCTCGTTGTGCGTCGCCCAGGCGAACTCCTGGCCGCCGAAACTGCCGGCAATCCCCAGCACGATCTGCGCTTGTTCGCTGACCGCCGTCGGCCGTGATGATTTGCCCGTCGGCCAGGATCACCGTCATGCCCGGCACATTGTCGCCCGGGTCAATCGGAACTAATAGCCCGCTGCTCGTCAGGGCTGCGTTCAGCTGCAGGCGCGTGACCCCGACTTCGACCGAACTACCGACGCCATAGGGGATGATGGGTATGCGAATCGACTCGCCCTGCGAGAAACGCGAGCCAAAGCGGTCTTTCAGGGTCGCCACGAGATGCTCAGCGAGGGGCGGGTGCTTGGGCAAAGGACTGTTCAGTGAGGGGCTCATCGCGCCAGGAGGATCCTTTTTTCGTGCTACGGACAGGGACGCAGGCGATTTTACGCCCTTGAGTGCGCGAAAGTGTCAAAAGAGCTGTACGCGGTCTTTCCTTCTCGTCTATAATCCTGCGCTGCTCGAAAAACAATTTGACAGTTATTTTCCCAGGTGCCACAATCCTGGGTTCTGAGCTGGAGGGATACCCAAGTGGCCAACGGGATCAGACTGTAAATCTGACGGCTCTGCCTTCGAAGGTTCGAATCCTTCTCCCTCCACCAAAAATACCGCTGTTGGTGGTCTTGTTTTAGCGTGCTTCGGGTAATGGTTTTGCGGGTGTAGCTCAATGGTAGAGCTGAAGCCTTCCAAGCTTATGACGAGGGTTCGATTCCCTTCACCCGCTCCACGCGCGCCACGTTATGGCCGCAGAACAGCATCAGGCATCGCGCACGCCGCCCATGTAGCTCAGCGGTAGAGCACTCCCTTGGTAAGGGAGAGGTCGACAGTTCAATTCTGTCCATGGGCACCACTGTTTGGTGTCGTAGATTCACTAATTTTTAACGTCTTGAGGTACCGGTAATGGCCAAGGGAAAATTTGAACGTACGAAGCCACACGTCAACGTGGGTACGATTGGGCACGTTGACCACGGCAAGACAACGCTGACGGCGGCGATCACGACCATTCTGTCGAAGAAGTATGGCGGTACCGCCAAAGCCTACGACCAGATCGACGCGGCGCCGGAAGAAAAGGCGCGCGGGATCACGATCAATACCGCGCACGTCGAGTACGAGACGGCAAAGCGCCACTACGCGCACGTCGATTGCCCGGGTCACGCTGACTATGTGAAAAACATGATTACCGGTGCCGCGCAGATGGACGGCGCGATTCTGGTGTGCTCTGCCGCTGACGGCCCGATGCCGCAGACGCGCGAGCACATTCTGTTGGCCCGCCAGGTGGGCGTACCGTACATCATTGTCTATCTGAACAAGTGCGACATGGTTGATGATGCCGAGCTGCTCGAGCTGGTGGATATGGAAGTGCGCGAGCTGCTTTCCAAATACGATTTCCCCGGCGACGACGTGCCGATCATCCAGGGTTCTGCGCTGAAGGCCCTCGAGGGTGACCTCGGCGAGCTCGGTGAGCTGTCGGTCTTGGCCTTGGCGGATGCGCTGGATAGCTACATTCCGACCCCCGAGCGCGCGATCGACAAGCCTTTCCTGTTGCCGATCGAAGACGTTTTCTCGATCTCCGGTCGCGGTACCGTGGTTACCGGTCGTGTCGAGCGCGGCATCGTCAAGGTGGGTGAGGAAGTGGAGATCGTGGGTATCAGGCCGACGGTGAAGACCATCTGCACCGGCGTCGAGATGTTCCGCAAGCTGCTTGACGAAGGTCGGGCGGGCGACAACGTCGGTGTTCTGCTGCGTGGTGTCAAGCGTGAAGACGTGGAGCGCGGTCAGGTGCTGGCCAAGCCCGGTTCGATCAAGCCGCACACCCACTTCTCGGGTGAGGTGTATGTCTTGTCGAAAGAAGAGGGTGGTCGTCACACGCCGTTCTTCAATAACTATCGCCCGCAGTTCTACTTCCGCACGACGGATGTGACCGGTGCCATCTCGATGCCTGAAGGCGTAGAAATGGTGATGCCTGGTGACAACATCCAGATGACGGTCAAGCTGATTGCGCCGATCGCCATGGAAGAAGGTCTGCGCTTCGCTATTCGCGAAGGTGGCCGTACCGTCGGTGCCGGCGTGGTTGCAAAAATCATCGAGTAGGTTCAATAAAGACGGGGGTCGCTGAATTGTCGGCGCCCCTAGTCTCTGCCGCAGGGGCATAGCTCAACTGGCAGAGCGTCGGTCTCCAAAACCGAAGGTTGGGGGTTCGATTCCCTCTGCCCCTGCCAACAAGTAATCAAAGAAGTAAGCAAAGCGGACCACATGGCCGATAAGTTAAAGTTTGCGTTGGCGGTATTGCTCCTCGTCGCCGGCATCGCTGGCTTCTACCTGCTCGCCGAGCAGGCGATGATCCTGCGTGTTCTTGCTGTCTTGGCCGGAGCGGCGCTGGCCGTCGCCGTTGCCTGGCAGACCGAGCCGGGGCGTCAGTTTTTCGGCTTTGCCAGGGATGCCACCACCGAAGCGAAAAAGGTGGTCTGGCCGTCGCGCAAGGAAACCGTCCAGACCACCGGTCTGGTGTTCGCATTTGTAGTGGTGATGGCGGTCTTTCTCTGGTTGACCGACAAGGGCCTGGAGTGGGTTCTCTACGATCTGGTTCTTGGCTGGAGACAATCATGAGCATGCGTTGGTACGTCGTGCACGCCTATTCGGGCTTCGAGAAGAGTGTGCAGCGCGCGCTGCTCGAGCGCATTCAACGGCAGGAAATGGAGTATGCCTTCGGCCAGATTCTGGTGCCGGTCGAGGAGGTTGTTGAACTCAAGATGGGTCAGAAGAGCATTTCCGAGCGAAAGTTTTTCCCCGGCTATGTGCTGGTCGAAATGGAAATGAATGACGACTCCTGGCACCTCGTCAAGAGTACGCCAAAGGTCACCGGTTTTGTCGGAGGCACGGCCAACAAGCCGACGCCGATCTCCCAGAAGGAGGTCGACAAGATCATGCAGCAAATCCAGGAGGGCGTTGAGAAGCCGCGTCCGAAAGTTCTTTTCGAGCCGGGCGAGATTGTCCGCGTCAAGGACGGTCCTTTTACCGATTTTCATGGGGCGGTCGAGCAGGTGAACTACGAGAAAAATCGTCTGCGTGTGTCGGTGACCATCTTCGGTCGCCCGACGCCGGTCGAGTTGGAGTTCGCCCAAGTCGAGAAAGCCTGATCCCGAAAGTGGGTCGCGGTGCGTGGCAGTCGTGGCGCACCGCAGTAGTGCGGCTCCCGGGCCGCGTTTGTCGTTTGGGGAGCGCTGTCACGAGCGCGTTTGAACCCGTCTAAAGGAGATTCCTAGCGTGGCAAAAAAAATCACTGGCTACATCAAATTGCAGGTACCTGCGGGCAAGGCCAATCCGTCGCCCCCGATCGGACCGGCGCTCGGCCAGCGTGGCCTGAACATCATGGAGTTCTGCAAGGCTTTCAACGCCCAGACGCAGGGCATGGAGCCGGGTCTGCCGATTCCAGTGGTGATCACCGCTTTCGCCGACAAGAGCTTCACCTTCATCATGAAGACGCCGCCGGCGACCGTTTTGATCAAGAAGGCCATTGGCCTCCAGAAGGGTAGCCCAAAGCCGCTGACCAACAAGGTCGGCACGCTGACCCGTGCCCAGTGCGAAGCTATTGCGACGCAGAAAATGCCCGACCTGACGGCGGCTGACATGGATGCAGCAGTTCGTACGATCGCCGGCAGTGCCCGCGCGATGGGCGTCACCGTGGAGGGGTTTTGAGATGGCGAAACTAAGCAAGCGTCAAAAAGCTGTGGCGGGCAAGGTCGATCGCACAAGCAGTCTGGCGGTCGGTGAAGCGCTGAAACTGGCCAAGGAATTTGCTACAGCCAAGTTCGACGAGTCGATTGATGTCGCCGTCTGTCTGGGTGTCGATCCTCGCAAGTCGGATCAGATCGTTCGCGGTTCGGTCGTTCTACCGGCCGGTACGGGTAAAGCGATCCGTGTTGCCGTTTTCGCGCAGGGTGAGAAGGCTGCGGCGGCCCTCGAGGCGGGCGCCGACATCGTCGGTTTCGAAGATTTGGCCGCCGAGATCAAGTCCGGGGTGATGAACTTTGATCGCGTGATTGCCACGCCGGATGCGATGCGCGTTGTCGGTCAACTGGGTCAGATTCTCGGGCCGCGTGGGCTGATGCCAAACCCGAAAGTCGGGACGGTGACCATGGATGTGGCGGCCGCGGTCAGGAATGCCAAAGCCGGGCAGGTTCAGTATCGCACCGACAAATCCGGCATCATCCACAGCACCATCGGGCGTGCATCGTTTGACGTGGACCGCTTGCGGCTCAACCTGAAGGCGCTGGTCGATGCGCTGATCAAGGCCAAGCCGGCAAGCTCCAGGGGCCAGTATCTGCTGCGCATTGCCGTCTCCAGCACCATGGGGCCCGGGGTTCGCGTCGATGCGTCCACCCTGTAGGTGTAAGGGGATAGCAACAAGCGTAGCGCCGCAGCAAGCCACGTCGTGACCTGCTGCGGCAAAGAACTTTGTTGGGCCGTTTGCGGTGCCTTTCCGGTGCCGTTGATGGATCGTCAAAGACCGCAGGTGCCGAAGGTTTTTGCCAGAGGTTTAAGTGTGCAAGCAGCCTGCAGAGATGGTGTGCCCAGAAAAGGATTTCGCAGCGAACGGCTCCGGCCGTCGCTGCAAGCCCTGATCCAAGGTCGCCGTGGGTGCGGCGCATCCTGATGGATGTGCCGTCTGTTGACTTGATAGGAGGAAGGGCCTGTGGGTCTTAATCTTGATGAAAAGAAAGCTGTCGTGGCCGAAGTGTCGGCCAAGGTGGCTGGCGCACAGACGATAGTCGTGGCCGAGTACACCGGCTTGCAGGTGGCTCATCTGACGCGTTTGCGGGCACAGGCACGCGCTGCCGGTGTTTATCTGCGCGTACTGAAGAACACTCTGGTGCGTCGGGCAGTGCAGGGTAGTCCATTCGACGAGTTGTCCGGGCAGCTGATGGGACCGCTGATTTACAGCATCTCGGAGGATCCGGTCGCCGCGGCCAAAGTGCTGTACGACTTCGCAAAGACCAATGACAAGCTGGTCGTGAAAGCTGGCAGCTACGCCGGTGAGCTTCTCGACGTCGCTGGCGTGCAAAGACTCGCCGCGATTCCGAGTCGCGAGGAATTGCTGGCCCAGTTGTTGGGCATGATGCAGGCGCCGGTGACCGGCTTTGCCTGCGCACTCGCCGCCTTGGCCAAACAACGTGAAGAGCCGGAGGCCGAGGCGGTCGCCTGACCGCAGACCGCAGGCAGCACTGGCAGCTTTTACAAATATTCAGATTTTGGAGTTTATTGATTATGGCGATTAGCAAAGAAGACATCCTGGAAGCCGTTGGCGCAATGACGGTAATGGACCTGAACGACCTGGTGAAGGCGTTTGAAGAGAAGTTTGGCGTCTCGGCCGCCTCCATGGCCGTCGCTGCACCTGGCGCAGCTGCGGCGGTGGTTGAGGAGCAGACCGAGTTTACGGTCATGCTCATGGCTAGCGGCGAGAAAAAGGTCGAGACCATCAAGGTCGTCCGCGCGGCAACCGGTCTCGGCCTCAAGGAAGCCAAGGACCTCGTTGATGGCGCACCGAAGGCGGTCAAGGAAGGCATTTCCAAAGCCGACGCCGCCGCTCTTGTGAAGCTTCTTGAGGATGCGGGAGCCAAGGTCGAGGTCAAGTAATTCCGACCGAGCGCTTGGGCTGGCAGCCTTTCGGCTGTCAGCCCTTTTGTGCTTTTCCGGAAACGGCTTTGCGTCGTCGACGCACTGCTGTGCAGCGTGCAAACGCAATCATGAGTGGCGCAAGCAGGTCGAATACGCGAGTAATCGTCGCTGTGCCAATCATATTGCTTTTGTCCGTTGCGGACTGGCGGGTCTTGCGACTTTCGCCGGTGCGCACTAGAGGTTTTGCCGTCTGAGTTCGGAGCGACCATGAACTACTCCTACACCGAGAAAAAGCGTATCCGCAAGAGCTTCGCCAAGCGCGCCAGCGTGCTTGAAGTGCCGTACTTGCTGGCTACCCAGTTGGAGTCTTTTTCTGCTTTCCTGCAGAAGACGACGCCCGTAGCACAACGCAAGAACCAGGGTTTGCAGGCTGCGTTTTCGTCAATATTTCCGATTGTCAGCCATAGCGGAAATGCGCGTCTGGAGTTCGTCAGCTTTGCGCTTTCGGAGCCGGCGTTCGACGTCAAGGAGTGCCACCAGCGTGGCCTGACTTTTGCCTCGGCCCTGCGCGCGAAAGTTCGCCTGGTCATTCTCGACCGCGAGACTCCCGACACGATCAAGGAAGTCAAGGAGCAGGAAGTCTACATGGGTGAAATTCCCTTGATGACCTCTACCGGCTCCTTTGTCATCAACGGCACCGAGCGCGTGATCGTCTCGCAGCTGCACCGTTCGCCGGGAGTTTTCTTCGAGCACGACCGGGGCAAGACACACAGTTCGGGGAAACTGCTCTTTTCGGCGCGGGTCATTCCTTATCGCGGCTCATGGCTCGATTTCGAGTTCGACCCGAAGGACCTCCTCTTCTTCCGCGTCGACCGGCGGCGCAAGATGCCGGTTACCACCTTGCTGAAGGCCATCGGACTGTCGCCGCAGATGATTTTGCGCGAGTTTTTTGACTTCGACACGTTCATTCTCGGCAAGAGCGTCATCGAATTCGCGCTGGTTCCCGAGCGCTTGCGCGGTGAAGTCGCACGCTTCGACTTCAACGATCCCTCCGGGACGCTGATCATCGCCAAAGACAAGCGCATCACTGCCAAGCACATCCGCGAACTCGATGCTGCCGGAATCAAGCAGGTTGCCGTTCCGGATGACTTCCTGATCGGACGCGTCGTCGCCGAGGATGTCATCGATCAGGGTAGCGGCGAGATCCTGGCCACTGCCAACGACGAGATCACCGAGTCCCTGCTGGCGAAACTCGTCGAGTCCGGTGTCGAGTCGCTGCATACCCTGTATATCAACGACCTCGACCGCGGCGGTTTCATTTCGCAGACGCTGCGCGTCGACGATACGCAATCCAGGCAGGCCGCTCGTGTGGCCATCTATCGCATGATGCGTCCCGGCGAGCCACCAACGGAAGAAGCGGTTGAAATCCTTTTCAACGGCTTGTTCTACTCGGACGACCGTTACGACCTGTCAGCCGTCGGACGCATGAAGTTCAACCGTCGTGTGGCCCGCAAAGATGTCGTCGAATACAAGGTCATGCTCAAGCATGTACCTGCCAAGCGCGAGGGCCTGGTCACTCTGCTCAAGGAGGCCTTGGGTGAAACGGCGCCAGGCATCGCGCTTCTTGGCGAGTTGAACCATGGGCCGCGAGCGGTCGCCGAAAACATGACCGAAGCCGACGCGCGGGCCTTGTTCGAGCAGCTGAAAGCCGCTGGTGCCAGTGGCGAAGCGCGCGAGCAGTTGACTCTGTCGCCACGGGACATCGTTGAGGTCATCAAGCTGCTGGTCGAGTTGCGCAATGGTCGCGGCGAAGTCGATGACATCGACCATCTCGGCAATCGCCGTGTTCGCTCGGTCGGTGAGTTGGCCGAGAACCAATTCCGGGCTGGCCTGGTACGTGTCGAGCGCGCGGTCAAGGAACGTTTGTCGCAGGCGGAATCGGACAATCTGATGCCGCACGATCTGATCAACGCCAAGCCGATCAGTGCTGCGGTGCGTGAGTTTTTCGGTTCCAGCCAGCTTTCGCAATTCATGGATCAGACCAATCCGCTTTCCGAGATCACCCACAAGCGCCGTGTTTCGGCCCTGGGCCCGGGCGGTCTGACACGCGAGCGTGCCGGCTTCGAAGTGCGCGACGTGCATCCCACGCATTACGGTCGCGTCTGTCCGATCGAAACGCCGGAAGGCCCGAACATCGGCCTGATCAATTCGCTGGCACTGTATGCGCGGACCAACGAGTACGGCTTTCTCGAAACGCCCTACCGTACGGTGGTCGACGGCCAGGTGACCGATCAGATCGAGTACCTCTCGGCGATCGAAGAAGGTGCGTATGTCATCGCTCAGGCCAACTCCGAGCTTGGTGAGGCAGGCGTGCTCAGCGACGATCTGGTGACCTGTCGCGAGAAAGGTGAAACCATTCTTGCCGAACCGGCGCGCGTGCAGTACATGGACGTCGCACCAAGCCAGATCGTTTCGGTCGCCGCTTCGCTGATTCCCTTCCTCGAGCACGACGACGCCAACCGCGCCTTGATGGGCGCCAACATGCAGCGCCAGGCGGTGCCTTGTCTGCGTCCGGAAAAGCCGTTGGTCGGTACCGGCATCGAGCGCACGGTCGCTGTGGACTCGGGTACTGCCGTGCAGGCGCTGCGCGGCGGGGTGGTCGATTATGTCGATGCCTCGCGGGTTGTGGTGCGCGTCAACGACAACGAGACCGGGCCGGGCGAAGTGGGTGTCGATATCTACAACCTGGTGAAATACATCCGTTCCAACCAGAACACCAACATCAACCAACGGCCGCTGGTGCGCGTCGGTGACGTGATCGCCAGGGGCGACGTGGTCGCCGATGGGGCGTCGACGGACAAGGGTGAGCTGGCGCTCGGTCAGAACATGCTGGTCGCCTTCATGCCGTGGAACGGCTACAACTTCGAGGACTCCATCCTGATCTCGGAGCGGGTCGTTGCCGAGGATCGCTTTACTTCGATCCATATCGAGGAACTGACGGTCGTGGCGCGGGACACCAAGCTGGGCCCCGAGGAAATTACCCGCGACATCGCGTCGCTCGGCGAGTCGCAACTGGCGCGCCTCGACGAATCCGGGATCGTCTACATCGGCGCCGAGGTCGAAGCCGGCGACGTTCTGGTCGGTAAAGTGACGCCGAAAGGCGAGACGCAGCTGACCCCGGAAGAGAAGTTGTTGCGGGCGATCTTTGGTGAAAAAGCGTCCGACGTCAAAGACACCTCGCTGCGTGTCCAGTCGGGAATCGCCGGCACGGTTATCGACGTGCAGGTGTTTACTCGCGAGGGTATCGAACGCGACAAGCGTGCGCAGTCGATCATCGACGATCATCTGCGCAGCTACAAGCTGGACCTCGCCGATCAGCTGCGCATCGTTGAGCGCGATGCCTTTGCCCGGGTCGCGCGGATGATCATTGGCAAGCCGGCCAATGGTGGGCCGAAACGCTTGGCAAAAGGGGCGGCGGTCACCCAGGAGTACCTCGACGGGATCGAGCCGCATCACTGGTTCGACATCCGCATGGCCGACGAAGAAATCGCGCATCAACTGGAATCGCTCCGCGATGGCCTTGAGCAGACGCGCAAGGGTTTCGACGTCGCTTTCGAAGAGAAGCGCAAGAAGCTCACCCAGGGCGACGAGTTGCCGCCCGGCGTGCAGAAAATGGTCAAGGTCTACGTCGCCGTCAAGCGTCGCCTGCAGGCGGGCGACAAGATGGCAGGCCGGCACGGCAACAAGGGCGTTGTTTCACGCATCGTTCCGGTCGAAGACATGCCGTATATGGCGGATGGCCACCCGGTCGATATCGTGCTCAACCCGCTCGGCGTCCCGTCGCGCATGAACGTTGGACAGATTCTCGAGGTCCACCTGGGTCTGGCTGCCAAAGGCCTGGGTTTCAGAATTGGCGAAATGCTTCGCCGCCAGGCGACGGCAACCGAGGTGCGTGGCTTCCTCGATCAGATCTACAACAGTACCGGCAAGTCCGAGGATCTTGATCAACTGAGCGACGGTGAGATTGTCGAAATGGCCGGCAACCTGGAAAAGGGCGTGCCTTTCGCGACGCCGGTTTTCGACGGCGCCAAGGAATCCGAGATCAAGGGCATGCTGGCGCTCGCCGGAATGCCGGAATCGGGGCAGATGACCTTGTATGACGGCCGCACGGGTGAGCGTTTCGAGCGGCAGGTGACGGTTGGCTACATGCACGTCTTGAAGCTCCACCACCTGGTCGACGACAAGATGCACGCGCGTTCGACCGGTCCGTACTCGCTGGTTACCCAGCAGCCGCTGGGGGGTAAAGCCCAGTTTGGTGGCCAGCGTTTCGGCGAGATGGAAGTGTGGGCGCTCGAAGCCTATGGTGCTTCGTACGTGCTGCAGGAAATGCTGACCGTCAAGTCCGACGATGTGAATGGCCGGACCAAGGTGTACGAGAACATCGTCAAGGGTGATCACAAGATCGAGGCCGGTATGCCCGAATCTTTCAACGTACTGGTCAAGGAAATCCGTTCGCTGGCGATTGACATCGATCTCGAACGTTTCTGATTGTTTGCCGAGGGGCGAGCGTTGCGGTCGGTCTGCCGGTCGTCCGCTCGCGGCCCCTGACACCCCCACTCCTAACTGGAGCAAAAGATGAAAGCACTGCTTGATTTGTTTAGGCAGGTGACGCAGGAAGAGCAGTTCGACGCGATCACCATTGGTCTCGCTTCGCCGGACAAGATTCGCTCCTGGTCCTATGGCGAAGTGAAGAAACCCGAGACGATCAACTATCGTACCTTCAAGCCGGAACGCGATGGTCTGTTCTGCGCCAAGATCTTTGGCCCGATCAAGGACTACGAGTGCCTTTGCGGCAAGTACAAGCGACTCAAGCATCGTGGCGTGATCTGCGAGAAATGCGGCGTCGAAGTGACGCTGGCCAAAGTCCGCCGTGAGCGTATGGCGCACATCGATCTGGCCAGCCCGGTCGCCCATATCTGGTTCCTGAAGAGCCTGCCCAGCCGCCTGGGCATGGTCCTTGACATGACCTTGCGTGACATCGAGCGGGTGCTCTACTTCGAAGCCTTCGTGGTCTACGATCCGGGTATGACGCCGCTGGCACGTGCGCAGTTGTTGACCGAGGACGACTATCTGGCCAAGGTCGAGGAGTACGGAGACGACTTCGATGCGGCGATGGGTGCTGAAGGCATTCGCGAATTGCTGCGCTCGATCGATCTCGCTCGTGAAGTGGAAACCCTACGCTCCGAACTCGAGACGACGACTTCGGAAACCAAGAGCAAGAAGTTCTCGAAGCGCCTGAAAATTCTTGAGGGCTTCCAGAAATCGGGGATCAAGCCCGAGTGGATGGTGCTCGAAGTGTTGCCGGTCCTGCCACCCGATCTGCGTCCGCTGGTGCCGCTGGACGGCGGCCGCTTTGCGACCTCCGACCTCAACGATCTCTATCGCCGCGTCATCAACCGCAACAATCGCCTGAAGCGCCTGCTCGAACTGAAAGCCCCGGAAATCATCGTTCGCAACGAAAAGCGGATGCTCCAGGAGGCCGTCGACTCACTGCTCGACAACGGTCGCCGCGGCAAGGCGATGACCGGTGCCAACAAGCGCCCGCTGAAGTCGCTGGCCGACATGATCAAGGGCAAGGGCGGTCGTTTTCGCCAGAACCTGCTCGGCAAACGCGTCGACTACTCGGGTCGTTCGGTCATCGTCGTCGGTCCACAGCTCAAGCTGCACCAGTGCGGTCTGCCGAAACTGATGGCCCTGGAACTGTTCAAGCCGTTCATTTTCAACCGTCTCGAAGGCATGGGTCTGGCGACCACCATCAAGCAGGCGAAGAAAATGGTCGAGACGCAGGAGTCCGTGGTCTGGGATATCCTGGAAGAAGTCATCCGCGAACATCCGATCATGCTCAACCGGGCGCCAACGCTGCACCGTCTGGGCATTCAGGCTTTCGAGCCGACGCTGATCGAAGGCAAGGCGATCCAGCTGCATCCACTGGTTTGTGCAGCTTTCAACGCCGACTTCGACGGTGACCAGATGGCCGTGCATGTGCCGCTGTCGCTCGAAGCGCAGATGGAAGCGCGGACCTTGATGCTGGCCTCGAACAACGTCCTTTCGCCGGCGAACGGCGAGCCGATCATCGTTCCTTCGCAGGATATCGTTCTCGGTCTCTACTACGCCACTCGCGAGCGCATCAATGCCAAGGGCGAGGGGATGATGTTCCCCGATCTCGCCGAGATGACGCGCGCCATGCAGGCTGGAGAACTCGATCTGCACGCTCGCGTCTCGGTGCGCATTTCCGAGTACGAGAGTGACGACGACAATGGCTGGCAGGAGAAGGTGACGCGCTACAAGACGACCGCCGGGCGCGCCCTGCTTTCCGAGATCCTGCCGAAAGGGCTTCCCTTCAGCCTGATCGACAAGCCGCTGAAGAAGAAGGAAATCTCGAAGCTGATCAACGCCGCCTTCCGCCGCTGCGGTCTCAAGGAAACCGTCGTCTTTGCCGACAAGCTGATGCAGAACGGTTATCGCCTGGCCACCCGCGCGGGTATTTCGATTTGCTCGGACGACATGCTGGTGCCGGCGCAGAAGCGCGAAATCATTGCCGCGGCCGACGACGAAGTCAAGGAAATCGAAAACCAGTACACCAACGGTCTGGTCACCAACGGCGAGCGCTACAACAAGGTCGTCGATATCTGGGGACGTACCGGTGATCAGGTGGCCAAGGTGATGATGGATCAACTCGGTCACGAGGAAGTCGTCAATCGTCACGGTGTAAAGGAAAGGCAGGAGTCGTTCAACTCCATCTTCATGATGGCCGATTCGGGAGCGCGCGGCTCTGCCGCGCAGATTCGCCAGTTGGCAGGCATGCGCGGGCTGATGGCCAAACCGGACGGCTCGATCATCGAAACGCCGATTACCACGAATTTCCGCGAAGGTCTGAACGTTCTCCAATACTTCATTTCGACGCACGGCGCTCGCAAGGGTCTGGCGGATACTGCGTTGAAGACTGCCAACTCGGGCTACCTGACACGTCGCCTGGTCGACGTGACGCAGGACCTGGTGGTCATCGAGGACGATTGCGGAACGAGCAACGGCGTTACCCGGAAGGCACTGATCGAAGGCGGTGAGGTCATCGAGGCCATTCGCGAGCGTATTCTGGGCCGCGTTACGGCGGCCGACGTGATTGACCCTGATTCACAAGAGACCCTGATCGAGCAGGGAACGCTGATCTCCGAGGACCACTGCGATCTGATCGACCGCCTGGGAATCGACGAAGTGAAGGTCCGTACGCCGCTAACCTGTGATACGCGCTATGGTCTGTGCGCCATGTGTTACGGTCGTGACCTCGGCCGTGGTTCGCCGGTGAACGTTGGCGAGGCGGTCGGAGTTATGGCCGCACAATCAATTGGCGAGCCGGGAACGCAGCTCACCATGCGCACCTTCCACGTTGGCGGCGCAGCCTCGCGCGCGGCGGTGGCTAGTCACGTCGAGACGCACAGCGCCGGTGTCGTGCGCTTTACTTCGACCATGCGCTATGTCACCAGCGCCAAGGGCGAGAAGATCGTCATCACCCGTTCCGGTGAGGTTTTGATTACCGACGATAGCGGCCGCGAACGCGAAAAGCATAAAGTTCCTTACGGGGCGACGCTACGCGTCGTCGACGGTGAGGCGGTCAAGGCGGGTATTCGCCTGGCAACCTGGGATCCGCACACACGGCCGATCATCGCCGAATACTCGGGTCTGGTGAAGTTCGAGAACGTCGACGAAGGCGTCACCGTCGCCAAGCAGATTGACGAAGTGACCGGCTTGTCTACTCTGGTGGTCATTGATCCCAAGCGCGGCGGCAAGGTGCCCAGCAAAGGGCTGCGCCCGCAGGTCAGGCTATTCGAGCCGGGTGGGGAAGAGGTCAAGATGCATGGCAGCGATCAAGCCGTGACCATCACTTTCCAGGTTGGCGCGATCATCAATGTCGCCGACGGACAGACGATTTCGGTTGGCGATGTGCTGGCGCGACTTCCCCAGGAATCGGCAAAGACCCGGGACATTACCGGTGGCTTGCCGCGCGTCGCGGAATTGTTCGAAGCACGGACGCCGAAGGATGCCGGTATGCTGGCCGAGTTTACCGGCACCATGTCCTTCGGCAAGGACACCAAGGGCAAGCAGCGCCTGGTGATTACCGATCTTGACGGCGAAACCCATGAGTACCTGATCCTGAAGGACAAGCACGTCCTGGTTCATGATGGACAGGTCGTGAACAAGGGCGAGTCGATTGTCGATGGTGCGCCCGACCCCCACGACATTCTGCGTTTGCTCGGCGTCGAGGCATTGGCGGTTTACATCACTGACGAGGTTCAGGACGTGTACCGCCTGCAAGGTGTCAAGATCAACGACAAGCACATCGAAGTGATCGTTCGCCAGATGCTGCGCCGGGTGAATGTGGTAGACGCTGGTGACAGCAAGTTCATCAAGGGCGAGCAGGTCGAGCGCGCACATCTCCTCGATGAGAACGACTTGATTGTCGCCGAAGGCAAGCTGCCGGCGATCTACGAACATGTGCTGCTGGGGATCACCAAAGCCTCGCTGTCCACTGACTCCTTCATTTCGGCAGCGTCGTTCCAGGAAACGACGCGGGTGCTGACCGAGGCGGCGATCATGGGCAAGCGTGACGAACTGCGCGGCCTCAAGGAGAACGTCATCGTCGGTCGTCTGATCCCCGCGGGTACCGGTCTTGCCTATCACAACACGCGCAAGAAGAATCTCGCGGGCGAAGACGTGGCTGCCGGTGTCGGTTTGCTCGACGCCGATCCTGCAGCCTCCGAGGAGAGTGCCGAGGACGAACAGCGCTGAAGCATGACGACGCCGGCCCAGTAGTGGCAAGGCGTTGCGGTGGGCAGGCAAAAAAAACCTTCGCACAAGAGGGCTAGACGGCCGGGCGGACTTCTGGCAGGATAGGTGGAGCGTAATCAATCTGCGCTTCAGTCGGAGGTTTTGCGATGCTTGCAACGAGTGCGGGGGAATGGGTGCACTGTGGTCGCGTGTTCAGCGCGACGGAGATTGCCGAGCTCTGCGCGACGGTCGCGTGGCTGCCGGGATTGGCACGCAAGGAGTTGGCGGCGACGGTGTGCGAGCACCTGGGCTGGACGACCCTGACGGGGACGGCGAAGATCAGCGCCTGCCTGGATTTCCTGGAGCGTTTGCAGGCGGCCGGATTGCTGGTACTGCCTGCGTTGAGGCCCTCGCCGCCGCGCCGTTGCGCGCCGCCATCGGCATCCGCCGCCCCAGTCGCCCCCGTTGCCGAGCCGGCGGTGCACTGCGCCCTGTCGGCGCTCGCGCCGGTGTCCCTGGCAGTGGTTCGCGACGCGACCCGGGTGGCGCAGTGGGATGCGCTGGTGGCGCGCTGGCACCCGCTGGGTTTCCAGGGGGCCTTCGGTTACCGGCTGCGCTACTTCATCAAGGCGGGCGAGCGGCGGCTGGGCTGCGTCCTGCTGTCCGGTGCTGCCCGCGCGGTGGCCGTGCGCGATCAGTGGATCGGCTGGACGGCCCAGGCCCGCCGCGAGAACGTGGCGCGGGTGGTGAACAACAGCCGCTTCCTGATCTTTCCGCACGTCCGCGTACCCCATCTGGCCAGCCATGTGCTCGGGCAACTCGCGCGCCGCGCACGCGCGGACTGGCTCGAGCACTGGGGCTTCGAGCCCCTGCTGCTGGAGACCTTCGTCGATCCGCGTCACTATGCCGGCACCTGCTACCGTGCCGCCGGTTGGCAGTTGCTTGGGGCAAGCAGCGGGCGCGGGCTGGCCCGCCCTGGCCAGTCCTATCACAGCACGCCCCGCCAGGTGTGGGTCAAAGCGCTGACCTCGGATGCTTGCGCCGCGCTGTGCGCCGCGCCGGGGAGCCCGCGGTCATGAGCAAACCTTGCCGTCGCCCGACACGCGTGGCCATCAAGAAACTGCGCTCGGAGAAGAAACGGCAGGAGAAGGTACTGAACGCGAAGCTGCGCGCAACGGGACAAGTCCCCCACTCAGCCGCTCCATTGCCCAACAGAAGCTCGGCCTTCGCGACCGTCGACGAGGAACAAAAGGCCCGCGAGGACGCCGTGAGCAAACAGATGCGCCTCCTGCGCAAAGAGCTGCCCGCCTTGCTCGCTCAACTGGAACAAATTCCCGACCCGAGAGATCCCAAAAAGCGCCGGCACAAGCTGACCGTGCTTCTGCTCTACGGCTTGCTGATGTTCGTCTTTCAGTTCTCTTCCCGGCGCGAGACCAACCGCGAAATATCCCGTCCCCAGTTCATGACCAACCTGCAGCTGCTGTTCCCGGAGATCGACACCCTGCCACACGCCGACACCCTGTTTCGGCTGTTGCGCGACATTGACCTTGAACAGCTCGAGCAGGCCCACGTCGATCTGGTGAAGCGGCTGATTCGCGGCAAGAACTTTCGTCGCTATCTGATCGACCACTGCTATCCGATCGCCATCGACGGCTCACAGAAGCTCGCTGGCGACACCCTCTGGACGGAGGAACTCCTGCAACGTACCGTCGGCAAGGACGAAACCCGTCACACTCAGTACTTCGTCTACGTCCTCGAGGCCAGCTTTGCCTTCCACAACGGCCTGGTCATCCCACTGCTCAGCGAGTTCCTCGAACACGCGCTGGGCGATACCGAAGCGCAAAAGCAGGACTGCGAGCTGCGCGGCTTTGTGCGCTTGAGCGACCGGCTCAAGACGCTGTTCCCCCGCCTGCCGATCCTGCTCCTGCTCGACGGCCTCTACGCCAACGGGCCGGTGATGCGGCGCTGCTTGCGCGCCCACTGGCAGTTCATGATCGTGCTCAAGGACAAGGATTTGTCCACGGTCTGGCAGGAGTTCCGCGCGCTCCACGCCCTGAAGCCACAAGCCGTGCAGCGCGGTTGGGGAAGACGCCGACAACACTTCAGCTGGGTCAACGACATCGACTACGCCTTCGCTGCCAACGGGCGTCAGCGTCTCAAGCTGAATCTGGTGGTCTGTGAGGAAAGCTGGGAGAAGATCGATGAACAGGCCAGGACCGTCACCGAAACATCGCGCCACGCCTGGCTCTCCAGCCAACCGCTCAGCCAAGACAATGTCCATGAGCGCTGCAACCTCGGCGCCCGCCACCGCTGGGGCATCGAAGCGGGCTTCCTCGTCGAAAAACATCAGGGCTACCACTACGAGCATGCCTTTGCCCTCGACTGGAATGCCATGAAAGGCTATCACCTCCTCATGCGCCTGGCGCATGTGTTCAATACCCTGGCACGCTTCACCCGACAGCTACGCGATCTCTATCAGCAACTCGGCGTGCGCGGTGCCATCGCCTTTATCCGAAGCTCCTGCGCCGCCCCCTGGCTCGACCCAGCACGAATCCGCGCGCTCCTCGCCGCTCCATTCCTGCTTCAACTTGAGTGACCTCACACAGGCGTACCCGAAACATCCTCTCGAGCGCGGCGTACGCCGCGTTCGGAAAGGCTCGCCTGGCGATCGTACCGCCGTCCAAAAAATTCTTTCGGCATCCTCCTGGCTGACTCCACCACCCGTTCTTTGCCGCTAGCCAACCGCAATCTGACCGCCTCGACCGCAAAAGCGGGCGTTACCGGCAAATGAGCCTGATTCGGCTGGGTCATGCGTCAGGGCTGGAGGACGAACCGATTGCTTGACTTGGCGCGTGATAGACCCTAGAATCGCCGGTCTTTGTCGCCGACCATGTCCAGTGTGTCGGCTGGTCACTGAAATCGCCAAGGCGGCCTATCGGGTCCGCCTTGGTTTTTTTGCAGACGTCATGTGGTTTTCACGAGCGTCTCTGCACTGAATAGAAGGGTAGAAGCATGCCAACCATTAACCAGTTGGTGCGTAAGCCTCGCGAGGCGGTCCGTACCAAGAGCAAAGTCCCTGCGCTGGAAAATTGCCCGCAAAAGCGGGGAGTCTGCACGCGTGTGTACACCACCACGCCGAAGAAGCCGAACTCCGCCTTGCGCAAAGTCTGCAAAGTTCGCTTGACGAATGGCTTCGAGGTCATTTCGTATATCGGTGGTGAAGGGCACAACCTGCAGGAGCACTCGGTAGTGCTGATCCGCGGCGGTCGTGTAAAAGACCTTCCGGGTGTTCGTTATCACACCGTTCGCGGCTCGCTGGACACCCAGGGTGTCAAGAAGCGTAAGCAGGGTCGTTCCAAGTACGGGACCAAGCGCCAGAAGGCTGCTTGATTTTCGTCCGAGTAAGGGTCGTTCCCCATGGGCGGCCGGGAGGGCTGGGCGCGTTGCCCGGTTCTTCAACTGAATTGTGACTATGAGAGGTTGTTATGCCCCGTCGTCGTGAAGTACCGAAGCGCGATATTCTGCCGGATCCGAAGTTCGGTAACGTTGATGTATCGAAGTTTGTCAATACGATCATGATGAGCGGCAAGAAGTCTGTTGCCGAGCGCATTGTCTATGGTGCTTTTGAGCAGATCGTGACCAAGACCGGCAAGGATCCCTTGGAGACCTTTGGCCTGGCTCTCGGTAACATCAGGCCGCTGGTCGAAGTCAAGAGTCGCCGTGTCGGCGGCGCCAACTACCAGGTGCCGGTTGAGGTTCGTCCGAGTCGTCGCATGGCGCTGGCCATGCGCTGGTTGCGTGAGTCGGCCCGCAAGCGTTCGGAGAAGTCGATGGGTCAGCGTCTGGCCGCCGAAATCCTGGAGGCCTCCGAGAGTCGCGGCGGTGCCGTCAAGAAGCGTGACGAAATTCACCGCATGGCAGAAGCCAACAAGGCATTCGCGCACTTCCGCTTCTAGGTCATACCCAAAGCGTTGCCGCCTTGCGGCGACGATCGCTCTTTATTCGTGAAGGTCTATTACTGTGGCACGTAAAACCCCTATCGAGCGCTACCGAAATATCGGCATCAGCGCTCACATTGACGCCGGCAAGACGACGGTGACCGAGCGTATCCTGTTCTATACGGGTATCAACCACAAGATTGGTGAAGTCCATGACGGTGCTGCGACCATGGACTGGATGGCGCAGGAGCAGGAGCGCGGTATCACCATTACTTCGGCTGCAACCACCTGTTTCTGGAAGGGTATGCAGCTTGACCGCCCCGAGCACCGAGTCAACATCATCGATACCCCGGGTCACGTCGACTTCACCATTGAAGTCGAGCGTTCAATGCGGGTTCTCGATGGCGCGTGCATGATTTATTGCGCGGTTGGGGGTGTGCAGCCGCAATCCGAGACCGTCTGGCGTCAGGCAACCAAGTACAAGGTGCCGCGCCTGGCTTTCATAAACAAGATGGATCGGCAGGGTGCGGACTTCTTCAAGGTTCTGGCGCAGATGAAGACCCGTTTGACCGCCAACCCGGTGGCCATCGTGATTCCGATCGGCAAGGAAGACTACTTCGAGGGTGTCGTCGACCTGATCAAGATGAAGGCTGTCGTTTGGGATGAGGCCTCGCTGGGCATGAAGTTCGACTATCGCGAGATTCCGGCCGAGTTGCTGGCGGAAGCTAACGAGTGGCGCGGCAAGATGGTCGAGGCGGCGGCTGAATCCTCGGAACTGTTGATGGACCGCTATCTCGAAAATGGTGACCTCGACGAGGTCGATGTCATCAAAGGCCTGCGCGCGCGTACCCTCGCTTGCGAGATCCAGCCGGCCCTTTGCGGAACGGCTTTCAAGAACAAGGGCGTGCAGCGCATGCTCGACGCGGTGATCGATTTGCTGCCGTCGCCGATCGACATTCCGCCGGTCACCGGCGAGCTGGAGAATGGCGAGCTGGGTAGCCGCGAGGCGTCCGACAGCGCCAAGTTCTCGGCGCTGGCTTTCAAGCTGATGACCGACCCCTATGTCGGGCAGCTGACCTTCATTCGCGTCTACTCCGGGGTGCTCAAGTCCGGCGACTTCATCTACAACCCGACCAAGGGGCGTCGCGAGCGTATCGGGCGCGTGCTGCAGATGCACGCCAACAACCGTGAGGAATTGAAAGAGGTGCTCGCCGGCGACATCGCGGCTTGTGTCGGCCTCAAGGACGTGACCACTGGCGAGACGCTGTGCGATCCGACCGCGGTGATCACGCTTGAGCGGATGATTTTCCCGGAGCCCGTGATCCACGTCGCAGTGGAGCCGAAAACCAAGCCCGACCAGGAGAAGATGGGTATCGCACTTGGCCGTCTGGCGCAGGAGGATCCGTCTTTCCGCGTGCGTACGGATGAGGAGTCCGGGCAAACCATTATCTCTGGTATGGGCGAGTTGCACCTGGAGATCATTGTCGACCGTCTACGCCGCGAGTTCGGGGTCGATGCCAACGTTGGTGCCCCACAGGTGGCCTACCGTGAATGCATCAAGAAGTCGGTCGAACAGGAAGGCAAGTTCGTCAAGCAGTCCGGAGGGCGCGGTCAGTACGGCCATGTGTGGCTGAAGATCGAGCCGAACGAGACCGGCAAGGGCTACGAGTTCGTCGACGCCATCAAGGGCGGTACGGTGCCGCGGGAGTACATTCCAGCGGTCGACAAGGGCTTGCAGGATGCGATTACTAGCGGTGTGCTGGCTGGCTTCCCGGTCGTCGATATCAAGTTCACCCTCTTCGAGGGTTCTTACCACGACGTCGACTCAAACGAGAACGCTTTTCGTATGGCGGCATCGTTTGCCTTCAAGGAAGGGATGCGTCGCGCCCAGCCAACCCTTCTCGAGCCAATGATGGCGGTCGAAGTCGAGACGCCGGAAGACTATATGGGTAACGTCATGGGCGACCTGTCAAGTCGTCGCGGCATGGTTCAGGGAATGGAAGATGCGCCGGGGAACATCAAGCTGATTCGCGCTGAAGTGCCGCTGGCGGAGATGTTCGGTTATTCGACCACCTTGCGCTCGCTGTCGCAGGGTCGTGCGACCTACTCCATGGAATTCAAGCACTACGCCGAAGCGCCGAAGAACGTCGCAGAGGCCATCATCAACAAGAAATGACGCTGTTTTTGAGGATAAGGTAATGGCAAAGGGAAAATTCGAGCGCAACAAACCGCACGTCAACGTGGGCACGATTGGGCACGTTGACCACGGCAAGACAACGCTGACGGCGGCGATCACGACCATTCTGTCGAAGAAGTATGGCGGTACCGCCAAAGCCTACGACCAGATCGACGCGGCGCCGGAAGAAAAGGCGCGCGGGATCACGATCAATACCGCGCACGTCGAGTACGAGACGGCAAAGCGCCACTACGCGCACGTCGATTGCCCGGGTCACGCTGACTATGTGAAGAACATGATTACCGGTGCCGCGCAGATGGACGGCGCGATTCTGGTGTGCTCTGCCGCTGACGGCCCGATGCCGCAGACGCGCGAGCACATTCTGTTGGCCCGCCAGGTGGGCGTACCGTACATCATTGTCTATCTGAACAAGTGCGACATGGTTGATGATGCCGAGCTGCTCGAGCTGGTGGATATGGAAGTGCGCGAGCTGCTTTCCAAATACGATTTCCCCGGCGACGACGTGCCGATCATCCAGGGTTCTGCGCTGAAGGCCCTCGAGGGTGACCTCGGCGAGCTCGGTGAGCTGTCGGTCTTGGCCTTGGCGGATGCGCTGGATAGCTACATTCCGACCCCCGAGCGCGCGATCGACAAGCCTTTCCTGTTGCCGATCGAAGACGTTTTCTCGATCTCCGGTCGCGGTACCGTGGTTACCGGTCGTGTCGAGCGCGGCATCGTCAAGGTGGGTGAGGAAGTGGAGATCGTGGGTATCAGGCCGACGGTGAAGACCATCTGCACCGGCGTCGAGATGTTCCGCAAGCTGCTTGACGAAGGTCGGGCGGGCGACAACGTCGGTGTTCTGCTGCGTGGTGTCAAGCGTGAAGACGTGGAGCGCGGTCAGGTGCTGGCCAAGCCCGGTTCGATCAAGCCGCACACCCACTTCTCGGGTGAGGTGTATGTCTTGTCGAAAGAAGAGGGTGGTCGTCACACGCCGTTCTTCAATAACTATCGCCCGCAGTTCTACTTCCGCACGACGGATGTGACCGGTGCCATCTCGATGCCTGAAGGCGTAGAAATGGTGATGCCTGGTGACAACATCCAGATGACGGTCAAGCTGATTGCGCCGATCGCCATGGAAGAAGGTCTCCGTTTTGCTATTCGCGAAGGTGGCCGTACCGTAGGCGCCGGTGTGGTTGCAAAAATCATCGAGTAGTTTGAAAAAAAACTTCGGGCGGTGCCAGCTGGGCCGCCCATCGCTCTTTGGAATATGACATGCAAAGCCAAAAAATTCGGATTCGTCTGAAAGCCTTCGACTACCGCTTGATCGATCAGTCCGCCCAGGAAATCGTCGAAACCGCCAAGCGTACCGGCGCTGTTGTCCGTGGTCCGGTTCCCCTGCCAACGCGCATCCAGCGTTTTGACCTTCTTCGCTCGCCGCACGTCGACAAGACTTCGCGCGATCAGTTCGAGATGCGTACCCACCTGCGACTGATGGACATCATTGATCCGACAGACAAGACCGTCGATGCGCTGATGAAGCTTGATCTGCCGGCTGGTGTCGACGTCGAAATTAAGTTGCAGTAACGATCGCCTTACGGCTATAATTGCCGGCTTTGGTCGGGCAGCTGCGTTCTCTCGCTGCCCGTTTTGTTTGAAGCGCTCGCCGGCCAATCGTAGCCGGTCAGAGGAGAATAAACATGAGTCTAGGCCTTGTTGGACGCAAGGTCGGCATGACGCGCATTTTTACCGAGGCTGGTGCAAGCATCCCGGTAACCGTGCTCGATGTGTCGAACAATCGCGTCGCTCAGATCAAGACGCAGCAAAACGACGGCTACTCCGTCGTGCAGTTGGCTTTTGGCAAGCGGCGTCCGTCGCGCGTAAGCAAGCCGCTGGCCGGGCACCTGGCCAAGGCTGGCGTCGAAGCCGGTCACGTATTGAAAGAGTTTCCTGTTTCTGCCGAGGAGCTCGCTGAGCTGAAAGCTGGCGACCAGGTCAGTATCACCATCTTTGCAGTCGGCCAAAAGGTTGATGTCACCGGCCGGACGATCGGCAAGGGCTTTTCCGGTGCGATAAAGCGGCATCACTTCTCGTCTCAGAACGCAACGCACGGTAACTCCGTGTCGCATAAGGCGCTGGGCTCGACCGGTATGGCGCAGGATCCGGGGCGTGTTTTTCCGGGCAAGAAGATGGCTGGCCAACTGGGCGCTGCCAAGCGCACCCAGCAAAATCTCGAAGTCATCCGCGTCGACGTCGAGCGGCAGTTGCTGCTGCTCAAAGGTGCGGTTCCCGGCTCCAAGGGGTCGGACGTGATCGTGCGTCCTGCAGTCAAGGCGGGGGCATAAATGGAACTCAAGCTTATTAATGAGCAGGGCCAGGAGGCGAGTCTCCTGCAGGCTTCTGATGTTCTCTTCGGTCGCGAATATAGCGAAGCTCTGGTGCACCAGGTCTTGGTTGCTTATCAGGCCAACGCCCGTAGCGGCAATCGCGCTCAGAAAGACCGCGCTGACGTCCGTCACTCGACAAAGAAGCCCTGGCGTCAGAAAGGCACGGGTCGGGCCCGTGCGGGCATGTCGTCGTCGCCAATCTGGCGCGGCGGTGGTCGGGTCTTTCCGAGTACGCCGGACGAAAACTTCAGCCACAAACTGAACCGCAAGATGTACCGCGCCGGTATGGCGGCCATTCTTTCCCAGCTGGTCCGTGAAGATCGTCTGGCAGTGGTCGACGAGTTTTCGATCGAGGCGCCGAAGACAAAATTATTTGCGGCGAAGATCAAGGGTTTGGGCTATGAGTCCGTACTGGTGATCACTGAAGAGCTTGGCGAGAACGTGTTTCTTGCCTCGCGCAACCTTCCCAATGTGTTGGTTGTGGAAGTTCAGCAGGCCGATCCCGTGTCGCTGGTCCGTTTCCCGAAGGTGTTGATCACCAGGGGTGCGCTGGCCAAGTTTGAGGAGATCCTGGGATGAATCCAGAACGCCTGATGCAAGTACTGCTCGCCCCACAGATCTCCGAGAAGGCGACCTTTATCGCCGACAAGCACGAGCAGGTCATTTTTCGCGTGCTGCCGGATGCGACCAAGCCTGAAGTAAAAGGGGCGGTCGAGTTGCTGTTCAAGGTTTCGGTGAAGTCGGTTCAGATGGCCATCGTCAAGGGCAAGCAGAAGAAGTTTGGTCGCGCGATGGGTCGGCGGAAGAGTTGGAAGAAAGCCTACGTGTGCCTGCAGCCGGGGCAGGAGATTAACTTTGTCGATGGAGGGGGCTTCTGATGGCACTCGTCAAAGTCAAGCCGACTTCGCCAGGCCGGCGTGCGGTTGTCAAGGTCGTTAATCCGAAGCTGCACAAGGGTGCGCCGGTGGCGGCCCTGGTCGAGTCACAGTCGCAGCACGCCGGGCGCAACAATAATGGTCATATCACCAACCGCCACCGCGGCGGCGGACACAAGCAGCACTATCGCCTGGTGGACTTCAAGCGTACCAAGGACGGCATTCCGGCCAAGGTCGAGCGTCTTGAGTATGATCCAAACCGCACGGCGAGCATTGCTCTCCTCTGTTATGCGGATGGTGAGCGGCGCTACATCATCTCGCCACGTGGCCTGGTCGTTGGTCAGCAGGTGATCAGTGGCTCGGAGGCACCCATCAAAGTGGGCAATACGCTGCCGATTCGCAATATTCCGGTGGGTACGACGATCCATTGTGTCGAGATGATTCCCGGCAAAGGTGCGCAGCTTGCGCGCTCTGCGGGTACCTCGGTGCAGTTGCTTGCCCGCGAAGGTGTGCATGCCCAGCTGCGCTTGCGTTCTGGCGAGATTCGCCGGGTGCATGTCGACTGTCGCGCGACGATTGGTGAAGTGGGTAACGAAGAGCACAGCTTGCGCTCGATCGGCAAGGCTGGCGCGAACCGCTGGCGCGGCATCCGCCCGACTGTTCGTGGTGTGGCGATGAACCCGGTCGATCACCCGCACGGTGGTGGTGAAGGCAAGACGGCGGCGGGGATGCACCCGGTCAGCCCCTGGGGTACCAAGACCAAAGGCTATCGTACTCGTCGCAACAAGCGCACGACCTCGATGATCGTGCAGCGCCGTAGTAACAAACGCTAAGGGATAGAGAACCATGGGACGTTCCGTTAAAAAGGGCCCGTTTGCCGATGCCCATCTGATCAAAAAGGTGGACGCCGTGCGCGCGACGGGCGACAAGCGCCCGATCAAGACCTGGTCGCGCCGCTCGACCGTATTGCCGGATTTTGTTGGCCTGACGATTGCCGTGCATAACGGCAAGCAGCACGTACCGGTGTATGTCACAGAGAATATGGTCGGGCATAAGCTCGGCGAGTTTTCGCTGACACGCACTTTCAAAGGTCATACCGCTGGCAAAAAGGCAAAGAGGTAGAACAATGAATATGGAAACTCGTGCTGTTTTGCGCGGCGTTCGCCTGTCGAGCCAGAAAGGTCGACTGGTTGCCGATCAGATCCGCGGTCTGCCGGTGGATAAGGCCCTCAACATCCTCACTTTCAGCCCGAAAAAAGGTGCGGCAATCATCAAGAAAGTGCTCGAGTCGGCGATCGCCAACGCCGAGCACAATGACGGTGCTGATATTGATGAGCTGAAAGTCACAACCATCTGCGTCGAGAAGGGCATGGTGCTCAAGCGCTTTACGGCACGGGCGAAAGGGCGCGGCAACCGGATCGTCAAGCCGACCTGTCACGTTTTTCTGACCGTCGGCAACTGAGGAATAAGTATGGGACAAAAGATTCATCCTACTGGGTTTCGGCTGGCTGTTACTCGTGATTGGTCGTCGCGCTGGTATGCGAACAAGAAAGACTTCGCTGGAATGCTCAACGAAGATGTGCAAGTCCGCGAGTTCCTGAAAAAGAAACTCAAGCACGCGTCCGTCGGCCGCGTTCTTATTGAGCGCCCTGCCAAGAATGCGCGCGTGACTATTTTCTCGGCGCGCCCTGGCGTGGTTATCGGCAAGAAGGGCGAAGAGATCGATAATCTGCGCGGTGCGCTGCAGAAGATCATGGGCGTGCCTGTGCATGTCAGTATCGAAGAGATTCGCAAGCCGGAAATCGATGCGCAGTTGATCGCGGATTCGATTACCCAGCAACTCGAGAAGCGCATCATGTTTCGCCGAGCGATGAAGCGGGCGATGCAGAACGCCATGCGGCTCGGTGCGCAAGGGATCAAGATCATGAGCTCGGGTCGCTTGAACGGTGCCGAGATCGCTCGTCGCGAGTGGTATCGCGAGGGGCGCGTGCCGCTGCACACGCTGCGTGCCGACATTGACTATGCCACCTCGAAAGCGCTGACGACCTATGGTCTGATTGGTGTCAAGGTCTGGGTCTACAAGGGCGAAACAATTAGTCGCCACGATCAGACGCTAGCGGCTCCGGACGGAGCGGCCGACGAGCAGACACGCAAACCGCGTCGTGCGACCCGTCCCGGGGATGCCGAGCGACCGCGCGTCGCGGTGAGGGTAAAGCCAGAGGGCCAGGAAGACGCAGCAGGGGTCGAGGGAGCCGCTCCGGACGCGAAGGCGCCGGTGAAACGTGTAAGAAAGGCAGGAACCACAGATGCTTCAGCCAACTAGAAGAAAGTACCGCAAAGAGCAGAAAGGCCGTAATACCGGCCTCGCGACGCGCGGAGCCAAGGTGAGTTTCGGCGAGTACGGGCTCAAGGCAATTGGTCGCGGTCGCTTGACGGCTCGTCAGATCGAAGCCGCCAGGCGGGCCATGACGCGCCATATCAAGCGCGGTGGCCGGATATGGATTCGGATTTTCCCGGACAAGCCGATTTCGAAGAAACCTGCGGAAGTGCGCATGGGAAGCGGTAAAGGAAACCCGGAATACTGGGTTGCCGAGATCAAGCCCGGCAAGGTTCTGTACGAGATGGATGGTGTAAACGAAAGCCTGGCGCGTGAAGCGTTTTCGCTGGCTGCTGCGAAGCTGCCGATTCCGACGGTTTTCGTAACGCGTATGGTAGGTTGATCATGAAAGTCAGTGAACTCAGAGCAAAAACGGTCGACGAACTGAACAAGGAGTTGCTGGACTTGCTGAAGGCCCAGTTTGGTCTACGGATGCAGCTGGCAACGCAGCAGTTGTCCAACAATAGTCAGATCGGTAAAGTGCGTCGGCAGATTGCGCGCGTACGCACGCTTCTTCGTGAAAAGGCAGTTCAACAATGAGCGAGACCACCAGTAGCAAGCGCACCTTGGTCGGGCGCGTCGTCAGCGACCGCATGGACAAGACGGTGACGGTCGTCGTCGAGCGCCGTGTCAAGCACGCGATTTACGACAAGATCATGATGCGCTCAAGCAAGTACCACGCGCATGATGACAGTAATGAAGCCAAGGCAGGTGACCTGGTCGAAATCCAGGAGTGTCGCCCGCTATCAAAGAGCAAGTCGTGGGTTGTCACCAAGCTCCTAGAACGCGCGGTTGCGATTTAAAGCTTGCTTTGTCCTCAAGAGCGGCTATAATGCCGCCTTCCTCGCGCTCGGCTGACTCTCGCCTCTGAGCGTTTCTACCCCTACGGGTTCCAAGACTGACCGCTGCTGCGGGCCAAGTTGGAGTGACAGATGATTCAAGTACAGACAGTTCTCGACGTGGCCGATAACACCGGTGCGCGCTCGGTGATGTGCATTAAAGTGCTGGGTGGCTCCAAGCGCCGCTACGCGAGTGTCGGCGACATTATCAAGGTCACCGTCAAGGATTCGGCGCCGCGTGGGCGTGTCAAGAAGGGCGACGTATACAGCGCGGTGGTTGTGCGCACGGCCAAGGGTGTGCGCCGCACGGATGGCTCCCTGGTCAAGTTCGACCATAACGCGGCTGTCCTCCTGAATAACAAGATGGAGCCGATTGGTACGCGTATCTTCGGGCCGGTCACGCGCGAGCTGCGCGGCGATCGGTTCATGAAGATCGTCTCCCTGGCGCCGGAAGTGCTGTAAGGAAGGTCATGGAAAAGATTCGTAAAGGCGATGACGTCGTCGTCATTGCTGGAAAAGACAAGGGAAAGCGCGGATCCGTGCTGCAGCGCACTGATTCCGAGCATGTGCTGGTCGCCGGGGTTAATCGCGTCAAGAAGCATGTCAAGCCAAATCCCGTAAAAGGTATCGTCAGCGGCATCATCGAAAAAGAGATGCCGCTGCACGTATCAAATGTATCGCTCTACAATCCGGCGACCAAAAAAGCGGATCGTGTTGGCTTCAGGTTGCTTGAAGACGGTACGAAAGTGCGCTTTTTCAAATCGAACGGCGAAGTGTTGGGGGCCTAAGGAGTAGTCATGGCACGTTTACTGGATTACTACAAGACCACGGTGGTGGCACAGCTTACCGAAAAGTTCGGCTACAAGTCGGCCATGGAAGTGCCGCGTATCACCAAGGTGACGCTCAACATGGGTGTGGGTGAGGCGATCGCTGACAAGAAGGTGCTTGAGCACGCGATTGGCGACTTGACCAAGATCGCCGGCCAGAAGCCGGTGACCACCAAAGCTCGCAAATCGATTGCTGGCTTCAAAATTCGCACCGGCTATCCGATTGGCTGCATGGTCACTCTGCGTGGGCCGCGCATGTTCGAATTCATCGATCGTCTGGTGACTGTGGCGCTGCCGCGGGTGCGTGACTTTCGCGGCATATCGGGTAAGGGTTTTGATGGCCGTGGTAATTACAACATGGGCCTCAAAGAACAAATCATCTTCCCGGAAATCGAGTACGACAAGATCGACGCGCTGCGCGGCATGAACGTCAGCGTCACGACGACTGCGAAGACCGATGACGAAGCGCGTGCCTTGCTTGGCGCGTTTAAATTTCCCTTCAGGAACTGAGACGAAATGGCAAAACTCTCTGTGATCAACCGTGGTGAGAAGCGGCGCAAGACAGTCGAAAAGTATGCCAAGAAGCGTGCCGAACTGATGGCGGTCATGAACGACCAGACCCTTTCGGTGGAGGATCGCTTCGAGGCGCGGCTGAAAGTGCAGGCGCTGCCGCGCAACGCGAGCCCGGTTCGGCTGCGTAACAGGTGTGCGTTGACCGGTCGTCCGCGTGGCGTCTTTCGCAAGTTCGGTCTGGGTCGTGGCAAGCTTCGCGACTTCGTCATGCAAGGTGAAGTCCCCGGAATGATCAAGGCTAGCTGGTAGGCAGGAGAGAACGATATGAGTATGAGCGATCCGATCAGCGATATGCTGACGCGCATCCGGAATGCCCAGATGGCAAGCAAGGCCTCCGTCGCCATGCCGTCTTCCAAAGTAAAGATTGCCATCGCCCAGGTGTTGAAGGACGAGGGTTACGTCGAAGATTTCGGCGTCAGTCCCAACGATGGCAAGCCGATTCTGGAGATTGGCTTGAAATACTACGCCGGTCGTCCGGTGATCGAGCGAATCGATCGCGTTTCCCGGCCAGGCCTGCGGATCTATCGAGGTGCCGACAACATTCCTCCGGTCATGAACGGTCTTGGTGTGGCCATCGTGTCAACACCCAAGGGTGTCATGACTGACCGCAAGGCACGCGCCAGCCATATTGGCGGCGAAGTGCTCTGCGTCGTCGCGTAAGGGGTAGCTATGTCCCGCGTTGCAAAAAAACCAATTGTTCTGCCGCAGGGTGTCGCGGTAGATCTGTCGTCCGATCGCATTTCCGTGAAGGGCCCGCTGGGCGCTCTCGAGTTTGCGTCGCATCCGGCGGTCACTGTCGTGCTTGAAGACGGAAGCCTGTCGTGCAAGCCGGTGGCCGGAGTGGCCGAGTCAGTCGCCATGTCTGGCACGATGCGCGCTGTCGTGGCCAATATGGTGACCGGGGTGAGCGCCGGCTTCGAGCGCAAGATGAATCTCGTTGGTGTCGGCTATCGTGCCCAGGTGCAGGGCGACACGCTTAATCTGACGCTCGGATTTTCGCACCCGGTTGCCTACAAGCTGCCAAAGGGTGTCACTGCGACGACTCCGACGCAGACCGAAATCGTCATCAAGGGTGTCGACCGGCAACTCGTCGGCCAGGTGGCCGCAGAGGTTCGTGCCTATCGTCCGCCGGAGCCTTACAAAGGCAAGGGTGTTCGCTATGTCGACGAAGTGGTCGTGATCAAAGAAACGAAGAAGAAGAAGTAAGGGTGCTGAGATGATTGACAAGAAACAGGCGCGTTTGCGCAGGGCTCGCAAAACCCGGGCCAAAATTGCCGAACTGAAGTCGGTACGTCTGTCGGTTCACCGCAGCAACTGCCACATCTATGCGCAGGTGATTTCAGCCTGTGGCACCAAGGTTCTCGCTGCCGCCTCGTCGCTGGAGCCGGAAGTGCGCAAGAGCTTAGCCAACGGAGGTGATGTCGGTGCCGCCAAGGCGATTGGGCAACTGGTTGCCGAGCGTGCCAGGAAGGCCGGGATCGAGCAGGTCTCCTTCGATCGGTCCGGGTTTCAATATCACGGACGGGTCAAGGCACTTGCCGAGGCCGCGCGTGAAGCCGGCCTTAAGTTCTGACCGCCGCACCCTGCAAAGAATTGGAGTAATCAATGGCTAGACCACAAGGCAGAAAACCGCAGCAGTCTGACAAACCCGATGACGGCATGCGCGAGAAAATGATTTCGATCAACCGCGTAACGAAGGTGGTCAAGGGCGGTCGGATTCTCGGTTTCGCGGCGCTTACCGTCGTTGGTGATGGTGACGGACGCGTGGGTATGGGCAAGGGCAAGTCGCGCGAAGTGCCGGTGGCTGTTCAAAAGGCCATGGAAGAAGCGCGGCGCAACCTGATCAAGGTAAGCCTCAAGAACGGTACCCTGCAACATACCGTTTTTGGCCGGCACGGTGCATCGACGGTGATGATGCAACCTGCGCCGGAGGGTACGGGTGTCATCGCCGGTGGTGCGATGAGAGCAGTATTCGACGTGATCGGAATGACCAACGTGGTCGCCAAGGCGCACGGGTCAACCAATCCTTATAACGTTGTCCGGGCGACGATCAACGGGCTCCGCTCGATGACCACGCCTGCCGAGGTTGCGGCCAAGCGGGGCAAGACCGTCGCCGAGATCCAGGGGTAAGAGATGCTTGAGAAGAAAGTGAAAGTGACGCTTGTCAGGAGCCTGATCGGCACCAGGGAATCGCATCGTGCGACAGTGCGCGGACTGGGTCTGCGGCGGATGCATAGTAGCGCGATACTCGAAGATACTCCGGCGGTTCGCGGGATGATCAACAAGGTCAGCTATCTCTTGAAATGTGAGGGCTGAGATGGAACTGAATACTGTTCAAGCTGGCGAAGGCGCCCGCACAAACAAGAAGCGCGTTGGCCGTGGCGTCGGTTCCGGTTGGGGTAAGACTTGTGGACGTGGTCACAAAGGCCAGAAATCACGTACCGGTGGCTTCCACAAAGTGGGTTTCGAAGGCGGTCAGATGCCTTTGCAACGCCGCCTCCCCAAACGTGGCTTCAAGTCGCTGACCGGCTCCCGGAATGTTGAAGTACGGCTGTCCGACATCGAGCGCTTACCGGTCGATGAGATCGATTTGGCGACCTTGCGTCAGGCGAACCTGGTGCCTCAGCAAGTGCTGTCGGCAAAGGTCGTATTGTCGGGTGGGGTCACGCGGAAAGTGTCGCTCAAGGGTGTTGGCGCAAGCGCTGGCGCTCGAGCCGCGATCGAGGCCGCGGGCGGCAGCGTCTCCGAATAACCAGTTGGCAGGGGTGATATTCTTTGGCAACTAGTCCCAGCACAGTCAGCAAAGGCGGAAAGTTCGGCGACCTGAAACGTCGGCTTTGGTTCCTGCTCGGCGCTTTGGTTGTGTACCGGATCGGTGCGCACATCCCCGTTCCCGGAATCGATTCACAAGTGCTCGCCGAACTCTTCGGTCGGCAGCAGGGCGGCATTCTGGGCATGTTCAACATGTTCTCCGGCGGCGCCTTGTCACGGTTTACGATTTTTGCGCTGGGGATCATGCCGTATATTTCGGCGTCGATCATCATGCAATTGATGACCCATGCCAGCCCGCAGCTCGAAGCGCTGAAGAAAGAGGGCGAAGCTGGCAGGCGCAAAATTACGCAGTACACGCGCTACGGCACTGTCGCTCTGGCTCTGTTTCAGGGCATCGGGATCGCCGTGGCGGTAGAGTCGCAGCCGGGCCTGGTGCTGGACCCGGGAATGATGTTTCGCTTTGTCACCGTCACCACGCTGGTTACGGGGACGATGTTCCTGATGTGGCTGGGTGAGCAGATCACTGAACGCGGCCTCGGGAACGGAATTTCGCTGATCATTTTTGCGGGGATCGCGGCGGGGTTGCCAAGTGCCATCGGGGGTCTGCTGGAGCTGGTCCGGACTGGCGCGATGCATCCTCTGACGGCGCTGGTGATCTGTGTTCTGGTTGTGCTGGTTACCGCTTTCGTGGTCTTCGTCGAACGTGGGCAGCGCAAAATCCTGGTCAACTATGCCAAACGGCAGGTTGGTAACAAGGTTTACGGCGGCCAAAGCTCGCATCTGCCGCTGAAGCTGAACATGGCGGGGGTGATTCCGCCGATCTTTGCTTCGTCGATCATTCTCTTTCCAGCGACGATAGCCGGCTGGTTTGGTAGTGGTGAGTCGGGGCGTTGGCTGAAGGATATCGCTGGCGCGTTGTCGCCAGGGCAACCGATCTATGTGATGCTTTATGCGGCAGCAATTATTTTCTTTTGCTTTTTCTATACGGCCCTGGTTTTCAACTCCAGGGAGACGGCAGACAATCTCAAGAGAAGCGGGGCCTTCGTTCCGGGGATTCGACCGGGCGATCAGACGGCTCGCTACATTGACAAGATACTGATGCGTTTGACACTGGTCGGCGCTCTCTACATCACCATCGTGTGCTTGCTACCGGAGTTCATGATCCTGAAGTGGAACGTACCCTTCTACTTTGGCGGTACTTCGCTATTGATCATCGTCGTTGTGACGATGGATTTTATGACCCAGGTGCAGGCCTACACGATGTCGCACCAGTACGAGAGCCTGCTGAAGAAGGCTAACTTCAAAGGCTCCGGGTTACCGGCGAAATAGGATGGCAAAGGAAGACTTAATTGAAATGCAGGGTGAGGTTATCGAAAACCTCCCCAACGCAACATTTCGGGTGAAACTGGAGAACGGTCACGTGGTTCTTGGTTTTATCTCTGGCAAGATGCGCATGCACTACATTCGCATTCTGCCAGGTGACAAGGTGACGGTTCAGCTGACACCCTATGACTTGAGCAGAGCGCGAATAGTCTTCCGCGCCAAGTGAAGAATCTCTACGCAACAATTCGGTTTCAGGCTGGCTGCGCCTGCTGCCGAAGAATCAGGAGTTAACAATGAAAGTGCTGGCCTCTGTGAAGCGCATCTGCCGGAAATGCAAGATCGTTCGGCGTCACGGCATTGTGCGCGTGATCTGTACGGATCCACGTCACAAACAGCGTCAAGGTTGATCGCTGCGACCCGGATTCATGGGTCGTCAGTCGGTTGAAGGTATAACTGTAAGTTTGGATTAGTTGGGGTGAATCAATGGCCCGCATCGCAGGCGTAAACCTACCGAACCACCAGCACGCCGAGATTGCGCTTACCGCGATCTACGGTATTGGGCGTCCGCGCGCACAGAAGATTTGTGATGCTGCTGGGGTTTTACGTTCCACCAAGATGAAGGATATGACGGAAGCGGAGTTGGAGCGTTTACGCGACCAGATCGGCAGATTTGCCGTCGAGGGCGATTTGCGCCGCGAAGTCACGATGAGCATCAAGCGCTTGATGGATCTCGGTTGCTACCGTGGCCTTCGTCATCGCAAGGGCCTGCCGTCTCGCGGTCAGCGTACGAAGACCAACGCCCGTACCCGCAAAGGTCCGCGCAAGCCGATCGCCGGCAAGAAGTGATTAGGAAATAGGATCTGACCATGGCCAAGACCGCTGGAAAAGTTCGCAAGAAAGTCAAGGTAAAGAAGAACGTAGCTGAGGGCGTCGCCCATATTCACGCTTCGTTCAACAATACCATCATTACCATCACCGACCGTCAGGGTAACGCCCTGTCCTGGGCTACCTCGGGCGGCGCCGGTTTCAAAGGCTCACGCAAGAGCACGCCGTTTGCGGCGCAGGTGGCTGCTGAAGCGGCCGGCAAGGTGGCTGTCGAGTGTGGCGTCAAAAACCTCGAAGTGCGGATCAAGGGCCCTGGCCCGGGACGCGAGTCTTCGGTGCGTGCACTCAACGCGCTCGGCATGAAGATTACGGCGATCACCGATGTGACGCCGATCCCGCACAACGGCTGCCGTCCGCCGAAGAAGCGTCGGATTTAAGGAGAAGATAGAGTGGCTCGCAACCTAGATCCGAAGTGCCGTCAGTGCCGCCGCGAAGGCGAAAAGCTGTTCCTGAAGGGTGAAAAGTGTTTTACCGACAAATGCGCTATCGAGCGTCGCTCGTATGCACCGGGACAACACGGCCAGAAATCGGGACAGCGTCTGTCCGACTATGGCGTACACCTGCGCGAAAAGCAGAAAATCCGGCGTATCTACGGCGTCCTCGAGGGACAATTCCGCAAGGTCTACAAGGAAGCGGACCGTCGCAAGGGTGTGACCGGCGAGGTGCTGCTGCAGTTGTTGGAAGCGCGCCTTGATAACGTCGTTCATCGCATGGGTTTCGCGGCATCGCGTTCGGAGTCCCGCCAACTGGTCAGGCACAATGGCATGCTGGTGAACGGTCGTCGGGTCAATATCCCGTCTTACCAGGTGCGTCCAGGCGACCTCGTCGAGGTTTGCGAGAAGGCCAAGGCGCAGCTTCGTGTCAAGGCTTCGGCCGCAGCTGCCGAATCGCGGGGTTTTCCGGCGTGGGTAGAGGTGGACGCAAAAACGCTGAAAGGCACCTACAAGGCGCATCCGGAGCGGAGCGAACTGCCGCCGACGATCAACGAGAGTCTGGTCATCGAGCTTTACTCGAAGTAGTAGTGGCTAGGCAGGCTTGACGGCATCAGGCAAAGGACAGTACATGCAAAGCAGTGGACTATTTAAACCGCGCATTATTGATGTGCAGAGCTTGTCGCCGGTGCATGCTCGGGTGGTCATGGAACCGTTTGAACGCGGTTACGGACATACTCTGGGCAATGCGCTGCGGCGGATTTTGCTCTCTTCGATGCCCGGCTACGCGCTGACCGAGGTAAGCATAGACGGTGTCCTCCACGAGTACTCATCAATGGATGGCGTTCAGGAGGATGTTGTCGATATCCTCCTCAACCTCAAGGGCGTGGTCTTCAAGTTGCACAATCGCGAGGAGGTCGTTGTTCGTCTCGCCAAGGAAGGCAAGGGCGTCGTTCGTGCGGCGGATATCGAGGTTTCTCACGATGTCGAGATTATCAATCCGGAACACGTGATTGCGCACCTTTCAGCCGGTGGCAAGCTGGCCATGGAAATGAAGGTGGAAAAGTCGCTTGGCTATGTGGCAGGCAATCTGCGCGACTTGGGCGAGGGTGGAAAGAGCATCGGCAAGCTGGTCCTCGACGCGTCATTCAGCCCGGTTCGCCGGGTCAGCTATAACGTTGAGAGCGCTCGTGTTGAGCAACGCACCGACCTTGACAAGCTGATCATGGAAATCGAGACCAACGGCGCGATTGAACCGGAAGAGGCGATTCGCACCGCGGCTCGTATTCTGATGGAACAACTCTCGGTGTTTGCCGATCTTGCCGGAACGGCTTTGCCCGTCGAGTATCAGAAGACAGTGCAGGTTGATCCGCTACTGTTGCGCCCGGTGGATGATCTTGAGCTGACTGTGCGGTCGGCGAATTGTCTGAAAGCGGAAAACATTTACTACATCGGTGACCTGATTCAGCGGACCGAGAACGAGCTGCTGAAGACGCCTAATCTCGGGCGGAAGTCGCTTAACGAAATCAAGGAAGTGTTGGCCGCGCGCGGCCTGACGCTTGGCATGAAGCTTGAGAACTGGCCGCCGGCCGGGCTCGAGAAATAAGTCGCCGGACAAGAACAGGAAGGAATTGATATGCGTCACCGTTTGGGTCTTCGCAAACTGAATCGTACCAGCGCCCATCGGCTGGCGATGTTGCGCAATATGACTGTCTCTCTGCTGCGTGAAGAGGTCATCAAAACAACTTTGCCCAAGGCAAAGGAACTTCGCCGGGTTGTCGAGCCGATCATCACGCTTGGCAAGAAGCCGAGCCTTGCCAATCGGCGCCTGGCGTTTGACCGCCTACGCGACCGCGACATGGTCGTCAAGGTGTTTGATGAGCTTGGACCGCGTTTTGCGACGCGTAATGGCGGCTATCTGCGGATTCTGAAGTGTGGTTTCCGTGTCGGTGATAACGCCCCGATGGCTCTGGTCGAATTGCTCGACCGGCCCGAAGGCGAGGCGGCTACGGTCGCTGCCGAGTAAAGGCCGGGGCTCGCAAGCTGGCGTAAGCGCCGACGCGGATAAAAACAAAAGAACCAGGCCTGGCCTGGTTTTTTTTGTGCGTGACGTTGGCGGCTTTTCGTCAGCGGGTGCTGCCGCCGGCCGGGACGAGAGTGTGCTATGCAGCGCTTGGCGCCGCCTCCTCCTGCTGCTGCAGTTCCCACATCTGCGCGTAGAGGCCTCCGGCCTGCAACAATTGCAGGTGCGAGCCGCGCTCGACGATGCGCCCGGCGTCCATGACCAGGATCTGGTCCGCATTCATGATCGTCGATAGGCGGTGGGCGATGACCAGCGTGGTCCGCCCGCGGGCCGCGTTGTCAAGGCTGGCCTGGATCGCTTTTTCGGTTTTTGAGTCCAGCGCCGACGTGGCTTCATCAAAGATCAGCACCGGCGGGTTCTTGAGCAGCGCGCGTGCGATCGCCACGCGCTGTTTTTCACCGCCCGAGAGTTTCAGGCCACGCTCGCCGACGCGTGTTTCGTAGCCATCAGGGAGCTGCTCGATGAAACGCGCCAGCTGAGCCGCTGCCGCAGCAGCCAGGACCTCTTCGTGGCTGGCGTCCGGGCGGCCGTACTGGATGTTGTAGTAGATGCTGTTGTTGAAGAGCACGGTATCCTGCGGAACGATGCCGATCGCGGCGCGCAGGCTGGCTTGGGTCAGCTCTCGTAAATCGCTCCCGTTGGCGCGGATCTCGCCGCCGCTGACATCGTAGAAGCGATACAGGAGGCGCGCCAGGGTTGATTTTCCGGAGCCCGACTCGCCGACCACGGCGACCGTGTCGCCGGCAGGGATGGTGAAGTCGACGCTGTGCAGAATCTGACGGTTCGCTTCGTAGAAGAAGTCGACGGCGCAGAAACGGACCTGCACGGGGCCGGGCGGCAGCATGGTGGCGGTGGGTGCGTCGGCGATTTCGCGGTTGACAGCGAGCAGACCGAACATGCGCTCGATGTCGGTGAGCGACTGTCGTATTTCGCGGTAGACGACGCCGAGGAAGTTGAGTGGCATGTAGAGCTGAATCAGGAAGGCATTGACCAGTACCAGGTCACCAATGGTCATCGTGCCATCAACGACGCCAGCGGCAGCTCGCCACATCATGGCCGTCACCCCCAGGGCGATGCTGACTTGCTGACCAAGGTTCAGCCAGGAAAGCGAGATTCGGCTTCGCGTCGCGGCGTCTTCCCAGTCGCCCAGTTGTTGGTCGTAGCGTTGCGCTTCATATTCCTCGTTGTTGAAATATTTGACCGTCTCGTAGTTGATCAGGCTATCGATGGCGCGCGTATTGGCGGCCGAGTCGGTCTCGTTGACTTTTCGTCTGATGGCGATTCGCCAGTTGCTCACCTTGACCGTGAACACTACGTAGGCGCCCAGCGAAGCCAGGGTAATCAGGACGAAGATGCTGTCGTAGCGGGCAAAGAGGATGGCCAGGACGAGACCGATTTCGACCAGGGTGGGGAGGATCGAATAGAGCGCATAGCTGATCAGATTGGAAATCGAGCGGCTGCCGCGCTCGATATCGCGCGACACCCCACCGGTTTCACGATGCAGGTGAAAGCGAAGTGACAGTTCGTGCAGGTGGCGAAAGACTTCCACCGCAATGCGCCGCACCGCGCGTTGGGTGACGCGCGCAAAGAGGATTTCGCGCAACTCCGTAAACAAGGTGCTGGAAAAACGTAGCGCGCCGTACAAGGCGAGCAGCAGGGCCGGCAGCACCAGCACCTGCCGCTCGCTGCTCAGGGCGTCGATCATGTCCTTGAAAACCAGGGGTACCGCAACGGTGGCCAGCTTGGCAGTGAACAGGCAGGACAGGGCCAGCAGGACGCGCCACTTGTACTGCCACAGATACGGGACGAGCTTGTTCAGCGTCAGCCAGAGGTGAGCGTCGGCGGTTGGTGGGCGATCGAGAGCGGCGGTGGACGTGGTAGAGCGGCGCATGTGAGTGATGAGGTGGTGGTTGGCCAGCGCTGCAGTATGCCTGCTGTGACGGCGCAGGGTCGCGAGGCCGGTACAGAAAGATGCAAAAAAGCCTTGCATTTGCCAGTCCCTCACCCTAACATTCAAACGAACGTTTGAACTTGGCTTGGGCACACACGCAGGCTCGGTTGCTAGCGGTTCATTGAAGCACTCCAGACTGAACATTTTTGGACCATCGATCTCATGGCCGATCAGAAGACCAATCACGATACTCGCGAACGCATCCTGGATGTCGCCGAGCTTTTGTTCATGGCGCACGGTTATGAAGGGACGTCAATGCGCGTGATCACCACCGGTGCTGAGGTCAATCTGGCGGCTGTTAATTACCATTTCGGTTCCAAGGAGGCGCTGCTGTGCGAGGTTTTCCGGCGCCGGCTCAGCTGGCTGAATCGCGAGCGGCTGCACGCGCTCGACCTACTCGAAGCGGAGGCCGCTGGCGCGCCGCTGAAGCCTTCGCAAATCCTCGAAGCTTTTTTTGGCACGCTGTTGCGCATTGGTGAGGACTCCTCTCTTGGCGGCATGACTTTCCTGCGCCTGCTCGGTCGCACCTTGACCCAGCCGGCGGAGTTCATCCGCACTTTTTTTGCCAGCGAGTATGCGGAAGTAATCGACCGCTACAAGCAGGCCCTGTTCAGCGCCTTGCCCGACGTTCCGAAAGCCGAGCTCGTCTGGCGCCTGCATTTCATGCTCGGTGCCATGTCCTACGCGATTGCCGGCACGGACGTCCTGCGCGTGCTTACCGGCTGTGAGTTGGGGGATTGGGCCGGTGAGGGCGCTGCTGACAGCGTCGACGATCGCGCTCTCGCCAGGCGGCTTGCGCAGCGCTTGATGCCCTTTCTGCTCGGTGGCCTGCGCGCCCCGCTGCCGTCGGCTCTGCAGTCACTGACCTCTTCACCCGCTTCGCCCAGCGAGGGCGACACGGCGCCTCAAACCCCGAATCACTTACAGGAGAAACAGCCATGATCACGACGATCATCATGGTGCTCATCGGCATCACTCTGCTGAGCATTGCCATACTGATCAGCGTTCGCCCCTGGCGGCAGGCGCTGATAAGCCGTCGCGTTTTCGCGACCTACAAACGCATCCTGCCGCAGATGTCGGACACCGAGCGCGAAGCGCTCGAAGCCGGAACGGTCTGGTGGGACGGCGAACTGTTCCGCGGCAATCCCGACTGGAACAAGCTGCTCGCCTATCCGGTGCCAAAACTCAGCGCTGAAGAGCAATCCTTCCTGGACGATGAAGTCGAGGAGGCCTGTGCGCTGGTCGATGACTGGAAGGTCACCAGCGAAGACTTCGACATGACGCCGGAAGCGTGGCAGTACATCAAGGACAAGGGCTTTCTCGGGATGATCATTCCGAAGAAATACGGGGGTCTGGAGTTCTCGGCGTTCGCGCATTCGCAGATTGTCACCAAATTGTCGACGCGCAGCTCGTCCTTGTCGGTGTCGGTGATGGTGCCCAACTCGCTTGGCCCCGCCGAACTTCTTCTGCACTACGGTACTGACACGCAGAAGAATCACTACCTGCCACGCCTGGCCAAGGGCCTCGAAGTGCCGGCTTTCGCCCTCACCAGTCCGTGGGCCGGTTCCGACGCCGGCTCGATCCCCGACGTCGGCATCGTCAGCAAGGGAGTCTGGAAAGGCCAGGAAGTGGTCGGCATGCGGGTCACCTGGGACAAGCGCTACATCACGCTGGGTCCGGTATGCACCATCCTCGGCCTGGCGTTTCACCTCTATGACCCCGACGGGCTGCTTGGCGACAAGAAGCATATCGGTATTACCTGCGCGCTGGTGCCGCGCGACACGCCGGGTGCCGATATCGGTCGCCGCCACGTGCCGCTGAATGCGATGTTCATGAACGGTCCGACGCGTGGCCAGGAGGTGTTCATGCCTTTGGACTACGTGATCGGCGGTCCGGGCATGGTCGGGCAGGGCTGGCGGATGCTGATGGAGTCTCTGGCCGCAGGTCGCTCGATCTCGCTGCCTTCGTCGAATGCCGGCATGGCGCAGCTTACGGCTCGCACGGTCGGCGGCTACGCCCGCGTTCGCAGCCAGTTCAAGATGGCTATCGGGCGCTTCGAGGGCGTCGAAGAGCCGCTCACCCGCATTGCTGCCTACACCTACATGATGGACGCCGTGCGCAAGATGACTGCCGGCGCCATCGATCTCGGCGAGAGGCCGTCGGTGGTTTCGGCGATCGCCAAATATCATGTCACCGAGCGTGCTCGCCAGGTGGTCAATGACGGCATGGACATTGTCGGCGGCAAAGGGATCTGCCTGGGCCCGTCAAACTTCATTGGCCGCGCCTATCAGCAGTTGCCGATCGGTATCACCGTCGAAGGCGCGAATATCCTGACGCGCAGCATGATTCTCTTTGGCCAGGGCGCTATCCGCTGCCATCCCTACGTGCTCAAGGAAATGAAGGCGGCCTACAACCCGGATGCCAAGCAGGGCTTGCTTGACTTCGACGAGGCTTTCTTTGGTCATGCCGCATATACCGTCAAGCACGCCTTCGGTGCGCTTGGGAAGGGTCTGACTGGTTCGCATTTCGTTTCGGTGCCGGCCAATGTGGCGCCGGAGACCAGGCGCTATTACCAGCAACTGACACGCTTCTCTTCGGCTTTCGCTTTCCTCGCCGACATCTCGATGCTGGTCCTTGGTGGCGAACTGAAGCGGCGCGAAAAGCTCTCTGCGCGTCTGGGCGACATTCTGTCAATGCTCTATCTGTGCTCGGCGACGCTCAAGCGTTACGAGGCGGAAGGCCGTCAGCAGGCCGATGCACCGCTGATGCACTGGGCTATGTGGGACACCATGTACAAGGCGCAAATGGCTTTTGACGGCGTGATTGCCAACTTCCCCGTGCGCTGGATCGGGCGCATGCTGTATCGCATCGTTTTCCCGCTCGGTCATCCTTACGACGTGCCGTCGGACAGGATCGGGCACCAGGTGGCCAAGCTGATGATCGAGCCGTCTGCTTCGCGCGATCGACTGACGGCGGAAACCTATCTGCCGAAAGTGGCTAGCGAACCCGTCGGTGCGGTCGAACTGGCCCTGCTGGCGACGATCGAGGCGGAGCCGCTAGAGGCCAGGATTCGGGCGGCGGAAAAGGCCGGCGCGCTGGTCGACAACCCGGACGCCAACGTTCGCGATCTGGCGCATGCAGCCTTCGCCGCCGGCATCGTTACCACAGCCGAGTACGCAGTACTCAAGCGGCGCAACGAGCTGCGCGACATCGTCATCCATGTCGACGATTTTCCATACGATCTGGGCCGTTCGCGCGCACAAGCCCTGCTTCACAAGGCGGCAGCGTAGAGGTGATCGAGGCGGTATGCGGAGGTACGGCGCTTGCGCCATGCCTCTGTCCTTGATTTGCAGCGAGAATTAACTCAGGAGACAGAATGGGATTCCAGCCAGTGTATGTGGTGGACGGTGCGAGAACGCCGTTCCTCAAGGGGCGCAACGCGCCCGGGCCATTTTCGGCCAGCGATCTGGCGGTACAGGCTGGCCGCGCGCTGCTGATTCGCCAGTCCTTCTCGGCCAGCGATTTCGACGAGGTGATTCTCGGTTGCGCCAGTCCTTCGCCGGACGAAGTGAACATCGGCCGTGTTGTCGCCCTGCGCCTGGGTTGCGGTCACAAGGTGCCGGCGTGGACGGTGATGCGTAACTGCGCCAGCGGCATGCAGGCGCTCGATTCGGCAATCGCCAATATCCAGAACGGACGCTCGCAACTGGTCCTGGCCGGTGGTGTCGATGCCCTGTCGCACGCAGCGCTGCTGTACTCGGAAGCGATGGTGCGCTGGTTCGCGCAGATGATGCAGGCGAGGACGCTCAGCGAGAAGGCCGCTGTGTTCGCCAAGCTGCGTCCGGCACAACTGCTGTCGCCGGTGATCGCTCTGCTGAAAGGTTTGACCGACCCGAACATTGGTCTGCTGATGGGGCAGACGGCGGAAAATCTTGCCTGGCGCTTCGGGATTTCGCGTCACGACATGGATCAATTCAGCGTTGGTAGCCACCAGCGAGCCGTTGCCGCCCGTGCCGCCGGACACCTTGGCGAGATCGTTCCGCTGCTTGACACTCAAGGCACGGTCTATGGCGAAGACGATGGTGTGCGTGCCGATTCGAACCTCGCTGCTCTGAGCAAGCTGAAGCCGTTTTTCGATCGTCGTTACGGTCGCGTCACGCCGGGCAACAGCTCGCAAATCAGCGACGGTGCCGCCTGGCTGATCCTCGCCTCCCAGGCCGCCGTAGACAAGTGGCGGCTCGAGCCACTCGGCAGAATCACGGATAGCCAATGGGCTGCTCTCGACCCGGCGCAGATGGGCCTTGGTCCGGTCCACGCGGCGACGCCAATCCTGCAACGCAACGGGTTGGCGCTCGATGACGTCGACCTCTGGGAAATCAACGAAGCCTTCGCCGCGCAGGTGCTTGGCTGCCTGACTGCCTGGGAATCGGACACGTACTGCCGTGAGCAGCTGGACTTGCCGGCGGCCTTTGGCTCGCTGCCGCGGGCGCGTCTCAACGTCGATGGCGGAGCGGTTGCCGTCGGTCATCCGGTCGGCGCGTCGGGCGCGCGTATCGTTCTACACCTGCTGCTTGCCTTGCGCGCAGCCAAGGCCAGGCGCGGCGTCGCAGCGATCTGCATCGGCGGTGGTCAGGGCGGTGCGATGCTCGTCGAGAGCATCAGCTGATGGCAGTCACCGGCAAACATGAGGACAAGGCATGAATATCGATAGCAATGCTTACCGCAACTGGCAGCTCAAGGTGGATGGCGCAGGGCTGGCCTGGGCGACATTGGACAAGGCTGGCGAGACGACCAACTCACTGTCCAGCGAAGTGATGGACGAACTGGCATCGATTCTCGCTCGCTTCGACAGCGAGCCACCGAAGGGGCTGATCTTCCGTTCCGGAAAGTCGGCAGGCTTTATCGCCGGTGCGGACATTCAGGAGTTCACCCGGCTCGACACGCCCGCAAAAGGCATCGCGCTGGTCGAGCGCGGCTGGCAGCTCTTCAATCGTCTGGCCGCGGTCAGCTATCCGACGCTGGCGCTGGTGCGCGGCCATTGCCTGGGTGGCGGTCTCGAACTGGCGCTGGCCTGCCGCTATCTGCTGGTCGTCGACGAGCCCGCGACGCGGCTGGGCCTGCCCGAGGTGATGCTGGGCATCGTTCCTGGCTGGGGTGGCATGTTGCGTCTGCCCGAGCGGATTGGCCCCCAGGCGGCACTGGACATGATGCTTACCGGCAAGGCGCTCGATGCCAAGCGCGCCAAGCGCCTTGGTCTGGCCGACGACTGCGTGCCGGCCCGGGTCATGGACAACGCTGCCGCCCTGCTGATTGTCGCCGATCAGCCGCGTCGGCGTCCGCCCGTGCTGCAGCGGCTGCTCAATGGTCCGCTCAAGCGTCTGGTTGCGCGCGCCGCGAGAAAGCAGGTCGCCAGGCGCGCGCGCGTCGAGCACTATCCGGCGCCCTACGCCATCATCGATATCTGGGAGAAGTACCAGGGCAATGCGCTGGCCGCCCCCGAGTTGATCGACAGCATCGTTCGTTCGCCGACGGCGCGCAATCTGGTGCGCGTGTTTTTCATGCAGGAGCGATTGAAGGGTTTCGGAAAAGCGAGTACCTTCCAGGCCAAACGGGTGCACGTCGTCGGAGCCGGCGTGATGGGCGGCGACATCGCCGCCTGGTGCGCCTTGCGCGGACTGACGGTTACCCTGCAGGATCAGGGAATGGAACGAATCGCCCCGGCCTTGCAACGCGCTTACGCGGCGTACAGCAAGCGCATCAAGGATCCGCGCGAGTTGCGCGACGTCATGGACCGGCTGATTCCCGACCCCGAAGGACACGGCGCCAAGAGCGCCGACGTGGTGATCGAAGCGATTTTCGAGAACCTCGACGCCAAGCGCGCCTTGCTCGAGCGACTCGACGCCGTGATCAAGCCGGACGCGGTGCTGGCGACCAATACTTCCAGCCTCAGAATAGAGGAGTTGAGCAGTGGTTTGAGCCGGCCGGGACGGTTGATCGGAATTCACTTCTTCAATCCGGTGGCCAATATGCCGCTGGTCGAAGTCGTGGCCGGCGACGGCGCCGACACGGAAATGCTGGCGCGTGGCACGGCCTTCGTCAAACAAATCGATCGCTTGCCGCTGCCGGTCAGGAGCGCGCCCGGATTCCTGGTCAACGCGGTTCTCGGGCCCTACATGCTCGCAGCGATGCGCGCGGTCGACGAGGGGCTCGCGCTGGAAACCGTCGACGAAGCGATGCTCGCCTTCGGCATGCCGATGGGGCCGATCGAGCTGGTCGACATGGTCGGTCTCGACGTCGCCATGGCCGTAGGCAAGAGTCTCGCGGGCGCTGATGGGGAGCCGCCGCGCTGTCTGTTCGAGCGCTTCAACGCCGGCCACCTCGGCAAGAAATCGGGGCGGGGGTTCTACGAATATCGGCAAGGAAAAGCGGCCAAGGGCGTGCCAGGAAGCGTGCCGGCCGGTCTTGCCGAGCGCCTCGTCGCGCCCTTGCTCGAACGCACGCAGCAGCTGGTCAACGAAGGCATCGTCGCCGACGCCGATCTGGCTGATGCTGGAGTCATTTTTGGTACCGGCTTCGCGCCGTTTACCGGTGGGCCGCTCAATTATTTGAGGAATCGCAATGTCTGACACCATCGCTCAATTGCCGGACAAGCAGCCGATTCTGCGGGTGATGCCGATGCCCGCCGACGTCAACCCGCAGGGCGACGTTTTCGGCGGCTGGATCATGGCCCAGGTCGACGTCGCGGGAGCGATTCCGGCGATGCACCGGGCGCGTGGCAGGGTCGCGACGGTGGCGGTAAACTCCTTCCTTTTCAAACAGCCGGTGTCGGTCGGCGATGTGGTGAGCTTCTTTGCCGAGGTCATCGAGACCGGCCGGACATCAATCAAGGTCAGGGTCGAGGTCTACGCAGAGCGTAATCCGACGCAGCCAATTACCGTAAAAGTCACCGAAGCCGTGCTCACCTATGTTGCAATAAACCAACACGGTGAGAAGCAGTTGCTGCCAAATGCTCGTTAGCGGAAGATTTTTTTGACATCGGGCCTTAGCATGAGGCTGTAGACCACTACTAGACTGTGGCCAAGCAGCCACATTCAGATCACATCCATGGGGGAGTTGAAAATGTCAAAAGAGGTTTCCATGAAGTTGCTGCCGGCATTGTTGCTGGTCGCGTTTTCGGGGACAGCGAGCGCGGCCGGGTTTAGCTTGTTTTCCCAGGGCAGTGGTCTGGGTAACGCTTACGCCGGTTCGGCAGCCAAGGCTGATGATGCCAGTACGATCTACTACAACCCGGCCGGAATGACGCAACTCAAGGCGCGCGAGGCTTCGGGAGGATTGGTACTGGCGCGCCCGATTTTCAAGTTCGACAATGACAATTCGCAGGTTGGCGTGTTTAATGCGGCGGGTGATGGTGGCGACGCGGGAGCTTGGGGAGCAGTCCCAAATGGCTACCTCTCCTGGGCCTTGAACAAGGACCTGTATCTGGGTATCGGCATTGGTGCGCCTTTTGGTCAGAAGACCAGTTATGACGTGCCGTGGAAAGGCAGTGCCCAGTCAAACGAGTTCGAGGTTGTTACGATCAATATCAACCCCTCGATTGCTTATCGAGTCAACGACAAATTTTCGCTTGGCGGTGGCGTCAGTTGGCAATACCTCAAGGCCGATTACTACAAGCGCCTGGGTACCTCCCCCGTGCTTGGGGCAGCCAAGACTCACTTGAGCCTTTCGGACGATGCCTGGGGCTGGAATGTCGGCGTTCTGATGACACCGTCGCCTTCGACCAAAGTGGGTTTGTCCTATCGCTCGGCCATTCAGTACCATGCGGACGGCACGAACAATGTTAACGGCGCGGCCGGTCCGGCCAGTGACTTTGTTGCTGGGCAACTCATCAGGGTAGGGGTACAGAGCGACGTGGAGGCCGACATCAAACTTCCGCAGACTGCGATTCTGAGTGTCGCCCAGAAGCTCAGTGACCGCTGGGAAATGCTCGGAGATGTGTCGTGGATGGGCTGGAATTCGATCGACACCATCGACATCTATCACACTTCGGGGCCACAAAATGGCGGGCAACTGCTCTCCCTGCCGGCGCACTTTCAGAATACCTACCGCGTCGCCCTGGGCGGCAATTACAAGTACACGGACGCAGTGACGCTCATGTTCGGCTTGGCCTATGACCAGTCGCCGGTCAAAAATCCTGAGACGCGTCTGTCGGCAATGCCCGACAACGATCGCATCTGGTACGCTTTAGGAGCGAAATGGAAGCCCGATCAAGCGCAGACTTTTGAAGCCGGGATGATGTACGAGTATATCAAGGACGCCAATATCAACCACTCCGAGCCTGGCCAGGGTACGCTCAACGGCAACTACAAGGGGTCCGGCGTCTGGGTTTTTGGCGGCCAGTACTCGATGGCTTTTTGATTGTGCGGCACAGCTCCGCAAGAAAACCCCGGATTCCGGGGTTTTTTTTTTGCGTGGGTGCGGTTGGGCGCGTGATCGTTGCGCCGACTCCCCTTGGCTTGTTGACGCTGGCACTGTATCGGGTATAATTCAAACGTTCGTTTGAGTGTTTTTGGAGAAGCGCGGCGGGGTGTTCCCGGCGAGCGTGGATAAACAGACAGGAGGACAGCTTGAGCAACTTCATCGTACGCAGGGCCGCGGTACTCGGGGCGGGGGTGATGGGCGCGCAAATTGCTGCGCATCTCGCCAACGCCGAAGTGCCGGTGCTACTTTTCGATCTGCCCGCCAAAGAGGGTGACGCCAACGGAATCGTCAACCGCGCCATCGGCGCACTCCGCAAGCTCGAGCCGTCGCCGCTGGCCAGCAAGGATCGCGTCGCCTACATTGATGCCGCCAACTACTCGCAGCACCTTGAACAATTACGCGATTGCGATCTGATCATCGAAGCGATTGCCGAAAAGACTGAGTGGAAAGACGATCTCTATCGCCAGATCGCGCCGTTCATCGCGCCAGATGCGATCATCGCTTCAAACACCTCGGGTCTGTCGATCAATCGTCTCTCCGAAGGCTTGCCTGAGGCTTTGCGTTCGCGTTTCTGCGGTATCCATTTCTTCAATCCGCCGCGCTACATGCACTTGGTCGAACTGATCGCCACGCAGAGCACCGACCCGGCGCTGCTCGACAATCTCGAATCATGGCTGGTCTCGCGGCTCGGCAAGGGTATCGTGCGCGCTCGCGATACGCCGAACTTCATCGCCAATCGGGTGGGCGTCTTCTCGATCCTGGCGGTGATGCACCACACCGAACGCCTCGGCCTGGGTTTCGACGTCGTCGATGCGCTCACCGGTCCGCTCATCGGGCGCCCGAAGAGCGCCACCTATCGCACTGCCGATGTCGTCGGCCTTGACACGCTGGCGCATGTCATCAAGACCATGCAGGACAGCTTGCCCGACGATCCCTGGCACGGCTATTACGCCGTTCCCGCCTGGCTGTCGGCGCTGATCGGCAAGGGCGCGCTCGGTCAGAAGACGCGCTGCGGGATTTTCCGGAAGGACGGTCGGGCGATCAAGGTGCTCGACCTGGCGGCTCAGGATTATCGCGAAACGGCCGCCGAGATTGATCCGGAAGTACTGGCGATCCTCAAGAACCGCGATCCGGCCGAGAAGTTCGCGCAGTTGCGCGCCAGTGCGCATCCACAGGCACAGTTCCTGTGGGCGATTTTCCGCGATATCTTCCACTACGCCGCTTTCCACCTTGCTGAAATTGCCGATAACGCCCGCGATCTCGATTTCGCCATGCGTTGGGGTTTTGGCTGGGCGCAGGGGCCGTTCGAAAGCTGGCAGGCGGCGGGCTGGCAGGCAATCGCCGCAGCCGTCAAGGCCGACGTCGATGCTGGCCAGGCGATGAGTCCGGCGGCGCTGCCGGGGTGGGTCTTTGGCCAGGTCGCCGAAAAGGGCGTGCACACGCCTCAAGGCTCCTACTCGGCGAGCGCCGACAGCTATCAAACGCGTTCGGCGCTGCCCGTCTATCAGCGACAGATATTCCCCGAACGGGTATTGAGTGAAACCGCGTTTAGCGGTGCGACGGTCTGGGAGAACGACGGTGTTCGTTTGTGGACGCTGCCGCAGCTCGACGACGGCATCGCCATTGTCAGCATCAAGACCAGGAACCATACCCTCGGACGTGAGGTGATCGTCGGCTTGCAGGAAGCCGTGGCTCGTGCGGAGGCCGGCTACCGTGGCCTGGTGCTTTGGCACGAGGCGCCATTCGCCTTTGGTGCCAACCTCAAGGAAGTCAGCGAAGCCATCGCCGCGGGTCAGTTCGAGCTGCTCGAAAAATACGTCGCCGAGTTCCAGAACACGTCGATGGCGCTAAAGTACGCCACGGTGCCGGTGGTCGCCGCCGTCCAGGGCATGGCTCTTGGCGGCGGCTGTGAGTTCCTGATGCATGCTGCCAAGCGGGTGATTGCACTGGAGAGCTACATCGGGCTGGTCGAAGCCGGTGTCGGTCTGATCCCGGCTGGCGGTGGCTGCAAGGAGTTTGCCATCCATGCCGCACAGCATGCGGCGAAGAGCGCCGGAAACGACCCTTTCGAGTTCATCCAGCCGGTGTTCATGACCGTCGCCATGGCGACAGTATCGAAGAGTGGCGCGCAGGCCAGGGAACTTGGCTTCGCCGTCGACTCGGACAAGATTGTCTTCAACGCCAAGGAGCTGCTTTATGTCGCGCTGCGCGAGGCGCGCGGACTTGCCGAGGCGGGCTATTACCCGCGCCTGTCGCCGCGTCAGATCAAGGTCGCCGGTCGCACCGGTATCGCCAACTGCGAAATGATGCTGCTCAACATGAAGGAAGGCGGCATGATTTCGGCACACGACTACACGGTCGCCAAGGCAGCAGCCACGGCGCTGTGCGGTGGCGATGTCGAGACCGGATCGCAGGTCGACGAGCAGTGGTTGTTGAGTGTCGAGCGCCAGCTCTTCGTCGAACTGCTGAAGAACGAGAAAACGCAGCAGCGCATCCAGCACATGCTGACCACCGGCAAGCCGCTACGCAACTAACTCGGCAACTGCGCGAGCAAGGAGAACAGATCATGAGTAAACAGATTCAGGACGCTTACATTGTCGCTGCGACGCGGCTGCCCGTGGGCCGGCGCAAGGGCATGCTCGGGCACGTTCGTCCCGACGACATGCTGGCCCACGCCATCACCTCGGTGCTGGCACAGGTGCCGGCGATTGACCCGGCGTTGGTCGAGGACGTGGTCGTCGGCTGCGCCATGCCCGAAGCCGAGCAGGGAATGAACGTCGCGCGTATCGGCCTGCTGCTGGCCGGTATGCCGAATACCGTCCCCGGGGTGACCGTGAACCGCTTCTGCGCTTCCGGCGTGCAGGCGGTGGCCATGGCGGCGGACCGCATTCGTCTCGGCGAAGCCGACGTGATGATCGCTGCCGGCACCGAAACGATGTCCCTGATGAACCAGATCATGGGCAACAAGATCGCTCTCAACCCGGCGATCTTCGCGAAGGACGAGAACTACGCGATTGCTTTCGGGATGGGCCTCACCGCTGAAAAGGTCGCCGCACAGTGGAAGATTTCGCGCGACGATCAGGATGCCTTTGCAGTGGCCTCGCACCAGAAAGCCTGCGCGGCGATCGCCGCTGGCCATTTCAAGGCCGAGATTTCGCCATACGCGGTGACTGCACGGCTGCCGAATCTGCAGACCGGCGACGTGCAGGTCAAGGAGTTTATGGCTGAGAACGACGAAGGCCCACGTTCCGACAGCAGCGTCGAGCGGCTCGCTCGCTTGCGGCCGGCGTTCGCCGCGCGCGGCTCGGTCACCGCCGGTAACAGTTCGCAAATGTCCGACGGCGCAGCGGCAGTGCTGGTGGTATCGGAAAAAATCCTCAAACAGTTCAATCTGCAGCCGCTGGCGCGCTTTGCGGGCTTTGCGGTGGCGGGCGTGGCGCCGGAAATCATGGGCATTGGCCCGGTCGAGGCGATCCCGCGGGTGCTCAAGCAAGCCGGAGTCCATCAGGACGACGTGGACTGGTTCGAGCTCAACGAGGCCTTTGCCGCGCAGGCGCTGGCCGTGATGCGTACGCTCGAGCTCGATCCGGCGAAAGTCAATCCCCTCGGCGGGGCGATTGCCCTGGGCCACCCACTGGGAGCAACCGGCGCCGTCAGAACGGCGACGCTGATGCATGGACTGCAGCGCACCAGGCAACGTTATGGCATGGTGACCATGTGCATTGGCACTGGCATGGGCGCCGCCGGGCTGTTCGAGTCCATGCGCTAGATTTCCGGCAGTCGCCTAAGAAGTTCCTTTGTAGAGTCCAGGTATATGGCATAATTGCGGCAGGGCAGTTGGCGCTGCGGCTAAGTGAGCGGTCAACGGCGGTTTCCGGGATAATGTCTGGCAAACACAGTCACTAGGGCGCGCCATGGATTTCGAGCTACTGGGCAATGCGGGCTGGCGTGAAGGCTTGATTCTGGTCATCGTGCTACTGCTGTCTTACATCGTCGTCCTTTTTCTGCGCATGCGTCGCTTGCAGAACGAACGCAGCGTCTCCGCCATACCACCGCAGCTTGCGCAGTCAGCGCTGGCAGCTTATACCGGCATCCAGGAAGTGGATGCCGCAGTGCCTGCGACGCCAGTGCCTGCCGCAGCAGAGATCAAGGCCAAAGCCAGCGCTTCGGGCGCGTCTGCGGAAGCGGCCAGTGCAGCGGCAGCGGTCCCGGCAGAGGCCGCTGAGGAACTTGACTTCGCCTGGAACGAGCCGCCGCCGGAAATTCCCGGGCAGGCGCTGATCGACGCGCTGCAGGAAGACGTCTATCACCTGCGTTGCGCAGTCGACGAACTGCGCGACGAATTGCGCGAGGGCTTGTTGGCAGCCCGCGAAGACTTCCGGCACCAGTTGTTACAGATCTCGCAGATTGCGGAGTCGTCGGCGCAGGCCGCTTCACCGCTGTACAACGATGCCATGCAGATGGCCGCCCAGGGGCAGGACGCGGCAACGATCGCACAGCACTGCGGCATTGCTCGCGCCGAAGCGGATCTGGTGGTGGCTCTGGTGCGCAATCGCAACGACGGCAGTTAACCGAAGAGCAGGGGTGGCAGATGGTGGCTCGACAGGGGACTAAGGCCAAGGCCGGAGGCGCTGAAGTTGCGCCGGCCGCGGGCCGAGCTCAGCCAGTGGTCGAGGCGAGTTCCGATCTCAAACGCACACTGCTTTGGCGGATGGGGCTTGCCGGTCTGATGGTTCTGGCACTGCTTGGCGTGCTGGCCCTGTTCGACCATGCCAACGCGCCGGATGATTCGCTGACCGGACAGCAGTTCACCGAACCGGTACCGGTCAGGAAAAACGAGCCCGTGCAGCCGCTCACGGCGGCTGAAACGCCGCTTGCAGCGCCCGTTGAAGAGCACGCCGTAAGCAGCGCCGTAAGCAGCGAGCCGGCCGCTCCTGAATCTGCCAGCGAAGTCGCGAGCGCCCCTGGCACTGAAAGCCCTGCCAAGAAAAAGTATGCCGGCGGCACGCACACGCGGCCGCTGTCGAAAGCCGGTGACGGCGCAGGCGATGAGCCAGGCGCACGTCCCGCAACGCCTCCGCCTCCACCGCCGCAGGTGGCCGCCACGCCGGCTTTGCCGCCTCCGGCCAGAAGGCCCTCAGAGAACTCTGCCAGCATGGCTACGCCGCCGCCGCTGGTCGAAACGCCTCCCGCCGTTGCGGTACGGCTTGTTTCCGGCTTCATCGTGCAGTCGGGGCTGTTCTCTGATCTGGCTCTGGCCGAGGAATGGCAGGCACGACTGGCGCAGGAAGGAATTCCCTCGATGGTCGAGGCGCGCTTGCAGATCGGCCCTTTCAAGAATCGCAGCGAGGCCGAGGCTGCTCGCCGGCAACTCAAGAAGCTGGGCATCGATGCGCCGAGTACGGTACGCAGGTTCGGCAAGCCCTAGACTCTTTCAGGCGCCTGTCGCTCGCAGTTGTTGCTGCAGGCGGCGGGCGAAAACACGCATTTCCCTGGCAGCCTGAACGTCGCCTTTTCCTTCGGCGACGACGATTCCCTGTTCATAGGCAGCCAGGGCTTCCTGCGGGTGAGCGTCTTCGCTCAGTGCTTTGCCGAGCAGCTTCCAGGCGGCGGAGTAGGTTGCGTCAAGTTCGACCGCTTCCCGCAAGCGCCCGGCCGCCTGTTGGAAATCGCCGGCCTTCAGGTGCTCGTTGCCCAGCGAATAGCGGAGCAGGGCGCCGTCGCGCGGACCGCCGAGCAGTTTTTCGAGATTGGTGATGATCGCAGTGCTCATTTACACTCTCCCATTTAAAGTCGAAGCATTTTAGAGGACACCACCATGGCAAGAAAAATCATCTCGACCACCGCTGCGCCGGCGGCCATCGGCACCTACTCGCAAGCGGTAAGAGTTGGCAATACGGTCTATCTGTCTGGTCAGATCGGCCTCGACCCGGTGAGTATGGACCTTGTCGAAGGAATCGATGCGCAAATCGTGCGCGTCTTCGACAACCTCAAGGCAGTCGCCGAAGCGTCCGGCGGTTCGCTGGCCGACGCCGTCAAACTGAATGTTTACCTGACCGATCTGGCGCACTTTGCGAAGGTCAATGAGGCGATGAAAAGCTATTTCGCGGAGCCTTTTCCGGCGCGCGCTGCGGTTGGCGTCGCGGCTCTGCCGCGCAACGGCCTGGTCGAGGCCGACGCGGTGCTGGTCCTCGGCGGCTGATGCCGCCTGCGGACGAGATCGACGCGCCGCCAGCGATCAGGAGCCGGCTGCACAAGCTGGGTCTCGAGCGGCGCGAAGACCTCGTCCTGCACCTGCCCCTGCGCTACGAGGACGAAACGCGCGTCACGGCCGTCGCCGAGGCGCCGCTGGGCGTGCCGCTGCAGATCGAGGTGTTGGTCGTCGATAGCGTGGTCAGCATGGCGCCGCGCCGTCAGTTGCTGGTCACCGTCAGCGATGTCGGTGACGTCAGCGTGGGTGGGGACCAACAGAGCCTTCTTCGCCTGCGCTTTCTGAGCTTCTACGGCAGCCAGCAGCGGGCTTTCGAGAACGCGCGTCGGCATCGACTACGGCTGCGCGTCTTCGGCGAGATCCGTGACGGTTTCCTCGGGCTCGAGATGGTACATCCACGCTACCGCATCCTGAATGCTCAGGATTCGCCGAGCACCGATGACGCCCTACCGCAGTCGCTGACCCCCGTTTATCCGACCACCGCCGGGCTGGCGCAGGGGGCCTTGCGCAAACTCATTGCGCGCGCCCTGCGCGAGGTCGATCTCGGCGAGCTCCTCGACGCCACTTGGTGCGCGACGCATCGCCTGCCTGCCCTGGCGGCGGCGGTGGGCCTGTTGCATTCGCCGCCGCCCGAGCTTGCCGCAGCCACGCTGCAGAGTCGCAGCCATCCGGCGTGGCGGCGGATCAAGTTCGACGAGCTGTTGGCGCAGCAGCTGTCGCTGCGCCGTGCCTATCTGGCGCGCCGGCGCAAGGGAGCGCCGCTGCTGCGCGCAGCCGGCCGGCTGGCAGAGAGTCTGCTGGCGGTGTTGCCTTTTCCGCTGACCGGTGCGCAGCAGCGCGTTGCTGCCGAAATTGCCGCCGACCTCGAGCAGCCCTTCCCGATGCAGCGCCTGCTGCAGGGCGATGTCGGCTGTGGCAAGACGATCGTCGCCGCACTGGCTATTTGCCAGACCATTGAGGCGGGTTATCAGGCGGCCTTCATGGCCCCGACCGAAATTCTCGCCGAGCAGCACTTCCTCAAACTGAGCGCCTGGCTGGAGCCGCTTGGCGTCGAAGTGCTGTGCCTGTCGGGTCGTCTCGGTGCGAAGAACCGGCGGACGCTGCGACAGCAGGCGGCGACGACGGCGCAACTGGTTGTCGGAACACATGCCCTGATCCAGGAAGGCCTGGATTTTGCCCGCCTCGGCCTGGCGATTATCGACGAACAGCATCGCTTCGGCGTCGTGCAGCGACTCGACTTGCGGCGCAAAGGGGGCAATCCGCACCAGCTGATGATGTCGGCGACACCGATTCCGCGCACGCTGGCGATGAGCTATTACGCCGATCTCGATGTTTCGCTGATCGACGAAATGCCGGCTGGCCGCTCGCCGGTGCGCACCCGGCTGTTCTCGGCTGCGCGCCGTGCGGAAGTGACGGCCGCCGTGCGTGGTGTGGTTGGCGCGGGGCGACAGGCTTACTGGGTCTGCCCCTTGATCGAGGAATCGACAAAGCTGCAACTGCAGGCTGCGCTCGACACGTACACGGCTTTGCTCGGCGAGCTGGCGGGTCTGCGCATTGGTCTGGTGCACGGCCGTTTGGGCAGTGCCGAGAAAGCGGCCGTGATGGCCGCCTTCGTTGCTGGCGAGATCGACGTGCTGGTGGCGACGACGGTCATCGAAGTGGGTGTCGACGTGGCCAACGCCAGCTTGATGGTCATTGAACACGCCGAGCGCTTCGGGCTCGCGCAGCTGCATCAGTTGCGTGGACGCGTCGGGCGTGGCGGCCATGACTCGGTTTGCGTCCTGCTCTATCAGCAGCCATTGTCGGCAAGCGCGCGGGCGCGTTTGAAGATCATTTTCGAGCACAGCGACGGTTTCGAGATTGCGCGCCAGGACCTTCGTCTGCGTGGTCCCGGCGAGTTCATCGGCAGCCGCCAGTCGGGCGTGCCACTGCTGCGCTACGCCGACCTCGAAGTCGATGCCGACCTTGTCGAACTGGCGCAAGAGATGGCGACGCAACTGCTGCGTGACGATCCCGAGCGTGCCGCGCGCCATCTCCGGCGCTGGCTGGGAAATCGCGAAGAGTTGCTGAAAGCTTGACGCGCCAGCGGTCAGTAGCAGCAATGGATTGCGTCACTACGCTACGCTAACGGCCAGTCGGCAACAAACTTTAGCGCCGTCGCTTCGGCCCGTACCGCGCTGCCAGGCCCGGGGGGCGCCTATCGTCGCCAGAGTTTTTTGGAGTAACACGTTCCAGCGCCGCAGCGCGCGATTGGGAAGCTCGCGAACGACCTCCAGAAAGTCGTCGCCATCGTCGCTTTCCAGAGCCACGATACTTGCTCAAGGCGGTTGCGTTTGCCTTTCGAACGAGGCAAGATTCGCCCTCCGCGGGAGGTTCGAGCCCGCGTCCAAATGCCCTTAGCTCGCCTCGCCTTGCCTCGCATCACATCACTCATGTCTCTTTCTGCAAGCCCGCGCGCATCGGCAGGCGCCAATACCCGCAATCCGGTGCTCTGCGCCAGTGCCCTGGCGCGCCTGTTCTGGGCGTTCGGCGCGCTGCTGTTGCTGTGGACGACGGTGTTCTGGGCGCTGCACTGAACGCCGCGTCAGCGATGCCCGAGAACACCTCAAACCGGTCACCGAAGCTCCCGCCGATCCTGCGCTTCGACAATCTGACGCTGGGCTACGATCGCCATCCTGCGGTTCACCACCTGCACGGAGAGATTGCCGCCGGCAGCCTGTTGGCCATCGTCGGCCCCAACGGCGCCGGTAAATCGACGCTGCTCAAAGGCATTGCCGGCGAGCTGCGACCGCTGCAAGGCCGCATCCACCTGCAGGGCGTGCAGCGCCAGCAAATCGCTTATCTGACCCAGCTGACGACGCTCGACAGCAGCTTTCCTATGGTCGTTCACGACTTCGTGGCAATGGGGCTGTGGCGCGAGATTGGCGCCTTTGGCGGTCTCGACCGGGCCCGGCGCCAGCGCATTGCCGCGGCGATCGACCTGGTTGGCCTGAACGGCCTCGAGAGGCGTCCGATCGGCGCACTCTCGGGCGGTCAGTTGCAGCGTGCGCACTTCGCCCGCGTCCTGCTTCAGGATGCTCCGCTGCTCCTCCTCGATGAGCCCTACGGCGCCATCGACGCAGCCAGTGTTCGTGACCTGGCGGCGCTGGTGAGGCATTGGCATGGCGAAGGGCGGACCGTCATCGCCGTCCTGCACGACCTCGAGCATGTTCGTCAGGAGTACCCGGAAACGCTGCTGCTGGCGCGCGAGATCGTCGCCCGCGGCGCTACCGCAACGGTGCTCAGTGACGCCAATCTGTTGCGCGCCCGGCGCCTCGCCGAAGGACGTAGCGACGACGCGCATGCCCCGATCTGTCACGCTGACCAGGACGCCGGATGAGCGAAACGCTGTCCAGCATCCCGCTGCTCTCGCCGTTCATCGAGTTTTCTTTCATGCGTCGGGCGCTGGCCGGTTGTCTGGCGCTGTCGCTCGGTGCGACGCCGGTCGGCGTCTTCCTGATGCTGCGCCGGATGAGCCTGGCCGGCGATGCCATGTCGCACGCGATTCTGCCGGGGGCTGCTATTGGCTACCTGATTGCCGGTCTGTCGCTGCCGGCGATGACCATCGGTGGCCTGGTCGCCGGTCTAGCGGTGGCGGTACTCTCCGGCGGCGTGGCACGCAACTCGGTGATCAAGGAAGACACCAGCCTGGCGACTTTCTACCTGATCTCGCTGTCGGCCGGCGTGTTGATCATCTCGCTACGCGGCAGCAGCGTCGACCTGCTGCATGTCCTTTTCGGCAGCGTACTGGCGCTCGACGACGCTGCCCTGCAGCTGCTCGCAGGCTTTGCCTCGCTGTCCGTACTGGCGCTCGCGCTCGGTCTGCGCCTGTTCGTCCTCGAAGGTTGCGACCCGGCTTTCCTGGCGCGTATCAGTCGCCTCGGACCCGTCGCCCACTATGGCTTCATGGTGCTGCTGGTGCTCAATCTGGTCGCCGGCTTTCACGCGCTGGGAACCCTGATGGCGGTCGGGATCATGATTCTTCCGGCGGCTGCGGCGCGCTTGTGGGTATGCAATGTCGGACCGCTGCTGCTGATCGCCGTGTGCGTCGCGCTGCTCGGATCCGTCATCGGCCTGCTGCTCTCGTATTATGCAGACCTGCCGGCCGGTCCGGCGATCGTGCTGACCCTGGGCGGCCTCTATCTGCTCTCGCTGCTCGTCGCTCCGCTCGGACCCCTGGCCAGCCGTTGGCGGTCGGGCTGGCACTTCGAACGCTGATTCGAACGCCGAGTCCAGCACTCCATTGGGGAAGAGCATGAGAAAAACCTTACTCAACACACTCCAGCGCTGGCTGGCAATGATTTTTCTGCCGCCGGCTGCGCTGCGGACCGCCGCTCTGGTGATCCTCCTGGGCGCTCAGCCTGGCGCGGCAACAGCGGTCGAGCTGCTGCCGGTGGTCGCCAGTTTCAGCATTCTCGGCGACCTCACGCAACGCGTCGGCGGCGAGCACGTGCAGGTGTATACCCTGGTCGGCCCGCTGGCGGACGCGCACGTGTACCAGCCGACGCCGGCCGACGTGAAGAAGCTCGCGCGCGCGCGGCTGGTGGTCGTCAATGGCCTCGGCTTCGAAGGCTGGATCGATCGCCTGATGCAGTCGTCCGGCTATCGTGGGCCGATTGTGGTGGCCAGCAAGGGCGTCAAGCTTCTTGACAAGGAACCCGGGCCTGGCCAGCATCGCGGGCACGATCACGCGGCCGATGTCGACCCGCACGCCTGGCAGGAC